>JBBITT010000011.1:0-89731 GCA_037440625.1 Chloroflexota bacterium
GCAGCGGCGTCACGGCTTCTCAAAAGTCAGACCCCGCATGTCATGGCGAGCCGCGAAGCGGCGAAGCCGCCGAGCGTCTCAGACCGCTTTGAAAGATTGCTTCGGCGCTGATCCCTTGCTTCGCTCGGGACGCGCCTCGCAATGACATCAGATGCCCAATTGCCTGAAACGTTGCGCCTGTCAGCAGTCATGACGCAACAACGTGGACAAGAGCAAATAAGCGATGGTCAAACGACGTGAAGCTTCGTCGGCAATTCGCTAGCCCAAGCTTGAATTGCCGTCCAATCGCGAATGTCGCTCACAGGCATCTTGTTCATGGCAGGAATGAGATTGTATGGGAAACGAAAATGAGGTGGATCCAGTTTCCCACCAAATATCTCGATAGCCACCGGTTTAAGCCACGCAAACTTGACCAGTTCTTTGTCGAGCATCGCGCGCGCGTCTATAAATTCTTTTTCCACGTTGTTGACGGGACCGAGCGCGAAAATTGCCACAGGTTTTTGCGCCAGCGCGTTGCGATGTTTGGACAAAAAATGGAGTGCGTCCTTGTGCCAGTGAAACATATAGAGCGGCGCACCCAGTACGACCGCTTGATAGGGATCAACGGTTCGCACTTGCTTGGCGGGCTGCAAATCAACCTCAAGTCCTTGTTCACGCAACGTTGCCGCAACTTTTTCGGCGACTTGAGGCGTTGAACCGTGAACCGTCGAGAACGCAACCAGAATCAGATTAGCCATGGTGAGATCCTTTCATCGAGCAGATTCGCGTCGGCGAGCCGAGAAGAATGTAACAAGCGTCCACGGTGCCAAGACGATACCAATGCTCACTTGGAGAATCAAAACCAATCTGCCAATATCATTGTTGATCCAAGATAAAACAAAACGAACCGCTGGGGGCAAAACATCAGCGAGGTGCGCGAAATTGAAAGGGAAGACGATGGCAAGCCAGAGCGACCCAAGCGCCAATGAAATATTCATTGCCGCTTCAAACGGACGCGCAGGATTTTGCCGGCCGCTCACCAGTCGCGCAATCGGCGCGCCAAACGAAACCAAAATTGGAACATACAATGCCAACATCTCAATGGTTCCGAACGCGTCGGTGAAATACCCGGTATTTGCCCATTGATGCATTGTGAAAAACCAAAGCAACACGAACATGGCGATGATGGTTGCCAAGGGTCCAATCCATCGTTGCGATGGAGTCAGAATTTCATGGTCGGCTTTCATTGCGTCCTCCTCGAACAAGAAACGCCTTGAAACATCGAGCAATGTTTCAAGGCGTCAACACCTTTGGAATTCTAATAACTTTTCCATATTATATCCCACATTGAACGAAACGCCAAAAACTTGCGAGTTCCGGTGAATGACTTGCATTCTCCAGACAAGGTTGTAACACGAACGCAGTTGCAAGTTCTCCTTATTGCTCCATGCATTGCAACTCAGATTGTAATTGACATCTCTACCTGTCCGAGTACAATCAGAACCGTTCGCGTTGGACGCCCTTCTTGAATCAAAATTCCTTTCTCGGTTGGAGACATAAATGCTTGCCAAAGTTACCTCTTGCGCGGTTGTCGGACTCGATGGTGCGCTCGTCGATGTCGAAGTAGATATTTCCAATGGCCAACCCGGCTTTACGATTGTTGGCTTGCCCGACACCGCTGTGCAAGAGTCGCGTGAACGCGTCCGTGCTGCGATCAAAAATTCCAACCTCACCTATCCTTGGAACAAACGTATCACTGTCAACTTGGCTCCTGCCGATCTCCGCAAAGAAGGACCGGCGTACGATCTCCCCATCGCGGTTGGGTTGTTGATGGCTTCGGAACAATTGCATACCGATCTCTCGCGTACGCTGATCATCGGCGAATTGTCTTTGGACGGCATTGTGCGCCACACCAACGGCGTCCTGCCGATGGCGGCACTCGCCCGTGAAAAAGGATTCGACGCCCTGTTCGTTCCCGCCAGCGATGCGCCCGAAGCCGCCCTTATCCCCGGGCTCGCGGTCTATCCGATTGAAACCTTGTTCGCACTCGTGGCACATCTGAACCAACTCCAGCCGATTGCGCCTTATCGTCTGATCCACGCGTTTGAACCGGCAACAGCCCCTCCCTACGCTACCGATTTTGCCGAAATCCGGGGACAAGAGCACGTCAAACGCGCGCTCGAAGTTGCCGCGGCGGGGCAACACAATGTGCTGATGATCGGTCCGCCCGGTGCCGGCAAAACACTTTTGGCGCGTTCGCTCCCTTCGATTCTGCCCAACCTGACCTTGGAAGAAGCCCTCGAAGTTACCCGCATCTATTCCGTCAACGATATGTTGCCTAGCGATTCACCGCTGATTCGGCATAGGCCCTTTCGCGCACCGCATCACACGATTAGCCACGCGGGCTTGGTGGGCGGTGGACGCTGGCCCCACCCGGGCGAAATCTCGCTCGCGCATCGTGGTGTGCTATTCTTGGATGAACTGCCAGAGTTTGATACAAGGTCGCTTGAGGTTTTACGACAGCCCCTCGAAGACAAGACCGTTTCGATTGCGCGCGCTTCCGGCTCGCTCACCTTCCCGGCAAACTTTATGCTGATCGCCGCAATGAATCCGTGTCCCTGCGGAAATTTTGGCGATCCGGTCAAAGAGTGTACCTGTTCGCTCTCCACTGTGTTGCGATATCAAAAACGGATCAGCGGTCCCTTGCTTGATCGGATTGACATTCACATCCAAGTGCCGCGCGTGGATTACGACAGGTTAGCCGGCGACCGACTTGGCGAAAAATCGGAAACGATCCGCGCGCGTGTCGAGCAAGCGCGCGAGCGACAACGTCAACGTTTTGCCGGAACGAACCTGCAATGTAACGGCGATATGGGACCCGCCGAGGTACGCGAATATTGTGTGGTGGGCGAATCGGGGAAAAATTTATTGCGCGCGGCGATGCAACAAATGCAAATGAGCGCACGCGCGTATCATCGCATCCTCAAACTCGCGCGCACGATTGCCGACTTGGCAGAGAGCGACCCGATCGAAACGCCGCATCTGGCAGAGGCGATTCAATATCGTCCGCGTCAACAAGTGGCCGGATAAATAACACGCGTCAATCAACGACTGACGCGTGTTTACTGGGATTAGAACGGATCGCCGCCCACCGGCGGATCAGTCCACCATTGGGTACTTTCGAATACAAACTCGTCATTCGACGGCGTCAATTCGACCCATTGGCCCAGATCAAGATTATAGTACTTGACCTTGGCATACTTGTTCAGTTTCTTGATACGCAATCGGAATGATGCGCCGCCAAAGCCGGTTACGGCTTTGCCGTTCCCATCGCGCAAGACCAAGTTGATGATCTTGATGCGCGGCGCATTCGGTTGGGTATCCCACGCCGGTTTCCACGCCTCTGCCGCGGGCATATAACCCACCGGCGCTTCGACGATGACCACCGTGTTGTTCCCTTGATCCTTGAATGAATGTGCCTTGTGCGTAACCTTACCCGTCGCATCTTTGATATCGGTAGGATTATTATCACGCCGAGGCGGAACATGTTCGTGCGCAGACATATTGACTCACTCCTTTGTTTTGAGACGATTTGCCGGCAACGTGGCAAACCGTTTTGCTTTTTGTACGATCTGGTCATGCTCGGGCACGTTGTCCAGAAAAGACTGGCGCCACTGAACATGGCTTATCTTGTTCACTCGTTGATTTAATTCGCGATAGCCCTCCTCCACGGCGGCGCGCGCGCTTTCGGATTCACCCACCGCAGCGAAAACATCCGCACACGTTAGATAGGCACGTATTGGAAATTCCATTCCTTGCGCACCATTATGTTGCAAGAAATCCCACACCCTCATCGCACTCGCGTATGCCTCGGAAAGCTTTCCCTCGGCGAGCGCGACTCTGGCCAAGCCAGCCCATGCATCCATAGCATAACCCTGCACTCGAATCTGGTCATACAGTTCACTGGCTTGACTAAAACATTCGCGCGCGCGTGTATGATCCCCCACGGTTTCCTGAACCAAGCCCACATAAACCAGCCCGGCGGCGCGCCCAAACGAGTCGTTCAATGTGACCGTTTCACGTTCCATTTTTTCCAACCATTCCAATGCGACTTGGCTTTCGCCCATCCGCCAATGCGCCAGCCCCAAATTCAAACCGGCATACACCGCTTCGCGCCGGACACCAATGGTGCGATACATTGCCAGCGATTGCTCCAACGCTTGACGCCCGGCGTCGAACATTCCTAGACAGAGATACGTGTACCCCAAATTGTTCAACGCGTGCCCCTCCGCGTACCGATCACCCAAGCGGCGCCCTAACACCACTTGCTCATTATGAAAATGTGCCCCTTGGGCATAATCGCCGTGTTCAATATAATACACGGCGAGGTTACTCAACACTTGGGCTGAAGTTTTTTCATCCACCTCGTACGCGCGTCTCAATATCTGATCCACCGTAGCCTGCGCGGCACTCGCGTCTCCCAGCCGCCCCTGACAAATGACTTGGGCGCCCAAAATCAAGGTCCCCAAGGCATGATCGCCGGCACGCCACGCGGCATTGATCCCAACCGCGTACTCTTGGACAGCAAGTTTGTAATTGGCTTCGTGATCAAAGATAATTCCCAAACGATAATGTGCGGCAGCCAACTGTGCATCGCCCAGTTTGCCGGCTAACTCGAGCAATTGTAGTACGCTCTCGCGATGGGCTTGCGAGTTGCCCATCCGTCCAATCAAATCCGAGCGGCGCAGCATGGCATACCAGCGACGTTGCAGATCATCGGATGGCAATAGTTCCACGGCGCGCTCAAAGAAGCGAAGCGCTTCGACCATGGCGCTCCGGGTCCGCGCGTGATCGCCCGCGCGAATGTACCATTCGGCGGCTTGGCGCACCTCGCCGGCGTGCTCCGCATGTTCAGCCAGCGTCGCCACAAACTCGTCCAAACGATTGGCTTGACGCGCTTGCGTTTCCAACCATTGCGCCGCCGCGCGATGCAACGCGGGCCGCTCACGTTTGAGAACGCTTTCGTAGGTAACCTCGTGCAACAACGTGTGATGAAAACTCCACTCGATCTCACCGGCAAACGAGGATTCGGGTTGCCGCATCACAAAATGACGCGGTTGCAATTCGGTCAGTACGGCATTACTTGCCGGCGCACCCAACGCCGCCAAACCCCCTTCCCAAAAATTCCGCCCAAAGATCGCCCCACATTGCAACGCACGCCGTTCGGATTCGTGCAGTGACCCAAGACGGGTGAGCAACAAGTGTTGCAAGGTTGCCGGCAAAGTCCATTCTTTCAAACGCGCGTGATCGAACTGCCACGGCTCACGGTGTACGTTGATGATGCCACGATCGAGAAACCAGTTGATGATTTCTTCTGCAAAATAGGGCACCCCTTCGGAGCGTGCAACAATCATTTCAATGACATCGGGCGTAACACCTTCAACTCGCTGCAACAAATTGGTTGCCAATTCACGCGCGGCAGTTTTCGACAAAGCGGTAAGATTAATCTGGGTGTAAATACGGCTAGACAGGAGTGCAGTCGGTGGCTTCCATTCTGGGCGTGCCGTTCCCAACACCAGCAAACCATTCGGCTGAGTTAGATCGTGTGGCGTCAATTGCAACACATATTCCCACGATGAGGGATCTGCCCAATGCAAATCTTCAAACAAAACCACCACCGGTACGCTCGTCCGAATCTTGGCAAGGAGTTCCCGGCTGACCACAAACGCACGCCCTTTGAGTTGAATGGGATCATCACGTAATGCACCGATATGGGGGCTGTGACGAAAAGGGAGACCGACCAATAGCCCAAGCGCGTGCGCGGCTTCTTCATAATCCGTCCCATACAAAACCAGGAATTGTTCCATCCATTTGGCTTCGGCGTCTGCCAAGGGTGCGTCTTCAGCGATTTGAAAACGATCGAACCACAAACGGCGCACGAGGGCAAAAGGTTGCCGCTCGTCGCCTTGAAACGCACGCCCACGAAACACGATTGCATCACGCGGACACATCTGCGCGGTTACGGTTTGTAGCAAGCGTGTTTTGCCCATCCCGGGTTCCCCTACCAACTGCACCCAAACGACTTGACGCTCTTGCATCGCACGGGCGAACGCTGATTGCAATTGCTGGATTTCAGCATCGCGTCCAATCGTACGAGTGCGTATACCACTGATGCCGCGCGTGGTGGTTTGGAATTGACGCGCCTGAACACCGCGCACCAGATAAGTTTGGATGGGATCGCTTTTGCCTTTGAGCGTGAGGAGCGGTTGCGCAGTTACATCGAAAATTCCGCGCACATAACGAAACGTATCGTGTGAGATGAGGATATGACCCGGGGGCGCGGTAGCTTGCAATCGCGCGGCAAGATTCATCGCATCACCGGTGCCGGTAAATTCACGCTTTGCCTCTGATCCCATCTCACCAACCACAATCATCCCGGTGTGAATACCAATGCGCATCTGAATCTTGTATCTCGCGTGAAGCGAATCGGCTTGAATGGCTAACGCGGCACGGATGGCATTCTCAGGATCGTGTTCGCCGGACGTTTGCGCGCCAAACATCGCGAGCAACCCATCGCCCAGGTACTGGACCACCGTGCCATCGTATCGTTGCACCACCAATCCCGCCATCGTATGAACTGCCGCGACGATTTGACGCCAATCTTCCGGGTCGAGTTTTTCGGCGAGCGAGGTTGAGCCGACAATATCGGCAAAGAGGATCGTAACGATGCGGCGTTCTTCGTTAGAGGGTGCACCAATCTGAGTTCTGAGTGTGGCGATTTGTTGGCGCAGTGCGGCAAGTGCATTTTCAACGACGGCGTCTCCCAGCAAGGCACGCTGCAATTCCAACGTTGCCATCGTTTGTTCTAGTTGTTCAATTTGGGCTTGGGGATCAGCCACGGGTCTCCCATCATCAGAGAACACAAAGGCAATTGGCTAGACACGAACGCCTTGGGAGGTCTGTGCGCTCTGGAGATGAGAGAAATGCTTGGTTAGAACAACAAAGACTTGCCGAGGCAGTGGAGATTATAGCGCGTCTATGGCTTTTTGCAATACCCCCCTTGCCAATCGTGTTTTCACAGTAATCCGCGCGCCACTTGAACAACCGTGCGAATATTTTCTTCTGGTGTATCCACCGGAATCACGCACCCCGCCGACAAGATCAATCCACGTCCGCCGGTCTGCCCGATCGCATCGCGCGCCTGCGCCATCACGGCATCGCGCACCGAGGCGGCCAGCACATTCCATTCGTCAATGCCTCCTGCCAACGCCCCGTGCCATTTGCTGCGTGCCTCTCGCAACGATGGTGCGGTGCGGCGATCGTGCCAATTGATGATGTCCACCGGATAGCGCGTTAGTTCATCGAAGAAAATGTTCAAGCCGTGAATGTGCAAGAAAATGAAATCGGCTTGGGCGGCACGGATCGCTTCCAACACTTGACGATCGTACGGTTCAGCCCAGCGGCGATGCTCTTCGAGATTGAGATATTGCGACGTTGCCATTTGCGTCGCGAAGAAAATTGCATCGGCGCCGGCGCGCAAACTCGCCACCGCGAAACGGATGGTCGTCTCGGTGAGCGCGCGCATCGCGCGATGTACCACATCCGGCTGATTGCGTAAATCGTCGAACGCGCGGTCGCCCGCCAGATTCCACGCGGCATACAACGGTGAAAAGATCGTTTGCAAAATGTGGACGTCAGCGCCAATTTGCTGACGAATCAGTTTGAGTGCGCTCGTCTCACGGACGAAAACAAAATTCGTTTCGTCGAGCGGGACGATCTTGCCCCAATCGTCTAACGTGTTCACCGGACGCGTGGCACGCTCGCGTGTCCCTTCACGCAAGCGCGGTGAGCCGGCGTCTGGCGTCCGAAACGTTGCGCCGTACATTTCGGAAGGATAGCCGGATGCTGGCGTAACCTTGACGAAATCGAAATCGAATTTTCTTTGAAACTCAACGACGCGTGCGGCGAGTGTTGCCGGCTTGAGATCGTCGCCGGGAAAGTGGCGCCACAGCGCAACGGGAATGTGATCGGTCGGCTCGCCGCGCAGAACAGCGCGGATTCTCTCGCGATGATTCATCTTCCACCTCAAGCGTAATTTCGCTAATCTGACCTTCGTTGATTCGAAAGGCACGAATCAGGGCTTGCTCTGGATTCAGCAACGAAATCAAAATATAGGTCACGTCCGGATAATAGGCGCGCGCGATGTCGGTGGGCGAAGGGTACGCGGGCGATGCCGGATGCGAATGATAAATTGCCAAATGCTCCCAGCCCTTCGCTTCGATTTCCCGGAACGCCTCGAGTAGCGCATGTGGCTCGGCATGATATTCAACGCGTGGGTTGGAGGCAATGTTAGGCAAAGCAAAAACTTTGAGCGCGCGTCCTTCTTTGCCGGCGATGATACCGCAAGTTTCGTTGGGCGCGTCGGCGCGCGCGTGCGTCACCAGTTGCGCAAGTTGGGTAGGTGTGAGAATAAGAGGATTCGTTGGATCGTTGGGTCGTTTCATCGTTGGATCGTTGGTTTGTTTCGTCGTTGGATCGTTGGGGCGTTTCATCTTCCATGCGTCGCGGTGTGCTTGACACGTATGAATAATTCACACGATTTTACCACAGAGCACACAGAGAACACCAGAGAAACCTCTGTGAACTCTGATCTCTGTGGCGAACAAATCGTTGACAGCGTAACATCAGTGAATAACTGATTTCATAGTTGAGGGTAAGTTCATGCGGTAGAGTACACCACGTTGCCTCCAATGATGGTGTACTCCACACAGGTCTCGCGTAGGGCGTGCGCCGGTATTTCAAAAATATTGTGCGATAGGACTAGAGCATCCCCCAATGAACCTACCGTTAATGGCTGGGCGTACGCCCGCACCGCTTCCTCGACAGATAATTTTTCTTGCGGATACCAACCTCCGTGCGGTTCGCCGTTCGCGCGTTCACGTGTAACAGCGGCATGAATACCTGCCCATGGGTCAAGCGTTTCGACCGGGCAGTCGCTGCCAAACACAACATGCGCGCCGGTAGCGAGCAAACTCTTGAACGCATAGGTGTATCGTCCGCGCGCGCCGAGCAACGCATTGGTCATTGGATAATCGCTGGTGCAATGAATCGGCTGCATCGAAGCGATGACGTTGAGCGCGGCAAAGCGCGGCACATCATCGTGATGCAAATGTTGCGCGTGTTCGATGCGAAGTGGCACGGTCAGATTTTCGCGGCGCAATTTTTCGTACACGTTCAGCACCTCGCGATTCGCGCGGTCACCGATGGCGTGGGTACACACCGTCATCCCAGCGTGCGCTGCCATCCGCGCCAGTTTTTCGATTTCTTCGAGGGGCGTGGTCAGAATGCCGCAATGGTCCGGCTGTCCTTCAAACGGTTCCAACATCCATGCCGTCTGCGATCCCAGCGAGCCATCCGCAAACATTTTGATCCCAGCAATGCAAAGCCATTCATCGCCGAATCCGCCCCGCAGACCCAGAGCAAGCGCGTGATGCAATTGGCTACCGGGAATCATATGCGTAACCCGCAACGCGAGTTGATCTTGAGCGGACAATCGCTGAAACAAGCGAAGCGAATCCGCCCCTTCAACATTGTGAATACCCACCAACCCAAGTTGGTGCGCCGAACGAATCGCGTTCAGCAAATCGGTTTCGCTCAACGCCGCCGCATCAAAGCCGCGTTTGCCTTCGAACAAGTCCATCGCATTGTCGCGCAAGATGCCGGTCGGTTCGCCGGTTGCATCGCGATCAATCACACCGCCCGCCGGATCAGGGGTCTCGCGCGTGATGTGGCAAGCCCGCAACGCCGCGCTGTTTACCCAAATCGAATGACCGTCTTTGCGATCCAGCACAACCGGGTTGTTGGGCGCAATGGCATCCAGCGACGACTTGGTGGGAAACACCGACGGCGTCCAATCAAGATGATTCCACCCCAACCCGATAATCCATTCGCCCGGCTGAGCACGTTGAACACGCGCGGCAACGCGCGCAACCGCTTCCTCCAGCGAACGCGTACCGTCGAGATTCACGCGCGCGAGACTAGCGGCGTACGCCGTGAAATGAATGTGGTGATCAATCAAGCCGGGGATGACCGTACGACCGCCGACATCAATGATTTGCGCGTGCAGAGGATTGTAAACCGCCAGCGCATCAGAATCGAATCCCAGCACACGCCCATTGCCAAAGGCGACGATGTTTGCGCGCGGATGCACCGGATCGAGCGTGTAAATGTTTGCGTTGGTCAGCAAGAGGTCTGCCATAACTTGATTATACGCGCGCTGGTGGGATTTGCAATGCCCTACTAAAATAAATTGGGCGAGCCGGTTGGCTCGCCCAATCGTCATTCAGATTTACTTGCGTCCTTTGCCATTACCCGGCGCGGCATCTTTGGGTTTGACGTTCCCTTTGGGCGCAACATCCTCTGCCGGTGGTGTCGCCCATTTCTTGGGGTTGGCTTGACTCATAATGTCACCCAAATTGCTGCCCCATTTGCCCGGTGCAATCCCTAACGCTTGGGCAATTTCACCCCAGCCGGTATCTTGATCCTTCATCGCCAAGATTTCTTCAAGCGATTTGCCGCTCGCCTTGGCTAACTCGAGTGCGATGACGATTTCGCCGTAACCGATGCCGGTGTTGTGTAATTCCACAATCTTGGTTAACGTGATACCATAGTTCGCTGCAATCTCCTCTGCCACGCGATTGGCACTGGTGGTTGGCGTTATCGTTCCCGTAGGTGTAATCGTCACGGTTGGCGTGATGGTGGCAGTTGGATCGTCAATGGGTTGAGCGGGCCGATGGAACGCAAGCGGCACACCGGTTAAGGTGGCTGGGGCGGCTGTCGCAATCGCGCTGATGCCTAGCCCGGCGGTTACCGCAAAAACAATCGCGCAAATTTGTAGCACTCGCATTTGTGATCCTCCTAAAAAAGATTTTGCAAACATCCGATTTCTGATCCGCCCACAATTAGGGACGGCGGGGTGGCGTTACCAGAGGTCCCCCATTCGGCGGTGATGCCGGGGGTGTCTGCCCGCGCGGTGGTTCATTCCCATTGGTAGGATTGGGTGGAATAATCGGCGTGGGTGCAAAGGTTGCGCGCGGCAACTCGGTGGGACGTGCTGGAATGGTTAACGTTGGTGGAAATGTTGCGCGCGGCAATTCGGTAGGACGCGCGGGAATGGTCAATGTGCGCGTGACGGTTGGCAAGGGAAATTCGGTAGGGCGCATATGAACTGTAGCGGTAATCGGCAACGTGGCGGGCGGAAAATAGGTGGGCGGGGGTAGTTTGTCTTGCGCGCCAAAAACTCGATTGCGAAATTCGTTGTGGTTTTGTAGACCGAGTTGAATCAGTGCTTGTTGGGCTTGAATCATTTCACGCACTTGACTGGACATCGAAAATTGCATTTGTTCCATTGTACGGGTTTGCTGTTCGAGTTGCAATTGGGTGCGCGTTAGCACACGCAACATTCCTGCCTCGTCCAACTGTGCAGCGATGTGTAGCGCCGCTTGAACTTGCGCTTGTTCGCGCGCTATGGTTTGTTCGGCAAGCGCGGCTGAATCGCCGGCAACCGCCAGTTCGTTCGTACGGCGATTGGCAAAATCGAGTAGAAGGTTGGCACGGGTTTCTTGATCGAAGGCAAGATTCACGCGAACGTCTTCGGTCCAAAGTTTGACCGGGTAAAGTGGATCATTAGGCAATGCCTCTTGCGCGGCAACTGCCACCGCGCCCGATCCACCAAACGCGACGGCAAATGCCAAAACCAACGCCATCACGGTGGGCATACGAACCTCCTTTTGAGGAAAAATGTTCCACCCTATTTGACGCCAAAACGGTTTTGCCGATACGGTTGGGCGCAGGGTTCGCGCTTGGGTTAGAAATTGCGCGCGTCCCCGTGCCGTTACGTCAGGATCGCGTGGTGGGACCGGCTTGAGTTGATCCAGCGACCGCCGTAATTCCAGTTCTGGTTTTTCGTCTTGTTCCATTTCTATCTCCACGCACCGAGCGTGCGCCGCAATGCCGCCAAGGCACGCTGTTGTAATGATTTCACCGCGCCTACGGGTTTATCAAGCACGCGAGCGATTGCTTCATTATCCCAATCTTCCAGAAATTTGAGCACGATCACTTGACGTTGGTCGGGCGTCAGACAAAACAACGCTTGCCGCACCCGTGCTTGTTCCACCGGATCGCCAATCAGATGGGCGGGATCGGCACGTTCATCAGGCAAAACGGTGGACAAGGAAATCGTCGGAGGTGGTGCGCGGCGCCATTGATCGGTAATCCAGTTGTGCGCCACCCGATACAGATACGCTTGCAAGTGATCCCGTGGGCCCCCGCCGTGACGTAAAGCATTGAGCAACCGGCTAAAGACCTCTGCAACGCATTCCTCGGCAGAATCGGCGTTGCCCAACAAGCGGAAGGCATAGCGATACAACGCGGTACTATATTGATCGTAGATCACGCCCAGTGCCTCTGGTTCAAACTGGCGGGCACGACGCAACAACTCTTGTTCGGGGATCACAGATGTTCCTTATTTTAGACGCCAAAATCGTGTTTGAGATACGGGTAGAAAAGCAGCGAGGCGCACTCCTGTGCGCCTCGTCGCTGGAACGATTCATTGGTTACGCGCCTTCATACTGAATCATTGAGAAAACATCATACCCTTTGAGTTTTTCTCGCCCTTTCAAGTCCACCAATTCGATGAGAAATGCAAGGCCCACCACTTGGCCGCCCAACTTTTCCACCAACTCACACGCGGCTTTGGCACTACCGCCGGTTGCCAACAAATCGTCCACAATCAAGACCGCTGTGCCGGGCACAATGGCATCCTTGTGCATCTCTAATGTATTCGTCCCATACTCTAGTGCGTACGAGACACTGATCGTCTCGGCAGGTAATTTGCTCGGCTTGCGAATCGGCACAAATCCCGCGCCCAATTCGTACGACAAGGGGGCGCCAAAGATCCAACCGCGCGCCTCAATCGCCGCAACCACCTCAATGTCGGTGTCGAGGTAATGTTCCACCATCGTATCAATGGCTTCTTGAAATGCCTCACCATCACGGACAAGGGTGGTAATGTCGCGGAACAAAATCCCTTTGATGGGAAAATCGGGGATGGCGCGCACAAGTCGAGCTAGATCCATTGAGGAACCTCCTGCGAATTGCAAGTTTGCGTAGAGCCACGCACGATTCTATCCAAAAGGTCAAAAAATGCAAATCCAAACGGCTTGTGATATAATATTGATGATGCGCACGTGGCAAGAGTCAAAATGGTTTTGGTCCGGGATTCTTTGTTGGATCGTTTTCAGCGTGGTGGCATGTGCGCCGGCAACTCAATTCACCACTCCCACACCGCGCGCCGCCCTCAACCTTGCCCAAACGCCAACCATCGCTACGCCCGCCACACGGGTCCCGAGTGCGGCAACCCGGGTGCCGATTTCGACGACTACAGCGATCACGTTGACCTTGTGGACGATTCCCGCGTTTGCACCCAGCACGACGCCGGCGGGAATCATTATGCAAAAACAATTCGATGCGTTCAGTTTGGCAAACCCAAACATCCGCATCAATTCGGTTTTGAAAAAACCTTACGATAAAGGTGGGCTACTCGATTTTTTGCAAACGACGAGCGCGGTTGTCCCAGCCCAATTGCCGGATCTCGTCGTGTTGGATATTGCCGATATACCGCTCGCCGCGCAAGCCGGCTTGCTGCAACCGCTAGAAAATATTTTGCCCACCGAACGGGTGAGCGAGATGTTTCCGTTTGCGCAACGCGCCACGCGCTATGGGGATCAGTGGGTGGCCGTTCCGTACGTGGTGGATGTTGAACATCTCGTCTATAACACCAGCGTGATCAAAAAGCCGCCGCTCACGTGGGATCATTTCCTGACGCAAAAAGAACCCTTGCTGTTGCCGCTCGGTGGGGATGATGCGTTTCTGGCGCAGTACGCCGCGCTAACATCCTTGGGGGATGCGCCCCCCCTGGATTGGGCGAGCACAACCTTGGTGTTCACCTTCTTCAAACGCGCGCGCGATGCCGGCTTGTTGAGCGATGCGACCATCGGTTTGAAAACAGTGGATGAAACGTGGGCGTTGTTCGTAGCGGGCCAAGCCCCGATGGCGCAAGTATCGGCATCGCGTTATTTGAGCGAACGTCATCAATATCCCGGGATTCAATTCGCCCCGCTACCCACCCGCGATGGTAAAACGGCTTCCGTAGCGACGGGGTGGGCATTTGCCATCATCACCAAGGAGCCCGTTCGCCAACTGGCGGCTGCTCAATTGATTCAGTGGCTCGTCGGCACGGAACAACTGGTGGCATGGTCGCGGGCGGCACAGCGCTTACCATCCACCCGCATCGCCTTGTTGCTCGCCATTGAACCTTTCGACTATGCGGCTTTTTTGCGTGAGCAAATGGACCGCGCGGTGTATCTGCCGCGCACATCCGCGTACGTCAAAGTATCGGAAGCGTGGCGCACTGCGCTCGCCAACCTGTGGAAAGGGCAGACCACGCCGGAAGACGCCGCACGAACCGTGGTTGCCAAATAAGAGTGGAGAAAAGGTCATGTTTGAAACGTCGCTGCGCTTGGACGGTCAGCGTCGCTTGTCGGAGATTGGAACCGCCGATTTGTTGATTGGCATTCCAAGTTACAAAAACGAACAAACGATTGGGCAGGTCATTCATATCGCTGCGGCGGGCGCACACGAATATTTTCCAAATCTAAGAACGGTGATCGCCGTGGTGGACGGTGGCTCATCCGATGAAACCGTCCATATCGCGCTGAATCAACCCGTACCGCCAGGTGTTCGCAAAATCGTTACCCCGTATCAAGGCATTCAAGGAAAAGGAAGTGCCGTTCGCGCCATTTTTGAAATCGCGCGCAGTGTGGGTGCACAAGCCGTCATCCTTCTGGAAGCCGATCTGACGAGTCTCACGCCAATGTGGATCCAAAAACTCGCCTCGCCGATTTTGAATCGCGAGTACGAGTACGCCATTCCGGCGTATGCGCGCCCGTTGGTCGAAGGTGCGGTAAACGATATTCTCGCGTATCCACTCATTCGCCTGCTCTATCATACCGAAGTGCGTGAACCGATGGCGGGCGATTTTGCGGTCTCGGGTGAACTGGCTGCCAAACTCCACGCGCGCGATGTGTGGGAAACCGATGTAGCGCGGCACGGCATTGATATTTGGGTTACCACCATTGCGATCAATGAAAACTTGCGAATGTGCCAAGTTCCCTTGTCGCCCAAAATCGAAAACAAACGCGAAGCGGCGGTGGCATTCGATCCCGGGTTTGTGCAATCGGTTGGTACACTCTTTCGGATGATGGATATTTATCGCCGGCGTTGGGCGGAAACGCGGCCCGTGCGCGTGGTCCCTACCTGCGGCGAACCGCCGGTGGTGGAAAGCCAGAAACTGGCTGGCGCGATCACCGTCGAAATGTTGAACGATGCCTTTCATTCGGGTGCGCGCCGTTATCGCCGGTTGTGGCGCAGTACGCTCGCGCCCAACAATCTGGAGCAAGTCTGGGCATTGGTAGATAAAGCACGTGGGGCAACGCAGTTTGGCTCCGAACTGTGGGCGCGGGCGGTGTTTGACTTTGCGGTGGTGTACAACAAAGGCGAAAACGATCCGGACAAAGTTGCCGCCGCGCTCTTGCCGCTCTACTATGCGCGCATCGCCACGATTCTGCGCGAGACCGGCAATAAACTAGACGCCGTGGAAAAAGTGGTGCAAGCGCAAGCCAAGACGTTTGAAGAACAAAAACCGTACCTCATCCATCGCTGGCAAACCTACGTGCCATGGGCGTCCGATGGGGTGCGCTAGTAGTGCACCAACATGAAAGTGCGTAGTGGAAACTTGGCTGTCTCGGTAACCATTTTTCCATCGGTCTGGTATGCAACTATTTCATGTTGTTGCACTAGAACAATGAGGTTGAAAAAAATATGAGGTCGAACATCGAAATTCGAACATCAAAGATGTTTTGGGCGGTCTTGATCGCTTTGGCGATCAGTGCGCTGGTGATGAGCGTGCCAGTGAACGCTCAAAGTCCTAACCTTGACGATGAAGTGAATCGCATCGCCAAGGGCTTGTACTGTCCCGTCTGTCCCAATACCCCGCTCGATGTGTGTAACACCCAAGCATGCGCGGATTGGCGCGCCGACATCAAAAAGATGTTGCAAGAGGGGAAGAACGAGCAACAGATTCGTGACGCGTTTGTCGCGCGCTTTGGACCCCAGGTGCTCGGCGCACCGCCAGCGGAAGGATTCAACTGGCTGGCGTACATCTTGCCGGTCATTGGGATTATCTTGGGCGCGGCGGTCGCGTGGTTTACGGTGCGCGCGTGGCTCGTCGGTCGCGGGGTGCCGGGAACAAGCCCCGCTAGCGCGCCGGAAATTCCCAAAGAGTACGCCGAGCGGATCGAAAAAGAGTTAAAGGAGTTGTAAGCGTGCCTCGTTGGATTCCAGTGCTCATTTTTGTTTTGGTCATCGCCGTCCTTATTTTTTTTGCGTTGGGTTTGCGGGTCCGTAACGAACCGCAACCCTCGTCTGGTCCGGCACCGGATTTCAAGATCACCTCGTTTGAAGGGCAAACCATCCGATTATCGGAGTTGAAAGGCAAAGTGGTGGTCATCAACTTTTGGGCATCGTGGTGTCCGCCGTGCCGGGATGAAGCCCCTTTTCTCGAACGAACCTGGCGGCAATACAAGGATCGCGGGGTCGTGTTCATCGGCGTGGATTACGTGGACACCGATTCAGCGGCGAAGGAATACCTCAAGCAATACAACATCACTTATTTTAACGGCACCGATTTGCAAAGCGAGATTAGCCAAAAGTATCGCATCAAGGGTGTGCCGGAAACGTACTTTGTGGGCAAGGATGGCAATCTGTACGGCA
This sequence comes from Chloroflexota bacterium, assembly GCA_037440625.1. Classification (GTDB taxonomy): domain Bacteria; phylum Chloroflexota; class Anaerolineae; order UBA4142; family UBA4142; genus DAOTXS01. The sequence goes on from JBBITT010000011.1 coordinate 16,870, forward strand.
ATTCGCTGGGTCCCATCACCAAGGACAGTGCGTTCATGACCGAGAGCCAGTTCATTCTCAAGTTGGAAGAATTGTTGGCGAAATAATCAACGGGGCGTTCAAATCGAACGCCCCGTTTTTATCGCCCACCACCCTCCGCTTACCAAGCCGAGGAATGTGAACACCAATAGCACCACTCCCACCTTGAACCACAGCGGATCGTAGAGCAAGCGAACCCGGCGCGCCTCCGCCGGCAATTCAATCGCGCGGAACAAATAGTTGGCACGCAACACGTTGACCTCGCGATCATCTACCCACGCGTGCCAGCCCGGATAGTACACCTCACTCAACACGAGTATCCCGCCACCCACAGCCCGCACGTCCAACACGATTTCGTTGGGACCGTACCCCACAATTTGTGCGAACGCGCTGTTGGTCGGCGTAGATTTACCCGCCGGGCGTTCCAAGACAACTTGTTGAAACGGATCGAAATCGCCAGCACGCACCGCGTCAAGCGCCGCCGCAGGATCGTTGACCACGCGCGCATCAAAGACGATCCACGCACGCGGCACAAAGCGCGTGTTCTGGTAAATGTTGAATCCCGGCGCATCGCCAAAAGCAAGCCGGAATTTTTCTCGATCCACTGGCACATTTTTGCGCGCGATCAAGTACTTGATGTTCAATAGATCGTACGCACGCACGGAGCGACTACCCAACGCTTGCCAGTACTGATCGAACGCGGCAAGGGCGAGCGGATTATCGCCGTTAACATCGTAGAGTCCATACAAGAGAGATGTATCGGCGGGATAAAGATTGTCCACGCCGGTCTCGCGCGCATCAATCCGATAAATCTCGCCATCACTTTGCAAAAATGCCACCGCCTCAGGATGATCAAAGACACGCGTGGGATCATCCGTGCTGGCGTCCACGTACGCACCCAGCGAAAACAAATCGAAAAAGATGAGCGCGAGCGCAAGCGTTGCCCAACCCCGGGGATGGAAAAAGCGCGTGCCGCGTGCGACAAGGAGCGCGAGTGATAAACCAAACAGCAAAATAAAAAACGCGAGCGCGTTCGTCGCATTGGCGATGCGTTGGAACAAGACCGGGTCTTGCCCTTGACCCAAAATCAAATTCGAGTACGCGAGCGCACCCGCCGGCAGAGCGACCAGCCAGAACACCCACGGCGCGGCGCGAACGATGCGTTTGAAAATCATTTCGCTGGCGCGCGGCAATGAGCGGAGCAACTCATCCAAGCCGAACGCGGCGAGCGTAGCAAGCGCGAAATCCATCAAGACGATGAATCGCGCCGGCGCACGCAATTGTCCAAAACCCGGAACCAGTTGATAAAGCCAGCCGTGCAGAATCGTGTACCCGCCCAGCGCCAGCGCAAGCCCCACCAATGCCAACGCACCAAAGAATCGTGTGGCAGAATCTCGGCGCAGCATGAGCGCAAGGAAGGCGAGCACCAGCGGCAAGACACCCAGATAACCAACCTCAACGCGATCCCAAGGTCCCCACGCATTTTGCGGACCACGTCCAAAAAATCCCGGCACCAACAATCCAATCAATTGCGCCGGCGGAAGCGAAAATTGCGCCGCTTGCTCATACGAGTACGTCGCGCGCGTGGTGAGTTGCGCCATCTCGATACTGGGAAGCAAGACGGGTGCAGCAATGCCAAACGAGATCACTAAAAGCAGGAGGCAGTAAGCCGTAGGCAGCCGGCGGTCGGCAGGGGACTGTGGCTGGCTGGCTTCCAAGGTTTGAAAAAGGGTAAGTAGCGCGAGGGCTAGCACAATAAACAGAAACGATTGAATGTGCCCGGCAAGGAACGCGCTTCCCAGCAAAATGCCGGCAACCACCGCGAAACTGGGGCGCCGATCGGTAACCGCACGGCGATAGCACAACAAGATCAGCGGCATCCACGCCACCACTGCAATCAAGTTCAAGTTGCCAAAGTGAGTGATGAACAGATCGCTGAATTCAAAAGCGATTGCGCCAGCAAGCGCGGAGAAGGGTTTTAGGTTCAAAGTGTCAGGTTCCAAGTTTGAACTTGGAACCTTGAACAGCGAACCTCGCCAACGCCCCCAGCGCAAAAACGCATACATCCCGGTCCCCGCGATAAAAAAATGCAGGACAGAGAGAAACTCCATATCGCGGAAGGTGAGTGGCTGGGAGATGAAAAACGTGAGGAGGTTGAGCGGGTAGAACAAGCCGGCTTGAATATCGCCAACAAAGGGCATTCCGCCAAACAAGTACGGATTCCACAGCGGAATCACACCGCGCGTCCACCACGCGGCGGCGAAGCTGTACGTGGGATACAAAAACTGTGCCAGATCACCACCGCCGGCGGGCATCCACACTTGCCCGGCAAGCAGTCGCCAGAAAAAGCCGGCGGTGGCTAAACCAACGATCCCAATCGCCAAGACCTCACGCCACACATCGCTTGTGCGCCGGCGCAACAGCGCAACGCCCAAGACAACCAGCCAGACGATCGCAGCAAAAAGAAGAATCATCACTCCAGCAAAAAGGTGCGCGTTTGCGTGCCGGACTTCCAGATCAATTTCAGACCGGAATCATCCGCCGCGATTTGGAAAATCAATTCGGCTTCCACTTCTTTGCCCGGCGCAAGATTGAGTTCGGTGAGCAAGTTGGGAATGGTTACTGTCTTGGGATTCGGTGGGTACGTGAGCCCGCCATCCCCCTTGAGCGTGAATTCGCTCGCTGTCACTTTGAGCGGCGCACCGGTGGATTGGGTATTGCGAATCTTGACCGTGACCAAGATCAATTGTTGATCGGCGGGAATCGGGACGGTCCCCTGCACCTTGAGCGGACGTTGCAAGCCAACCACCGTCAACTCCAATCCATTATCCATTCGACCGGCTCGCTTGGCTGGCACTGGCGCATTCTTATCCAAGGTTGGGGTGGGAGCCGGCGCACCGATACTAGGCACATTCGTGGCGAACGTATCCGCCAACATTGCGCCACCTCTGCCAAAGTACAATCCGATCACAAGCCCCAGACAGCAACAACCCAATGCCAGCACGACAGCCACACCAACCACAATCAAGCCGGTGGGGCGGGAACGCGGCGGCTGGTCATAGTCGCTCATTGAAGCAAAGTTACGGTAACGGGATTCTCTCGAAAACGACACGGTTACTCTCCATCGGCGCGCCGGACGCATCCCTCACGCGAACGCGCGCGCCAGTTTCAAGATGATACATTCCGATTTCAATCTGATAGTCACCGCGCGGCGCATCAGCCGGAATGGTCAAACGATATTCGTCCAAAATAATTTCGCCCGGTTGCCAACGTGGTGTAGGGTAAGAATGATGCCCGGGGCGCGCATCGTCTTGGGCCCACATCCGCGCTTGCGCGTCAATGAGATGCACAAACACGGTCCAGTCATCGCGCGTTGGAGCAAGACAATGCCAGTACACTTTTAACACGATGGTGTTCCCTTCGCGCACCATATCATAACCGATCAATTCGATGGTATCGCCTAGTTGCGCGCCAACGATTTGTTGCGGTGCAACGCGCGGTGTGCCTTCCCCGCGATAAAGCGTGGCGTACGGTTTGCCCGTCCAATCGTCAATCGTTTCGATGATGCGACCGCGCTCAAAAATCGTTTGCAAGCGCGTCAACGATTGCGGATCATCGCGCGTAACGATGCCGTACGTTGCTGGCTTGGGCGAGATAACCAACGCCGACCGCCCATCGAAACTGGCTGCCGTGCGCCCGGCGAGGCCAAATTGAATTGTATAATGATGGGCATCTATGGGCGAAAGATAAAGCGCATCGCCGGGTTGGTCGCGCAATTTTTGTGCCAACGTTAGCAAACCAACATCAAACGAATCGAACAAGCCGGTGCGTGCGCCCCAGATATTGAAATAATCGTTGAGGGTTGTGAATGCGCTGAAGGCGAGACCCATCGCCAGTAAACAGTAGCCCGTCGTCAGAAAAATCTTGTGGCGCGCTTGATCAACGATGAACACAAATCCGTACGCTACGATGAGTGCGATGGCTGGTGTTGCCCCAATGTTGCGCCCAAAGTGCGGTGCGAAATCGGTCAGTACGCTGGGCAACGACATGACCACAAGCCACAGCAACAAGAATCGCGCTCGAGTTTTACGAATCTGCGTTACGCTGACTATGACACCGACGACGAAACCCATCGCTAGAAATGGATCGAGCGCAGGACGGCCAGGCAAATTACTGCGCGGATTGTCATCGCCGTGCACCCAGAACATGCCGGCAACCTTGATCGTGTGATCAACGATTGTTTCGCTAGTCATCGTGGCAGTCACGCTGCCGGGCCGCTCCCAAAACTGTTCGGGATGTGTTGCCAAGTATAACCCAAGCGGCGCAAAAAACAAAACGGCGACGATTGCGCCAAGCATCAATCCGCGCCATTGTTGTCGCCAAAATTTTCGATCGAGAAGGATTTCTAAACCGATAAACGCTGCGATGAGAATCGGCACGAATAACGCGGCTTTGTACGTGTACTGCGTGGCGGCGAGAAAAACGCCGGCAAGCACATAGTCCCGTGTCCCACGACGATTGAGCGCGCGCCACAAAAATGCCATCGCCAGCGTCAGCAGGAGCGGCAAAAAAATTGGCTCCATTCCCAGCCGGCTAAAGTTGACGTGCCAATACAAAATCGCTAACGTGAACGATGCCAGCGCAGCACCCCGCCGCGATTGAAACAAGACGCGCGCCAAGAAATATAACGCGGCAACCGTGAGCATCCCCGCCATCGCCGAAACCAGCCGCAACGACCAAGGACTGGTACCAAAAAGCGCGAACGATAGCGACGTGATGTAAATCGCCATCGGCTCTTCGGTCAAATCTTCGGTGAAAAAGATGGGGCGCTCGATGCCGGCGAGAACGCGTTGTGCCATCGTGGCGTTGAATGCTTCGTCGTAATGCAAGCCGGGCGGCAGTTGATCGAGCCGATACACGCGCAGAAATGCGGCAAGTAAAACAATGACGGTGAACGTCCCCAGTTCAAACCAACGCGAAGGTTTTTGGATCATCGCGCCACCACGCGCACGGTACCCAGAATCACACGATCGTCTGGCAAACGATTGCCGTTTTCATCAAACACCGGCAAACGCGCTAACGTCGCCGAATCGTACATTCCCACTTCGATGAGGTACTCGCCCGGTGGCGTGTGCGATGGAATCAGCAAACCATAGCGATCATCAATCGTTTCGTTCACTTGCCACGTATCCGTTGGACGCGAGCCACCGACTGGCTCGCTATCCATCTGCGCCCACACCGGCGATTGGGTTGCCGGATTTACCCCGCCAATCACATGCGCAAAGACGGTGTACCGTTGCGCCATCGGCGCATTTGTTTTCCAATGCAAGGTTAACAAGAGCGTTTGCCCCGGGGTCAGATCGGCTTGATTCAAATCGTACCCGATCAATTGAATGTGGTCGCCCAGCCGATAGCGCGTTGAACGTTGAATCGCCGGTGGCGCGCTCGCCATTGTGTACAAGATCAGTCGCGCATCTACGTAACCCCCGACATAACTTTTGAATGCGTTCGCGCCGAACCAGCGTTCCAAATAGCCGGTCGGATCGTACTCGGCGGGATTGCCAAACATCACCAACCACACTCGCGACGATTTTTGGGCGAGCGTTTCCAGTTGCTTGCGTACCGGTGGCTCTTCTAACGATGCGCCGCCGTCCGGGAAAAAATATGCCGGCACGTTCGCGGGCGCGTAATATTGATACAGCGGTTTCTGGAGTGGATTGTTCAAAATCAAAACATCACTGGGCTGGGCATTTTGGGATACGTATGCCATCATCTTGCCATACTTGCCCTTGGCATAAGTTTCATCGAAATAGAAATTTCCGTTCGCAAACAGCGCGATGAAAATCAACGCCATCGTCATTCCGATTTGCGCGCGGTGATCCAACTCGTCCAAGTAATCGAGTCCGAATGCGATCAGGAGCAAGAATCCCGGCAACGCGACCAACACATAGCGCTCAAAGAAAAACGGCATAATCGGATTGACGATGTACGCGATTGTTACCGGAACAAGAGCATACATTGGCGCAAGCCACGCCCGAGATTCGCGGCGACGGATGAGCGTGTAAATTCCCAGTGCACTGAATGCCAGACAAAGAATCGCCGCGAGACGCGCGACCGGAAAATCGGTGGTCAATCCCGCGCTGAACGCCAAAAGCGTTTTGCCAAAAATCATTTCGATGCCTGCCCATCCCCATTCCTCGAATCGCGCGTTGGCTTTTTCACGCAGGAACGCGGTCTGGACAACGATCCACGGCACATATGCAACGATGATCAAGCCCTGCACTCCCAGCCAGCGTACCAGCGTGGTGCGCTGATGGCGAACACGCCTCAACACAAAAATATTTTGCGCGACGAGGACAAAGAAGGCAGAATAATGGGTATAGATCGCCAACAGTGTTGAAATAAAATACAGTAGGGGCGCACGGCGGTGGATTTCTTCGTTCATGCGCAGCACAAAATAGGTAGATGCCAAAGCAAGGACGGCAACCAATTCGTACATCCGCGTTTCTTGGCTGTAATAAACCATCAACGGCGAGACGGTCATCAGGATCACCGCGAACCATTTCACGCGTGGACGTTGCGTCAATCGGTTTGCCAAAACAAAAACGAGTGGGACAGCCAGAATGCCGATTAGCACCGACAAGGTGCGCGTGGCAAACGCGGTGGTGCCAGCCAGCGGAAGCCAGAGGAAAAGCAGAAACGGATAAAAGGGTGGATGCGTATCCGAGGCACCGGCAAGCACCACGTTAAGGGGTTGTTGGCTAAGCCAAATACTAAACGCTTCATCGCCCCAAATGTCTTGGGCGGTTAAACGATACCACCGTAAGGCGGCGGCTAACAAAATCAGCAACAGTAAGAAAATTGTTTCAAAACGATTGCGACTCGTCATTGCCGGGATTATAACACATTTCGAGCGAGCCAAGAAAAGTGGTATAATGATTATGATGAAACACATTCTACTTCTCCATCACCCCAAGATTCCTCACTCGCTCACGCTTGCCCAGCAATGGGCAGCCCAACTCGAACAACGGGGAATGCAAGTTACGCTCATCTCGGCGTGGGATGAAGCGACCATCATTCAGCACGCGGCGCATGCCACCCTTGCCATCACCCTCGGCGGTGATGGAACCTTGTTGCGTGCCGCGCGTGCGTGCGCACCCGCCGGCGTGCCGATTCTGGGAGTCAACTTTGGACGCGTGGGCTTTATGTCGGAATGGACGCCGGAACAATTCGATGCGCGTGCGGTCAGCGAAGGCGGTTATTGGCTGGAAGAGCGCACGATGTTACATTCGATCTGTACGCGCAACGGCAAAACGATTGGCGAGTTTGAAGCCCTCAACGATGTGGTGGTGGGGCGCGGCAAACTGGCGCGCGTGATTCGATTGGCGACGTGCATTGATGGCGATTTTTTGAAAACCTTTGTTGCCGATGGCGCGATTGTTTCGACTGCGACCGGCTCGACCGCGTACGTTTTTGCGGCAGGCGGTCCCATTCTCGCTCCCGAAGTCAAAACCCTCGTTCTGGTCCCCATTGCACCCTACCTCAGCCAACTGAAATCGCTGGTGTTGCCGGAAGGATCGCGCGTGTTGTTCCGGCTGGAAACCGATCACAACGCCATTCTCACCATTGACGGACAGATTGACGTTGAATTGCAGAATGGTGATGAGGTTCTGGTACAAGCCAGCCAGCATGTCGCCCATTTTGCACGCTTTCAACCACGCACCTACTTTTACTCCACCCTCGTTGATCGCCTGCGCGAACGCGGAGAGAATAATCGAAATAATGGACCCCAATAATATCGAGACCCAAATCTTCTTGGTACTCTTTTTTGGCGTCTTTCAAGTGCTGGGGGCAGTCTTTCTGGGATTGGGCGTACGCCAAATGATCGCCGGGGAATCAAGCGGCGTCGGTCAAGTTTTCATTGGCGCGATGTTTGCCGGTGTGGGCACGTTGTTCAGCGCAGTATTTATGTACCAAATCAACGCGTGGGGATTCCCGGTCGGCTTGCTGGCGACCTTCTTCGTTACGCTTGTTACAATGTTCGCGCCGCAAGAACTCTTGACGCGCTTTGGCGCGAACGTGATGCTGGTAGGCATTGGCGGATTCGCCGTGTTCGTGGCAGGCATGGTGCTGATGAGTGCACTCCGTGCGGCACAGGACATCTGGTTCGCGGTGATATTTGGTGTCTGCTGGGGAGGAGTGGGGTTAGGTTTCTTGCTGACCGGGCTGGGCGCGTTGTGGCGTGGTAAATCTTTGCGCTTTAAACAAACCGGACCGGGTAGTTACACAATCGAACCGGCAGAAGAATCGCCGACAAACAAACTGTCTAGGCGTAAAAAAGATTAGCAAATTCTCAGGAACAATTTATCAAAGTTTTATACGAGGGCTATTGACAATCCTCTATAAAATTGCGACAATCGAATCACTCCGCAGATAGTTTCTTACCAATCTTTCTTCGTCGGCTCTGCGTAGTAATCTCTAGAATGGAGCGCTTGCTCCTAGAATTGCGTGGTATCCCATGCGACAAATGAGACCCTGGCCGACCGAACGTCCGCGACCCCAACCTGCGCCACCGCCACCACCCACTCGCCTGCAACGACTGCGCCAACGCCTCAAAAATTTCTATACGCGATTCCACAGCATATTTCTCATCCTCGCCGGTGCACTCCTCGCCTTTTCAATGATGCTGGCGTACGATTCGAGCAAGCCGCCGCCACAACGCTTGACCCAACGCGACATTAACGCCGCCGTTTTCCGCGCCATGGCAACCGCCACGCCACGTCCCTCCTTCGCTTCGATTGCATACGCGAACATTATTCCTTCCGTTGTTCGCGTCCGCGCTATGGTGGTTACCACCAGCGGCAAACAAGAAGGATCGCTCGGCACCGGCGTGGTGATTGATGAAAGCGGCTTGATTCTCACCGCCCTCCACGTTGTGCGCGATGCCGTCGAAGTCCAAGTAACTTTTTACGATGGAAGTAACAGTGAAGCGTCCGTCATCGCCAAAGTGCCGGAAAACGATCTCGCCGTCTTGCGTCCACGCATTATCCCAGACGATTTGCAACCGGCTGTCCTTGCCGGGTCGGGCGGCTTGCGCGTGGGCGATGAGGTGTTTGCGGTAGGCCATCCCTTTGGCGTTACCAACTCACTCACCGCCGGCGTTGTCTCCGGCTTGAATCGCAGTTTCACATCGCCCAAGACCGGCGTCACGATGACCGGCTTGATTCAATTCGATGCGGCGGTCAATCCCGGCAACTCGGGCGGACCACTCGTCAATCGCAATGGCGAAGTGGTGGGCATTGTTTCTTCATTGTTGAATCCCACCGATCAAGATGTTTTTATCGGCATTGGTTTTGCCGTAACGATTGAAACGGCGGCGGCGGCTGCCGGGGGCACACCCCCATACTAGGCATTAGTCGTTAGGCAATAGTTGTTAGTCAATAGTCGTTAGGCAATAGTTGTTAATCAGGAGGGGGTAAAGACAAATGAGCAATTATCGCAACCTCAAAGTATGGCAACGGGCAATGGATTTTGTAACCAAGGTCTATGAGGTTACCAACCGGTTCCCGCCGTATGAACTTTATGGACTCACCAGCCAGATTCGCCGTGCCGCTACAAGTATTCCTCTCAACATTGCGGAAGGCGCTGCAAGCGGTTACGACACCGAATACCAACGATTCCTTCGTTTGGCAATCCGATCTGCCAGTGAGGTTGCTACAGGATTTGAAATTGCAAAACGCTTGCAATATTGTGCGGAGGCAGAAGCGGTCAGGTGCATCCAAGAAGCCGACGAAATCGCTGCGATGTTGCAGGGCTTGGTCAAATCCTTGAAGAAAATCAATGAATCCCCCGAATATTATTTCACGAATGATTTAACCACTAGCGACTAGCAACTAACGACTAGCGACTAACCAGCCACTGGAGGAAAAATGACCGAAGAAATCAAGCAACCGGAGCAAGCCCCCCTGATGGAACAGGTGTTGTACGAGGTGAAAAAAGTGATCGTCGGGCAAGACCACTTGCTCGAACGTGTGTTGGTGGCAATTCTGTCCCAAGGCCACTTGCTGGTTGAGGGTGTGCCGGGGCTGGCAAAAACGTTGACCATCAAAACATTGGCAGAAGCCATTCACGGCACCTTCAAGCGCATCCAATTCACGCCCGACCTGGTTCCCGCCGATTTAGTCGGCACGCGCATCTACAATCAGAAAACCGGCGAGTTTAACACCTCGCTGGGTCCAGTGTTCACCAATCTCTTGCTCGCCGATGAAATCAATCGCGCGCCCGCCAAAGTGCAAAGCGCCCTCCTCGAAGTGATGCAAGAGCGCCAAGTCACGATTGGCGGCGAAACCTATCGCGTCCCCGAACCGTTTATGGTGATGGCAACCCAAAACCCCATCGAAACCGAAGGCACCTATCCTTTGCCCGAAGCCCAGGTGGATCGCTTTATGATGAAAGTGTTGGTGGATTATCCTTCCGCGCAAGAAGAATTTGTCATCGTCGAACGAATGGCAACGGCGTTTCAGCCCGTCAAAGCCGTGGTCACCACTCAGCAACTGATTGAACTCCGCCAAAAAGTCAACGAGGTGTACGTGGACCCTTCGCTCATCGAGTATGCGGTGCGTTTGGCATCCGCCACCCGCGAGCCAGACAAGTTTGGCATTCCGGAAACCAGCCAGTACATCATGTATGGCACTAGCCCGCGCGCTTCGATCAATCTCATCATCACCGCGCGCGCGTTGGCATTTGTGCGCGGACGCGATTACGTCCTGCCGCAAGATGTGGTGGATATGGCACACGATGTGATGCGCCATCGGCTTGTCCTTTCGTACGAAGCCATCTCGGACAATATCACGAGTGATATGATCATCCAGCGTGTTCTGGATCGCATCCCCTTGCCAGCCGTGCCTCTGCAAACCCACACGAATGTGATGCAGAGTCAAGAGGTGAGTTGAGATGTCGGCGACTGCGCCCGAAGAAACCACCGAGCGTCAGCCGGTCAAAATTCTCCAGCGCCTCGATTGGACGGTCATTCGCCGGCTCGATGGCTTGCTTCAAGGCGACTATCGCACACTCTTTCACGGCTTTGGTCTGGATTTTGCCGATCTACGGGAATACCAATTCAATGACGACATCCGTTACATTGATTGGAATGTTACCGCACGAATGCAAGTTCCGTACGTGCGCCAGTACATCGAAGACCGCGAAATCACAGCGTGGTTTCTTCTCGATCTCAGTCCTTCGGTAGATTTTGGAACCATCCACACGATGAAGCGCAATATGCTGATTGATTTCGTGACCGTGCTGGCGCGGTTGCTCACCCGGCAAGGGAATCGGGTGGGCGCCATCTTTTTCACCGGCAAAGTGGAGCAGGTCATCCCGGCAAAAAGCGGCAAGGTTCAAGTGTTGCGGTTGATCAATGATTTGATCCATCAACCGCGTCTCAAACATGCCCCCGCCACCAATCTCACCACCTTGCTTGAGACGGCAGTGCGCATCATCCGTCGCCGCTCCCTCGTCTTTATCATCTCGGATTTCATCAGCACGCCGGGCTGGGACAAGCCGCTAGGCGTGCTTTGCCAAAATCACGAAGTGCTCGCCGTGCGTTTGTACGATCGCCGGGAAATCGAATTGCCCGACATCGGTCCCATCATCTTTGAAGACGCAGAAACCGGCGAGCAATTGTACATTGACACCCACGATCAAAAATTTCGCAAACGCTTTATCGAAGCCGCGCGGCGGCGCGAATACGAGTTGAACGTTACCTTCAGGCGTGTTGGGGTGGACGTGCTGGCGCTCTCCACCGAAGATGATCTCGTACGCGAAATCGTTCGCTTTGCCACGTTGCGCAAACAACGCAAACATACCCCCAGCGCATTTGCGGCGTAACGTCTTTGGCTTTTGGGGAGTTGGAAATGTCTTTTCTTTGGCCCAATTTACTTTGGCTGTTACTCGTGGTGCCGGTATTGATTGCTATCTACATCATCCTGCAACGCCGGCGCACGCAATACGCCCTGCGTTACGCCAGTCTCTCGGTCGTCAAAGAAGCGCTGGGAAAGGGACCTGGCATTCGTCGGCACATTCCCCCCTTCCTCTTTCTCATCGGCTTGACCATTCTGATTTTCGCATTGGCTCGCCCCGCCGCCACCGTCCTCTTGCCCTCGAATCAAGGCACCATCATTCTCACGATTGATGTCTCGGGCAGTATGCAAGCCCAAGATATGAAACCTTCGCGGATGGAAGCTGCCAAAATTGCCGCGCGTGCGTTCGTTGAAAAACAACCGGCAAATGTGCGCATCGGGATTGTTTCATTCAGCGATAATAGCGCGGTCGTTCAAGCCCCCACGAACGATCGAGAAGCCATTCTTGCCGCCATCAATCGTCTGAGTCCACAACGCGGCACCGCGATTGGGCGTGGCATTCTCACTTCTCTTGACGCGATTCAGGAAGACCCAACACAAAAACCCACGCCTTTTCCCACCGGTCGCGGCGACGCACTCATTCTGCCGGAACCCACCCCTACGCCAACCCCACTCCCGCGCGGCACGTACGCACCTGCGATCATCGTCCTGTTGAGCGATGGCGAAAGCAATGTGGGACCTCGCCCACTCGATGTGATCGAACAAGCGGCGAATCGTGGGGTGCGCGTGTACACGGTTGGTGTGGGAACGCCGGAGGGCACGGTGCTGAACGTTCAAGGACGTTTGGTGCGCGTCCGTTTGGATGAAGAAGTGATGAAAGCCATCGCCGACAAAACCGATGCCGATTATTTTCGCGCGGATACGGAAACCGATTTGAAAAGTGTGTTCGAAAATTTGAGCACCCGACTTGTTTTCAAACCCGAGCAGACCGAACTGACCGCCCTCTTTACCGGCGCCGCCACTCTTTTTATTTTGCTCGCTGGTACACTTTCGCTCTTGTGGTTCAGTCGCTTGCCCTAACGAGTCAGGCATCTAGCAAACGCGGACAAAGGACTGGTCCGCGTTTTATTTTTATGCTATCTTTTCGAACAATGCTGAAACATTTCTCGCGTCCATTTCTTTTACCCATCGTCGTCTGGTTGGTGTGCCGTGCCACGGCGCCGATCGAGGCGCAGACCCCACCGCTCGATGCGCCACTCAAACTCATCGCGCAATCCTCCGACGCGTACATCGGTTACGATGCGACGACGAATACGTGGGAGATTGGCACGTCAGGCATTCGCCGCCGGATGGATTATCGTCCCGGCACCGGCTATCGTCTCATTCGGCTCACCAACCGATTGACCGGGCGCGAATGGCTTGCGCCCGGCAGTGGCACGAGCGCAGAATTGAATATGGAGATCGCCGGGCAAACGATCACCGGTTCAGCCAAAGATTTCGTGTTGCTGGGGTATCGAACCGAAATTCATCGCGATGGGTCGTTGGAATTGATCATTGCGCTCAAGCATAACCCGCTCGTTGTTCATCTGCATTACGTTGCCTTTCCCGGCACCACCGTTCTCGAACAATGGGCAGAAATCGAAAACACCGGCAAGACCTCTTTACCTGATCTCACCCGACTCGATTCGATTTCAGTCGCGCTCAAACCATCGGCTGAGCCATTGACACTCTATTGGGTTCAAGGGCTCGCGCCACCGCTCGAAACGCAAAACGAAAATCAACCCGAACCGATCTTGCGCTTGCGTTCGATCAAACTCGATCAAGGAGTTTTCCAAAGCATCGGCTCACGCGGTCGTTCATCCGAAGAAGCGATGGGCTGGTTCACGCTTGCCGCGCCCAACTTGCGCGAAGGAATGTTCGGCGGGATCGAATGGTCGGGTGATTGGGAACTCGGCGCGGCGCGCGACGGCGATCGCACCACGCTGCACGCCGGTCTCCAAGGCATTCGGCACACGCTGGCGCCGGGAGAAATCTTTCGCGCGCCGCGCCGCTTTATCGGCTTTTATCGCGGCGACCTTGACGATGCCGCGAATGAATCACACCATTTTGTTCGCACCTATTTGCAACGCCAACTACCAGTTAATTTCCCTTGGACGCAATTCAACACCTGGTTTGCCTTTTACACCAACATTGACGAAATAAAACTCAAACGCGAAGTGGACGCAGCGGCGGAACTGGGTTTAGAAGTCTTTGTAGTGGATGCGGGTTGGTACGAGAAATCGCCTCGCCGCGCCGATTTTAGTTTTGGGCTAGGCACGTGGCGTGAGAATCCAGATAAATTTCCCAGTGGCTTGCGTGCCTTTTCCGATTACGTTCACAGCCAAGGAATGAAATTCGGATTGTGGGTGGAGCCGGAGCGCGTAGATTTGGATGCCATCGAGTTGGGGGTGGATATTCAACCGGAATGGCTTGCACCCAGTACGGACATTTACGCATCGCCGCCGCCCAACACGGCGCGCACAGCGAACCTCTGCTTTGGCAATCCCGGCGCGCGCGCATGGGCAAAGGAATGGCTCACTCGGATCATTCGTGAATACAATGTAGATTGGCTCAAGTGGGACAATAACGTGTGGATGTCCTGCGATCCACCCCACCAAGCAGGCGATGGAAATTATTTGCACGTTATGGGGTTGTACGAAATCTTGGACGATCTCCGCCAAGAGTTTCCTCATCTCATTATCGAAAATTGCGCAAGTGGGGGACATCGCATGGATTACGCTCTCCTCCGGCGGACTGACATCGCTTGGCTGAGCGATCAAACCGAACCGAGTTATCGCGTGCGGTATCATATCACCGGCGCAAGTTATCCTTTTCCGTCGGCGTACCTCAACTCATGGCTGGTTGAATCGTTTTTTGAACATCTGGCTTCTGTGGAAAACGATCCACTCACGCTGCGCGCGTGGCTACGCAGTCGGATGATGGGTGCGTTTGGGATTTCAACGAGCGTTGCCGGCTTGAGTGCTACCTTGCGCACAGAAATCGCTTCCGAAATCGAACGCTACAAGAGTTATCGTTCGATCATTGCGCAAGGCAAGAACTATAAACTCTTGCCGCAAAACGATCTCACCGAAGACGTTGAGCCGCCGGAGGAGCCGGACGCGATGCAATTCTATGATCCGACTGCTGGCAAGGGCATCGTTTTCTTGTTTCGTGGCAATGTCGCGTGGGCAAATCGGCGTGTGCTCATAAAAGGGCTTGACCCGACGATGCGTTACGAGGTAACTTCGGCAGATGGCACAATCGCGGTGCGTCAGACCGGCAGGCAATTGACGACCCAGAGCATTCGCTTTCAGTACACCAGCGATCGGCCAGCAGCATTGTTGTTCATCCAGGCAATGTCGCCTAATCCAGCCGCCAATCCACAAATTCCTAATTTCTCGCCGTAAACTTGTTTTTGAGAAAATCGGGCGATGCGGATATAATGCAAGTACCGGTGGTCTCGTCACAGATCGAGTGCCTCATCATTCGAGGTTCGATAAGGTGCGCGCCGGTATGACTCTATACTCGGGAGCACAAAGAAAAAATGCTTTGCCGCCACAAACGCATTGCCGCGTTGATGATTGCACTGGTAGGATTCGTCACCTTGATTTATATTGGTTTGACCACTTTTCAAAACATTCAAACTGTTCAGCACGATTCAAACCTCACCGATGCTTTTCTCCAAGTGATTCCGCCAACGGAATTTCCGGAACACGCGTTAGAACCCAGCCCGGTCCCCGTCACTGATCTCTCACAACGCCCGCTTGACTATGCGCCACGTTACGCCGCGCCGGGTTTCGACGACCTCGCCAGCAAAACGAATCCGCGTACTTTACTCGATACCTTGCTCACGCCGTTCGTCAACGAAGCCCGCAAGCGTCGCACCGAACTTGCCAAAAGCGATCCCGAGTATTTGCATCGTGTTGATCGCGAATTGAACGAAGGGCGCATCAACTTTTTGCTCTTTGGCTATGGCGAAACGCACGAGCCGCCGCTTACCGAAAAGGCGATCATCGGCTCACAGACCATCATCTCGTACAACTTGCGCACGCACCAAGCCGACATCATTTCCTTCACCCACGATATTCGTGCCCCGGAAATCGAACGGGAATTGATGAAACGGGGACAAAAGACGCCGCCGGTGCGCATTGATCAGGCGTACAATGTGGGCGGTTTCAAACTGATGCGCAAGGTGATGGAGAACGCGACGGGGTTGGCGATTGACTTCCAAATCACTTTTCGTGACTCGGTGATGGTAGGATTAGTGGACGGCGTGTTTGAGGGATTAGAAGTAGATGTCCCCATGACGTTTGATGTTCATCCGTTTTATCTCGATGGCAAAAAGTACGAGCAAGGTCGCTTTGTCAAAGGCAAGCAAACCCTCAATGGCCGCCAAGTGATTCAATTCATCAAAACCGTCCCGGTGTCCGAAGGCGCGTACGACAAACTCATTGAACACAACGCTCGCAAGTCATTGGTGTTCAACGCGATCCTAGACAGGCTGTCCCAAAAATACAACGACCATCTGTTTTGGTTGCGTGGCTCGACGTTTGTCGCTGGGGAGTTGGTCAACGGCTCGATTGTGTACGATTTTGATCCTCTGCCTCTCATCGTTCACAACATCGGCGGGGTCAGTGCCTTGCTGGCACAAAATAATTCTGCCACTCCCACCGCTCCAATGCGCTTGCCCAAGATCAATCAATCCAAATACATCGTGGATTCCGCCCACGGCGACGGGGGTGTGCAATGGGTAACCGCAAACGCCGCCATCAATCCAATTACTCAAAAAGACCTAGAGCAGGGTGTTTACACTTCACTGGATATGGAAGTGCCCATCTATGCCAATCCCTACGGCGATTTGGTTACCGAGTATTGGACGTCGGTGCGGATGTTGGTCAAGTACGCACTCTATGCGCAAACACCGCCGTACAATTTTTACACCGAATAGAGATTTGACTTGAAAAGAAAGCGGCTAGTGAGTATTCAAATCCTACGCGCCCTCGCCATCTTGGCGGTGGCTTGGCTACATCTGACCCTCATCGAACTAAAATATGGTTCAACAGCGACCATCATTCCTAGCTGGCTCACCCATAGTTTTGGCGGGGTGGATGTATTTTTTGTCATCAGCGGTCTGATGATGGTCATTGTTACGCAAGGCAAGTTCCGTTCGGCAAAGAATGCACTCCGCTTTGCGTTCGACCGGGTGGTGCGTATTTATCCGTTGTATTGGTTCTACACCACCATTGCGCTGGTGGTGTATCTCATCAATCCCAAGTTGGTGAATTCCGCCCAAGGCAATCGCGTGGACATTCTGGCTTCCTATTTACTATTACCCAGCGACCTGACCCCCCTCATCAATGTGGGGTGGTCACTCGTGCATGTGGTGTATTTCTATTTGGTGTTCACCTTGTTTGTGCTTTGGCTCAAAGAAAACCACTTGACCATTGCTCTAGTAGGCTGGGCAATGTTTGTCTCCCTAGGGCAACTCTATTGTCACTTTTCAAGTTGCGAAACTAGTTTTAATCTTGTAACTCATCCACACACCTACGAATTTATCGCCGGTTGTTTCATCGGTGTCTTGTACCATCGCAATTTTCACAAACTAGGACTAGCGGCATTCGTCGCAGGAATCGTTTTATTGGTCGGCGGAATCCTCTATCTCAGTCCGCTCCCCGCCGGTCAGGGAGTATCCAATTGGAACCGGGTTTCCGTTTTTGGCTTTCCCGCTGTACTGATCGTGTATGGCGTAACGGCGCTGGAGGCAGCGGGCAGAATTGTTCTGCCCGCTCGTTTGCAGTCTTTGGGTGATGCTTCGTACTCAATTTATCTCTCGCATGTTCCGATTCTGGCACCCCTGGGACTAGTTTGGTCGTGGTTTGTCACTCCCGATCCCCTCAACCATTTCATTGCTTTGTTGGGGATGATTATCACCGCTATTCTGTTTGGATTATCGAGTTACTCTTTCATTGAAAAGCCCTTGCTCCAGAAGCTCCGGGCTTGGGGCGAAACCCACCTACCCCAAGCCATCTGAATCATAAACGATGAGTACTCAACGATGACAATATCCGGCTTTGATCATTTCATTGTGTTGGTCAATGATCTGACAGCGGCGATGCAAACCTATCGTCGGCTTGGTTTCGAGGTGCACGCCGGCGGCGAACATCCGGCGTTTGGCAGTCATAACGCGCTGGTCCCTTTTGCCGATGGCACCTATATCGAACTGGTCGCATTCAAAGACGCGGCGCTGGCGGCACAAACTTTTTGGCGCGCGGGTGTGGCGCGTTTGCGGGTGGGCGAAGGATTTGCCGGCTTTGTGCTGGCATCCAACGACATTGCCAACGATGTCGCCCGTTTGAAAACATCGCTCGCGTACAACGATCCGCAAGCTGGGGCGCGCGTGCGTCCAGATGGTCAACGCGTCGAATGGCACACGGCAATGTTTGAAGGGTCGCCCGTTGGCTTGATGCCCTTTCTCATCCAAGACGACACACCACGCGCATTACGCATCGAACCGGCAACCGAAGGCATGGGCAGTCGCGCGCGTGTGAAAGAAGTGATTGTCGTTGCGCGACAACTTGAGCAAGCCCGCGATGCGTACCGCGCCTTACTTGGGAGCGAACCCAAACGTGTACACAACGTGGCGAATGATGTAGTGGGTTATCGCCTGACAATGGATTGGGGAATGATCATCCTAGCGCACCCAGAACAGGGCGGCAATACGATGGAAGAACATCTGGTTCGGCGTGGCGAGGGAATTTTTGCGCTGACGTTAGAGATAGAGCGATTGGGCCACGATCGTATTCGATTTCGAAACGAAAACCTTACCTTGTATCCGGACGGCAATGGGTTTCTCCTTCCGCCAGAATTGACGTGTGGCGCGCGGATTCGCTTGATCGCAAAATAAAAAATCCGGGTTTCATCCAGAGACCCGGATTTCTTATTAACGGATGTTACGCGGTCAACGATTTATTCACCACAGAGATCACAGAGTTCTGTGTTCTCCGTGCGCGCTGGTAAAATCGCGTAAGGTGAGTTATTAACACACTTTAGACGCCAAGCGAAAAAATGTTTTGATCCTCTGCGTTCTCAGCGTGCTCTGCGGTGAAATGCACGTAACATCAGTTCTTCATCCCGCCATCGCGTCAAAGAACCGGATGTACGCCTCAATGCCACGATAGTAATTGGGCAAGTGCATTTTTTCGTTGGGTGAATGCAAGTTATCATCGGGCAAGCCAAAGCCCATCATCAACGAATCCACGCCGAGAATATCGTGAATCATACTCACGACCGGCACGCTACCCCCTTCCAACTTGAACACTGGCTTGACGCCAAAGGTTTTTTCGAGCGCCGAGATGACGGCTTGCATATAGGGTGAATCGCGTCGCATCAACACCGCTGGACCACTCACAAATTTTTTCACTTCCCAGCGCACGGTGGGCGGGGCATTGCGACGCAAATATTCTTTGAGTTGCTCTTCCACAGCTTGGTCATCTTGATATGGAACAAGCCGCATTGAAATCTTTGCCATCGCTTTTGCCGGCAAAACGGTTTTCGCGCCCTCGCCGGTAAAGCCCGCCAAAAGACCATTGACCTCCAGGGTTGGACGCGCGCCCAATCGTTCGCGCGTGGTAAATCCTTTTTCGCCATACAACTCTGGCACGCCGGCTGTCTTGCGCCACTCTTCGTCAGTGGTCGGGAACCGCGCCAATTCTGCCCGCTCTTCCTCCGAGAGTTGTCGCACCTGGTCGTAAAAGCCGGGCAAGGTGATGCGCCCATCCTTGTCGTGCATCCCGGCGATGAGTTCGCACAGCACGGTAGCCGGGTTTGCCACCGAGCCACCGAACGAACCGGAATGTAAATCTTGCGCAGGTCCATAGACCCATACCTCAAAGTACGCCAACCCGCGCAAGCCGTACACAATCGAAGGCAAGTCTGGGCGCGTGATGCCGGAATCGGCGTTGAGAGAAACATCGCATTTCAACTTTTCTTTGTGTTGCTGAATGAATGCGCCCAAACTTGGCGAGCCAATTTCCTCTTCGCCTTCGATGAGCACTTTGACATTGATACGCAATCCTTCATTGCGAACCAAGGCTTCCAACGCCTTTAAGAACGCATGCACCTGCCCTTTCATATCGGATGCGCCGCGCGCGTAAATGTTATCACCACGCACGGTCGGCTCGAACGGCGGCGATGTCCATTCGTTGAGCGGATCAACCGGTTGAACATCGTAATGTCCGTAAATCAACACCGTGGGTTTGCCGGGGGCATTCAACCATTCCCCGTACACCACAGGGTGCCCCGCCGTTGGCATCATCTCGACGTTTTGGAAATTGAGGCCGATCAATTGGCGCGCGAGCCATTCCGCCGCGCGTTGCATATCGGGACGATGTTGTGCTAACGTCGAAATGCTGGGAATCGCGAGCAACTCTTTGAACTCGGCAAGGTGACGCTCACGATTCTGGCGCGCATACTCAATCGCACGGATGGATTCGGTCATAAGCACTCCTTGATTAAAGTATAAAGACGATTTGCTTTCATTTCAATCGTTCCACCACAACATCCAGAATTTTTTCTGCCAACTCTTCCTTGGGCAGCGGCGGCAATTCATTCACCTCTCCATCGCGCGCGAGCAAGGTGGCTTGCTCAATATCGCCACCAAAACTTTGCGGCACCGGGTTCGCCACGATCAAATCCAAATTCTTGGATTCAAGTTTAGCGCGCGCATTGGCAATCAAGTCGTGAGTCTCGGCAGCAAAACCAATGACACACTTTGGACGCTGGGACGATTTTCCCACCTCGGCAAGAATGTCCGGATTCTTGACCAATTCGATCGTTAATGATTCAGCGTTCCCCTTTTTGATTTTTTGTTCCGATGCTTGTGCCGGGCGAAAGTCGGCAACGGCAGCTGCCATCACCAACGCGTCCGCGTCTTGAATCGCTTGCATCACGGCATCGCGCATCTCGCACGCGCTGGGTGCCGAAAGAACCTCAACGCCATGAGGCACACGCAAATTCGTTACGCCGGCGATCAACGTTACGCGCGCGCCACGATCGCGCGCCGCTTCCGCTAACGCGAATCCCATTTTGCCGGAAGAACGATTGGCAATCACCCGCACCGGATCAATCGGTTCTTGCGTACCGCCCGCCGTAACCACAATTTTGCGCTTTGCCAAATCACCGTGACGTCCCAGCGTCGCACAAATCGTATCCACGATCACATCCAAATCGGCGAGGCGACCGCGACCACTTGCGCCGGAAGCCAGATGTCCGATCCCGGGTTCAACGATGATGGCGCCGCGCGCCTTGAGGGTAGCCACATTGTCTTGTGTGGCAGAATTCTCCCACATCCCGGTTTCCATCGCGGGCGCGATGATGAGGGGCGCACGTGTATCCAGCGCGGTCGCGCTCACCGCATCATCCGCGAGACCGTGCGCGATTTTGGCGATGGTATGCGCGGTAGCCGGCGCAATCACAAAAACATCCGCCCGCTTTGCCATCGCTACGTGTCCAATCGTCGAGTCCGGCAGCATGGTCATCACATCCGTAACCACGTGCCGATGCGTGAGTGCTTCCAAGGTCATCGCGCTGATGAACAGCGTTGCCTCGCGCGTCATCACCACATCCACGTGCGCGCCGGCTTGCGTGAGTTGGCTGGCGAGCATCGCGGCTTTGTACGCGGCGATGGAGCCGGTAACGCCGAGGAGGATTGTTTTGTCTTTGAGAATACGCACCATCTTTGCCCTTGAAACCAAACTTGGAACTGCGGTTGTGCGAATCTCACCGCTGAGCACCTGAAAAGGCATTTGAAAATTCAAAAATGCCTTGCTTTTTCGTAGGGCAAATTTGGAAATTTGCCCTACGTTTTTTCTGCCTACTTTTCCCTACGCTCAAACACCAAGCGCAATCCCTCTAGCACTAGATCGCGTTCCACCCCATCAATCGCTTGAGTGTGTGGCGCCAACATTGGCGCGAGTCCACCCGTGGCGATCACACGCGCGTGGGGCTCATTCATCTCAGCCCGCATGCGCGCTACCATGCCTTCAATCATCCCAAGGTAACCGAACACAATGCCGGCTTGAATGCCGTGAATCGTATTCGTCGCAATGGCGCGCGGCGGCAGCGCCAGATCAACGCGCGGCAATTGTGCGGTGGCACGATACAACGCATCGGCGGCAAGATTAAGACCGGGCGCAATCGCCCCGCCGATAAATTCGCCGGCACGGTTCACCGCATTAAACGTAGTCGCCGTGCCAAAATCAATGACGATGATCGGTGCGCCGTACTTGGCTTTTGCCGCCAGCGCCGCCACCCAGCGATCGGTGCCTAGTGCAAACGGGTCGTCGTACCGCAGAGGCATTCCCGTTTCGATGTGCGCGGTAACAATCAACGGCTCGATCTCAAAATATCGGCGACACAAGTCTTGAAAGGTCAGTGTCAGGGGTGGAACCACCGAGACGATGGCAGCACCCCGCCAACCATTCGCACGAAACGCCGCTTGAGCGAACAAGTCATCGAACAAGATGGCGTACTCATCAGCGGTGCGTTGGGTTTCGGTTCGGACACGCCAACGGGCAAGCAAATTTATTTTTTCAAATACACCAATCGTGATATTCGAGTTGCCGATTTTGATAGCAAGGAGAGGAGAAGGCACAAGCGCATTATACCACAGTTACCTAGCCACGCACATCAGGTTTCATCGCAACCTCCAAGGTGGTGAACCGCTTCCGCATCCGCGCCTCCGACCTGGCATATTAATCTTTTGTTAGACCTCGTCCATTTTTATCGAAATATCATTCAAAACATTCGTCAATCCCTTGACACTCGCTTGAACTCTGTGCTATTATCTGCGCGCAAAAGGTTTCGTGACGAGTGCGAAACCAAATTATCTCATGATGGGGAGCATGCTAAAATGGCATTTCAATTACCACCTCTACCGTACGCCTTTGATGCGCTGGAACCGCACATTGATGCACGCACGATGGAGATTCATCACGGCAAGCATCACGCCACGTACGTCACCAACCTCAACGCGGCCCTCGAAAAATATCCCACGCTGCAAAACAAAAGCATCGAAGCACTCTTGCGCGAGATCAACAGCGTGCCGGAAGAAATTCGGACGGCGGTGCGCAATAATGGTGGTGGGCATATGAACCACACCATGTTCTGGGAAATTATGGCGCCCAAAGCCGGCGGCGAACCCACCGGCGCGCTCGCCGATGCGATCAATCAATCGTTTGGCAGTTTTGCCGCGTTCAAAGAACAATTTACCAAAGCCGCGCTGGGTCGGTTTGGGAGCGGTTGGGCATGGCTCATTAAACAAGAGCGCAAACTCGTTATCGAAAGCACGGCGAATCAAGACCAGCCCATTATGGAAGGCAAGATCGCCATTCTGGGGCTTGATGTTTGGGAGCATGCGTACTATCTCAAATATCAAAACCGTCGCGCCGATTACATTGCGGCGTGGTGGAATGTGGTCAACTGGAATGAAGTTGCCAGACGATTTGGCAAGTAAATCCAACTTGGTGCCCATGATGAGCATTCTCAAACCGTCTCGTAACTGAACTGTTGAGGGAGAAGGGGTGTTGATCCCCATTCTCCCTTTTCTCTTGGTGCTGGTTTATCGTTGGCGAGGGGACAAGGCACCGTGCGATATGGGTGCGACTTGGCAAATGACGCCGAGGCACACACTAAAGGAGAGTAATTAGTAATGATGTCTGCAATCAAGACCAAAACCGCAACCCCACATCAATCGCTTGGCTTGAGCGATGAGCAAGCCTTGGAGATGTACTGGTTTATGTTACTGGCGCGACGCTTGGATGAACGGATGTGGATTCTGCATCGCCAGCACGAAGTGGCGTTTCACATCTCCGGCATCGGCCATGAAGGCACACAGGTAGGCACCGCCTTTGCGCTGAAAAAAGGGTACGATTGGGTGCATCCATACTATCGCGATACGGCGTTGGTGTTGACGCTGGGAATGACGCCACGCGATTTGATGCTGGCATTGTACGGTAAAGACGGCGAACCTTCATCAGGCGCGCGGCAAATGCCTTCGCACTTTGGGTCGCGTGCACTCAAGATCGTTACCGGCTCTAGTCCCGTTGCCACCCAAATCCCCCAAGCCGCTGGCATTGGCTTTGCCATCAAATACAAAGGCACCGACGAAGTCGTACTAACCTGCTTTGGCGAAGGCTCAACCGCCGAAGGCGATTTTCACGAAGGACTCAACTGGGCAGGCATTTACCAATTGCCGGTGATTTTTCTGTGCCAGAACAACCAATACGCGATCTCCGAACCCACGCACAGACAAATGCCGGTACCCAATGTGGCGGACCGCGCCGTCGCGTACAATATGCCGGGCATTATCGTGGACGGCAACGATGTGTTGGAAGTGTATCGCGTGATGCAAGAAGCTGTCGCGCGGGCACGTCGCGGCGATGGCGCGACACTCGTCGAAGCCAAAACATATCGCCCCGTGCCGCACTCATCGGACGATGATGATCGCACCTATCGTTCACGTGAAGAAGTGGAAGCGTGGAAGAAAAAAGACCCCATCTTGCGAATGCAACAATATTTGCAAAGCATCGGTTTGCTGAACGATGCCAAGGTGCAAGAGTACGAAGCGCGCGCCAAACAAATCGTGGACGATGCCACTGACTTGGCCAAGAACGCGCCGTACCCCGCGCCGGAAAAAGCGTTGGAGCAAGTGTGGGGCGCACTACCCCAAGTATCAAGTTAGAAGTAAAAGTCAAAAGTAGCACCGGCTTTGCTTTTAACTTTGCACTTTTTACTTAAGGTGATTATGGCTGTTCTAACGAATATCGAAGCGATTACCCGCACCCTGCAAGAAGAAATGCGGCGCGATCCAAATATTTTTGTCACTGGCGAAGATGTGGGCGTGCGCGGCGGCGTCTTTCGCGCCACCAAGGGGTTAATCGAAGAATTTGGGGACAAGCGCGTGGTAGATTCACCGCTCTCCGAACTTTCGATTGTAGCCATTGGCATTGGCGCGGCGTTGTACGGTTTGCGCCCGGTGTGCGAAATCCAATTTGCCGATTATGTTGCGCCCGCCTTCAATCAAATTGTGAACGAAGCCGCGCGCATTCGTTATCGCTCGAATGGAATGTGGACATGTCCGCTCATCATCCGTACACCCTACGGCGGCGGCATTGGGGGCGGCTTGTATCATTCGCAATCCATCGAAGCAACGTACGCGCACGTCCCCGGTTTGTACGTCGTTGCGCCCTCCACGCCGTACGATATTGTCGGAATGCTCCGCTATGCGTTCCGTGTGGACGACCCGGTTTTATTCCTCGAACACAAAAAAGCGTATCGGTTGATCAAGGGCGAGGTGCCAGACGATTATTTTATGGTGCCGTTCGGCAAAGCCGATGTGAAACGGGTGGGCACCGATGTTACCGTGATCGCGTTTGGCTTGATGTTGCACGAATCGTTGAAGGCGGCGGAACAAGTGGCGGCAGAAGGCATTAGTGTCGAAGTCATTGATCCGCGCACTCTCAACCCGATTGACAAGGAAACGATTCTGGCATCGGTGAAAAAGACGAGCAAGGCATTGATCGTGTACGAAGACAACTTGACGTTGGGCTGGGGTGCGGAAGTAGCGGCAATCATCGCCAGCGAAGCGTTCGAGTATCTCGATGCGCCGGTGATGCGCGTTGCCGGTTTGGATGTGCCAGGCGTCCCCTTTGCCCGCACGATGCAGGATTTCTTTATGCCGAACGCGGACAAGATTGCGAGTGCGATCCGCAAATTAGCAAAGTACTAATTGGAGTTTCAAATGGCAACAACGGTCGTAATGCCGCAACTCGGCGAAAGCGTGGTTGAGGGTACGGTCGGCAAATGGTTCAAACAAGTCGGCGACAAGGTCGAACAGTATGAACCGGTGATGGAAGTCATCACCGACAAAGTAACGACGGAGATTCCCTCGCCGGCGGCAGGGACCCTGTTACAGATTCTGGTGCCGGAAGGCACCACGGTCAAAGCCGGCACCGTGCTGGCAGTCATCGGCGCGCCGGGCGAACAGGTTTCCGCACCAGCACCAACAGTTCAAGTAGCAGTGCCAGCCCAACCAACGATTCAACGAACTAACGAACCAACGAGCCAACGAACCACGAACTTGCGCTTGACGCCGGTCGTTGCACGAATGATCGCCGAGAACCAAATCACCGATGCAGAACTGGCGACGATTCGCGGCACCGGCGAAGGCGGGCGCATCAGCAAAAAAGACATCGAAATCTTTTTGAAAACGCGCGGCGCAAAACCGGCAGAACTCGCGCCTTGGGAACAACCCGGCACCGGCGAACTCTTTCGACCCACCGAAGAAGTGTTTGGCAAACCAACCGCACGGCCTTCACCCACGCCGGCAAGGAGCGGCGCTGGCGAAGAGATCGTTCCGCTTTCACCCATGCGCAAAGCGATTGCGGAACATATGGTGCGCTCTAAACACATCGCGCCGCACGTAACGACTGTCCACGAAGCCGATCTGAGCCGCATCATCGAATATCAAAAGGCGCACGAAGCCGAGTTTGCCCAACAAGGGGTCAAACTCACGTTCACCGCCTTTTTTGTCCAAGCCGCCGTGGCAGCCCTCAAAGCATTTCCCATCGTCAACGCCTCGTTCACCGAGCAAGGCATCGTCATGAAACGCGACTTGAACATTGGCATTGCCGTGGCGATTGACGATGGGTTGATCGTGCCGGTCATCAAGCACGCCGACGAAAAAAGTTTGCTGGGTATTGCCCGTGCGGTCAACGACCTAGCCACCCGCGCCCGCGAAAAACGCCTGCAACCGGATGAAGTGCAAGGCGGTACGTTCACCATCACAAACTATGGCGTGTTCGGCTCATTGTTTGGTACGCCGGTCATCAATCAGCCGCAATCGGCGATTCTAGGTGTGGGCACCCTTCAAAAACGCCCGGTCGTTATCCACGATGCGATTGCCATCCGCCCGATGATCTACCTTGCCCTCACGTTCGATCATCGTTTGTTAGACGGCGCCATCGGCGATCAGTTTATGCAAAAATTCAAACGCTACTTGGAAGAGTATCCAGCGATCTAAGCCTCGCTTTCGCACCCTCGCCTGACCAATACGAATGCGCGTCCACTGAGCGGCTGGACTAGTAGTGCACCAACATGAAAGTGCGTAGTGGAAACTTGATAACTTTGCCGTCTTGGTAACCATTTCTCCATCGGTCTGGTATGCAACTATTTCATGTTGTTGCACTAGCCACAGGGTCTATTTGACGGTGCAAGTGCGAAATCTAGGCTAAGCCACGAGGGATTGGAAAAGCCAATCCCTCGTTTCTTTACTTTGCGGGAACTTTGTTTTATACTGCTCACTGCAAGAGGCATTTGAACATTCAAAAAATACCATGACTTTTCGTAGGGCAAATTTGCAAATTTGCCCTACAACAACCCAATATTCAAATGCGCTAAGATTCAGAATGAAGGTGAGAATGCAAGCCCCCAAAATTCTTGGAACCTTTCTTTGGTTGATGCTCGCATTATTGTTTGTCTCCAGCCAGACTCGTTTGTTTGCCGCGCCAACCCCCGAAGATTTTTCTGCCATCGAACAACTTGCGCCGCCGCAACAAGATGGCGTGCGGGGTCCCTTGGTCGGCGAGCCGATCAAGGCAAGCGCGTTCACCGGCGATGTGCGACGCTTGCCGCAACCCAGCGCAGCCACCGAACCACGCGAGGTGCCGCGCTTGCGGCGCGCGCCCGCCGTGCCACCACGCGCTTCCCCTCCAGCGGAATCTTTTGACTCGGTGGTACAACCGCGTGCCGGGATCGGGCGCGCGCCGACCCCCTTACAAAACTTTGATGGCTTGACCTTTACCGGTTGGTTCCCTCCCGATCCCAATGGCGATGTAGGACCTAATCATTACATCCAAGTCGTCAATGCTTCTCAAGCGAGCATTTTCAGCAAGACTGGAACACTGTTGGCTAGTTTTTCTTACAACAGTCTTTTCGCCACAGCGGCATTTCCTTGCAATGCTCCTCTTCGGCGCGGCGATCCCATTGTGGTGTACGATTCGGTGGCAGATCGTTGGATCATTTCTGATTTTGCGTACGCGAATGAGAACGGACCCTTTTACGAATGTATGGCTGTCTCAATGACCAGCAATCCGGTGAGCGGCGGCTGGTGGCTTTATACGCTTCAAGCCGATGCCACACGATT
Organism: Chloroflexota bacterium; assembly: GCA_037440625.1. Taxonomy (GTDB): domain Bacteria; phylum Chloroflexota; class Anaerolineae; order UBA4142; family UBA4142; genus DAOTXS01. Next base: position 44,986 of record JBBITT010000011.1, read on the forward strand.
CAACGATTATCCTAAACTCGGCGTTTGGGCAGATGGCATCTATATGACGGCGGATATGTTTACGGGGCGGAGCGGTCCTTTTTCTAGCGTGCGCGTCTGGGCATTCAATCGCGATGATTTGATCAACGGTGCACCCTCTGGTTTGCGCAGTGTTTACTTTGACCTCCCCAGCAACTATATCCATCTTCTTCCCAGCAATCTGCGTGGCGCACTGCCACCCGCTAGCCGACCCAATTTTCTCGTGTCGGTGGATGAGCCGAACATTTTGCGGCTTTGGAAAATGCAAGTGGATTGGAACAATCTCCCCAATTCGACGCTGACGGGTCCCACCAATCTCACGGTGGCGAACTTTGCGATGCCGTGCTACCAAGCCAGCATCCTTGCGTGCGTCCCTCAATTGGGCACCAGTGAACGCGTGGATGCGTTGGGCGATCGCTTGATGATGCAATTACAGTATCGCAACCTTGGGGGGACAGAATCGTTGTGGGTGAATCACACGGTCGCCGCCGGACCAGAAGTGGGATGGCCCACTGGCGTGCGCTGGTACGAAATTCGCAATCCCCACACATCGCCATTCATTTACCAACAAGGGACCTTTCAACCGGATTCTAACTATCGGTTTATGGCGAGTCTGGCAGTGGATCAGCAAGGGAATATGGCACTGGGGTACAGCGTATCGGGAGTGGGAATGTACCCGGCGATTCGGTACGCGGGTCGTTCGGCAAGCGATCCACTTGGCAAACTGTGCGTCCCCGAAACATCGCTGATCGAAGGCACCGGTTCACAAGCCGGTGGATTTAATCGTTGGGGCGATTATTCTGCCATGACCGTGGATCCAACCGATGATTTGACTTTTTGGTACACCAATCAATACTATTCAATCACTGGCGGGGGTTGGAAGACACGCATCGGCTCATTTAGAATTGGCGATCCTTCGCCCGGCGCATCGGGTCCCTACATTTATTACTTTCCAGTCGTTGCCAAATCGGTGGCGACACCTTGCTATTGAGCGTGTCCATACAAAAACCAGCCGCTTAACGGCTGGTTTCTTTTTGCTGAACTTGATGCATCGCGATCACTTGCGCGGGTGTCGCCGTGCCGGTTACACCGATCTGCTGAATCGTTACCGCTGCAACAAGATTGCCGATCTCCGCCGCTTGGTACACCGATGCGCCGGCACACAACGCCGCTGCGACGCCGGCGCACACGCTATCCCCGGCACCCACCGGGTCAATTTCGCCTTCGACAGGTACGGCCGGCGCACGTGTGCATCCGTTTGCATCGAATACCCAAATACCATCCGCCCCCACCGTGACAAGTGCAGCGCGATTGTTTGCGCTTAATCGCTTGCCACATGCTTCAAGGTCTGGCAAGCCGGTCGCGCGTCTTGCTTCGCGCGCGTTCGCTTGCACAATCACATCGCGGAATAAACCGATGCGTTCGCGCGATTCTGCCACAAAGATTTTATCAGGCTGTTCACGCGCGAGCGTAACGATTGCTTCGCGCACGCGATCGGTGATGATCCCGCAATTCGATTCTTGCACCTGATCAACGATAAGGATTCCATCCACACGCGGCACCAAGCCACGCCAACGCAAAATAATTTCGTCTTCGATTGTGCGCGGGAGTGGCGTGCGATTCTTGATGTCGAGCCGGTTCAACTCGCGTCCGTCGCGCATTGGTTTGGTGTAGGCGGGTGTTACACGTTCGCGCGATTCGATGAGCGACGAAAGATCAACGCCGGTTGCGACCAGCGCGCGCTTGAGTTCGTACCCGTTCCCGTCCTCACCGATCACGCCAAGGGCAATCACGTTCACTCCCAACGCACGCAGATTCGAGGTAACCGTGCCGGCGGCGCCGGGAAACGCACGCATGCGCACAACTTGATGTGCCTCCAACCCCGTTTCTAACGATGGCTCGGCAAGCGCGGAATCAATGTCGAGATAGAGATCGAGAAAATAATCGCCGACGACGAGAAGGGTTAGTTGCGGAAATTTTTCGAGTAATCGTTCAACTTGGAGTGCGTTCATTCCTTAATGACCGAATCTTTGTCGTTAGGCGGTACATCGCCGGCATTGTCGCGCGATGATCGCCACGCACGTAAAAACTCTCGCCGCCATCGGCAACGGTCCGCACCAGCATCGTTTTGAACGGGCGAAAATAGTACGCCGCGTTATCTTTGGGTACTTCGTGATGCACGTCCGCGCCAAGGTCTTGCAAATCAAAAACCGCCGTTGTAAATTCATTGATGCGTTTACCAGATTGATGTGCCACATTGCGCGCCATTGCCAATGCCTTCAAATACACTTCGGGCGCCATAATTGCGCTACCAAAGTTCAACACCACACCGCCCTGCAACTCGGTGATCGCTTGCGTGAAAATCAAAAAATCGCGGTACGATGCTTCGCCGATTGCCGCACCATTACAGTTAGCGTGTTCGTGCGTGATGTCGTACCCAATGCCGATATGCACCGTTGTCGGCACGCGCAAACGATACCCTGCCGCCAAGATGCTCACCTCGCGATGCGGAAATTTTTCTTCTTCGATCACGCGCCCCACGGCTTCGCCATATCCCAAGCCCCCGCGCACGCCATCGGCAACACTATCGTTGATGCGCGCCGTCTCGCGCCACAAACCAAACTGTCCTTCTCGGATGTATCGTGCCACGCTTTCCGTCGTTGCACCAATGAGCGCGAGTTCGTAATCGTGAATGACGCCGGCGCCGTTCAGCGCAATGTGCGTAACGATGCCACGCTCCATCCAATCAATCACAAAACGCGCCAAACCTACCTTGATGACGTGCGCCCCCATCATCAAGATCACCGGACGATTATTTTGTCGCGCGCGCTTGATGCGTTCTGCAATCTGCGCGAGTTGGGGATCATTGCACGGCGGCGTGGGCGCGTCCAGCGCAAGCACGTCGTTGAGATGCATATCGTGCACGCGCTCTGCAAGGGACTTGAGGTGTAAACGATTTCGATCGAACATTGGATACGGCATAGAAACCTCGTGATTCAAGTCACAGAAAAATTCCGTGATCTAGGGGGTGAATATCATTGATCAAATAGGAATTCCACTAACTCTTGATGCTCGCGGAAATCCGGGATGATCACATCCACGCCGGCTTGAAGCAACACCGCGCGTTTACGATGGTTGACACCGTTCCGTTTCTCTTCGTCGGTTGCCAAACCAACGCCAATGCCACCGACTACTTTGGTGTCCACAATTTCCGGCGCGCCATCGCCAAAGGTCACCAACTCGCCCGCGCGCAAATGATGTTGCCGCACCAAGTTACCAATGACGATTTTTTTGGAATGATGCTTGTAATCGGTGTGCGCGCCAAAGATGCCGGCAAAGTATGGTGCAATGCCCAGCCAGCTGGCTTCATTGCGCACAAAATGTTCGCCGGTGCCGGAGGCGATGTAACAAACGATGTTGCGCGCACGTAAGGATTGCAAGAATGCCAACGTGCCTGGCACCAGCCAATCTTCTGCTGTGTTCCCCCCCGATTTGATGGCGGCGATGCGTTCATTCACCCGAGCGAGCAACTGTTCGGTGAAAATTTGTAGGTACGCTGGCGGTGTGTCCGGCGTGCCGCCACGTTTTTCAACTTCTTCGGCAAGGCGGATCATTTGATAGATGGTTTGTTGTCCCGCCGTGTTATAAATCCATTCGGTGATGAACGCCGCGAGTTCCATTTCACTTTCGTGATGCGGTGTTTGAAGCAACTCGCGCAACATCAAGGTGTGCATGATTTGTACCCAGCCGCGCCGCAAGAGCGAGAGCGTACCGTCAAAATCGAAAATTGCCACGCGGATGTGACCACGCGAAATGTTGTGATTCACGATTTCCATTTTGCAAAAATATACCACAGGGCATCCAGAGCACACAGAGAGAAATCTCTGTGGCCTCTGTTGTTCCCTGTGGTGAATTGTTGAGTTATCCTTTCAACGAGCCGGCGAGCAAGCCGCGCATAAAGTAGCGACCGAGCAGAATGTACACCAGGAGCGTTGGCAGCGCCGCGAGAAGGGCGCCTGCCATCTGCACATTCCATTCGACGATGTAACTGCCCGCCATATTGTTGAGCGCGACGATCACGGGCTGGACCGCCGGGCGGCTGGTTACGATCACGCCGAACAAAAAGTCATTCCAGATCGAAGTAAATTGCCAGATCATCACGACGACAAAGCCGGGCATCGAAATGGGAAAGAGGATGTGACGATAGATCCCCAGAATGCCTGCGCCGTCAATCTTTGCCGCTTCGACAAGCTCCGTTGGTACTTCAGCGTAATAGTTGCGAAAGATAAGCGTGGTAATCGGAATACCGTACACCACGTGCACAAAGATCAAGCCGGGAATAGTCCCGTACAATCCAATCGTCTGCAAGACCTGAACAAGGGGAATCAAAATACTTTGGTACGGAATAAACATTCCAAAGAGCATCAGCGGGAAGAGCACATTCGAGCCGCGAAATTTCCATTTGGCAAGCACATAGCCATTGAGCGAGCCCAGCATCGCCGAAAGCAAGGTTGCCGGCACCGCCAGATATACACTGTTCATAAAATTTTCGGACAAGCCGCGAAAGCCTTCCGCTTGCGAACCCAGCCACGCTTTGACAAAACTATCGAAATGCACACCCGAGGGCAAGTCCCACATCCGCGCCAGCGAAACTTCTTCAAAACTTTTCATCCCGGTGATGAGGAGCATATACACTGGCAACAAATAGAACGCCGCGGCGACGATGAGCACACCATAAATCAAAATACGATTCCAGTGAATCCGGGGAGGAGGAGGGGACGCACTCATAGTTCCGCCTCCGTGCGCATCTGATTGACCAAATAAGGCACCACTAGAATGGCGACTGTCGCCAATAGAATTGTTGCAATGGCCGCGCCTTGCGCAAAATTGTTTCCTCGGAAGGTGGTGTCCCACATAAAGAATGCCGGCACATCCGTCGCAAAGGCGGGACCAGGACCGGTCATGGACACGACCAAATCGAAAATCTTGAGCGAGATGTGTCCCAGCACAATGACCGCACTTAACGTGATAGGACGCAAGAGTGGAATGATAATGTGTTGATAAATTTGAATTTCACTCGCGCCATCCACACGCGCAGCTTCACGCAATTCTTCCGGAATGCCACGCAAGCCGGCAAGATACATTGCCATCGTGTAACCGGACATTTGCCACGTTGCCGCGATGACCACCGAGATCATTGCCAATGAAATACCAACGTAGGGACTGGTCAAGCCCGATAAGCCGATTTGAGCGAGGAATTGACCCAACCCGGATTCTGGCGGAATGTGCCAAATGGTCGGATCGGTAAACCATCCCCAACGCAAAAAACCAAGCCCCACTCTTTCGAGCAAGAGGTTAACGCCGGAACTGCCGGTTTGGATCGTACCGGGATTGAGCAGCCATCTCCAAACCACGCCGGTCACGATGAACGAAATGGCCATCGGAAAAAGAAAAATACTCCGAAAAATACCTTCCCCTTTGATCCGTTGATCAAGCAAGACGGCCAGGAAAAAACCCAGGGCGATGGTGGCGATCAAAAACAACCCGGTGAAGGTTACCGTGTTACGTAAATCGCACAAAAAGCGATCAATTTGGAATAGTCGTTCATAGTTGAGCCAACCCACCCATGTGAAATCGGGTGTCAGTGAAGACCATTTCGTAAAGGAGGAAAAAGCGGTAAAGCCGATAAAGCCATAGACAAAGATGGCAATCGCAATGAGGGAGGGGGTAATCAGGAGGAGAGAGAGTATTCGATCACTGTTGAGTCGGTGCATTCGACCTCCGATGACCCTGACCGGTCGTGAGACCGGTCAGGGAAGATTCATGCGGAATTACTTGCACATACCATTGTCAACGCACGCTTTTTGGAGATCTTTTTGTGCGGCGGCAACATCGCCTTTGGTAGCAAAGGTGTTGAGAATATCCTTGTACACCGTTGCCCACTTTTCAACGGCGGCGGCACCGTGCGCCACACTAGGCACGATGGCATCTTTGGACCAATCGGTCATTGCCGATTGCAGGTAGGCATTGAACAATTTCGGATCGCAATCGGTGCGGGCGCAGATGGAACCTTTCTTGGGATTGAACGCCTCTTGTCCGGCTTTGGAGCCAGCCAACTTGAGCCAGTTTGTCAGGTTCTCTTGATTCTTGGGATTCTTGGCGGCAGCAAACGAATCGGACAGGGCGTCAAAGATACCCTTGGTGCCGGGTACGGGTGCCCAACCATAGCCGGTATATTTCTTTGAGGTGAACCAACCATCGGTCCAATCACCCATAATGTGCATGGCCCCCTTGCCATCCACCAGATACTGTGCAGCGGCATCCCAGGTCAACGCCGAATAGTCGGTGTTGGCGTAGGTCATCACCTTCTTGAAGGTTTCAAGTGCTTGGGTAACCTTGGGATCGGTCCATTGAACTTTGCCAGTCCACAAACCCCGATACCCTTCTGCACCGAGCGTGCTGATGAGGATCGTTTCAAAGGTGTGGCCGGCTTCCCAGCCCTCTTTGGTGCCAATCACCAGCGGGACAATGTTCTTGGCTTTGAGCGCGTCGGCTACTTTGAAGAATTCGTCCCAGGTGGTGGGGGGAGTCAACTTGTTGTCTTCAAAAACTTTTTTGTTGTACCACAGCACATTCGCGCGATGAATGTTGACCGGCACACCCCAATAGTGATCTTTGTATTTCAAGAGTGTGAGCAAATCTTTGGGAAAGACCTTTTCCCAGCCCTCAGAGGTATAAAGCGCATCGAGAGGTTGGAGATACTTTTCCGGATCGTACTTTTCAACTTCCAAGCCGGCGTGGAGCTGGAACGAATCGGGGGGATCGCCGCCGGTCAGACGGGTAGCCAGGACCGCCTTAGCGTTTGTCCCAGCGCCGCCCGCAACAGTGGCATTGATAATTTCAACGCCGGGGTATTGTTTCTTGTAAATGTCGTACATCGCGTTGAGCCCATCAGCTTCACCGCCTGCCGTCCACCACGAGAACATTTCCAACTTGTTCGTCTTGGCGGGACCGGTGGCGCACGCCGTCACCAACGCAATCGCCAGGACTACCAGCCCAATCAAAACAAGCCAGCGATAGTAACGAGACATTCTTTCTCCTCCTTGAGTTTCGATCTAGATCATTCTAGTCGAAGTAATTTACCGGCAAGTCAAAGAGTGGTCGTCAATCACCCCCTTTCGCGTAAAGACACAATGAGACGACCAAGCCAGAAGTCGCCTCCAATAATAATCGCGTTGCCCAAACGACGGGTCGTGATCCTTGACGCTTACACCTTGATTATACCACAAAATTGGGCGAGTGGTTACACCTTGTTCCAGCCATATTTTTTCAAAGCGATTTTGCCAGTTCGATCAAACCGAATCCCTTCGGCTTTTAAGCGAGCGCGTTGCTCGTGATAACCAATCGTGGGACGCAGACTGATTTCGCCGCGTGCATTGACTACCCGATGCCAGGGAACATCGTCGGGACACGCGCGCATTGCCCAGCCCACGGTTCGTGCGGCATGCGGCACACCCAGCGCGCGTGCAATTTGACCATAGGTTGCCACCTTGCCGCGCGGAATTTTACGAACGAGCGCATAAACGCGGAAGAAAAACGTAGATGATTTGGACATACCATTTTTGTCAGCGAAGAGTCTGTAATTTCAATGCTGGAATCACATCCAAATCCCAGCCGCTTTGCTCACCCCGCTCAAAATGTTGCCACGCCGCCGCCGCAATCATCGCGCCATTGTCCATACACAACTTGATGGGTGGAATGATCACCGGAATCTCTGCGCGCTCCACCATCGTTTTGCGCAAGACTGCATTCGCTGAGACACCGCCGGCGAGTACAATCTTCTTTGCCCCAAACTCGTCTGCGGCGCGCACCGTTTTTTCCACAAGCACGTCTGCAATCGCGGTTTGAAAACTTGCGGCGATATCGGCGACCGGCAATGGCTTGCCATCGAAACTTTGAACGAGGTGCAACACGGCGGTCTTGAGCCCGCTAAACGAAAAATCGTACGTGCCGCGCAACCATGCGCGCGGAAGTTTGAACGCTGCCGGATTGCCGGTCTCGGCGGCTTTTTGGATAGCTGGCCCGCCGGGATAACTCAAGCCCAGCAAACGCGCCACTTTATCGAACGCTTCGCCCGCCGCATCGTCCAGCGTACAACCGAGTCGTTGATAGTTGCCGTGATCGCGCATCAACACGAGTTCGGAATGTCCGCCGGAGACAAGTAACGCAACCAGCGGAAAAGGATCGTGGATGACGGTCTGGCGTGTCTCACCAAGCCAACACGCGTAAATGTGTCCTTCTAAATGATTGATACCGATGAGCGGCAAATCGTTGGCGAACGCCAACGCCTTGGCGGTGTTGACTCCCACCAGCAACGAACCCGCCAAGCCGGGACCATACGTAACGGCAATCGCCGCTAAATCTTTGAACGTCACGTTAGCCACTTGCATTGCTTCTTCAATCACCGGCACAATTTTCAAAACGTGTTCACGGGAAGCGATTTCCGGGAACACGCCGCCATACGGTGCGTGGAGCGCTACCTGCGACGCCACCACATTCGATAAAATTTTGCCGCCTTGTTCGACGACCGCGGCGGCAGTTTCATCACACGAAGTTTCAACTCCCAGAATGACAGACATCTATACTCTTTCTATGGCGATGCTGGAATGGTTGCCAGATACGCCTTGCTTTCGTTGATAAAATAAAATTTCTTATCGTCCGCCGTGAATGCTTTGAGCGAGGTAAATGTTTCCGATTGTTGTGCGCTCGGCTTGAACTGGCGCGCAAAGCGACTGGCGCTCTTGTCAATTTGCACAATCCGCTGATTACCGGCATCGGCGAGGTAGAGCGCCGCTAATGTTTGTGCCGTGAACAACGCCACCGGTCTCATCAACGGAATCTCCAAATCTCGAAGGGTGATTTCATTACAGCGCGCGGCGCTACACTGCACTAACCCGCCGGTGTTACGCAACAACCACACATCACCATCAATCGTCATATCCACAACGTTCGCGGTGTTGGGATTGGCGCCGGGATTAAAGAACGTCGTCGCCGCCGTCCACCAGCCATCGGCATTGGGTACATACTTGAGAATTTGATTGTTCGGTGCATCGAGCAAGTACACATTGTTCGCATAACTCGCCACGAGGTTCACCCGCGACCACGCGACTGCATCGAGCGCGGCGCGGGCACTCCACGTGGCACGCTCGATATCGTACACCAAAAATGAGCCGGTGCGATCAAGCGCGACCAATCGTTTGGAATCCACAATGGCGAGATCAATCAACTGTCCCACCGTACGCTCGCCCACGCGTTCACCGGCTTTGAGAATGACGCCATCGTTCGCGGCGGTAGATGCCGGGCTCGCCCCCGCCTCGGTTACCATGAAACGATAAATGCGCGACACGCCGCGATCCAACACAAACACGTTCGGATAACTTGCCACGATGCGGGTGGGGTTGGCTTGCGCATCGGCAAAAGTCAGGAACGATTGGGGATAGATGATAGCAATGCCATTGAGTTTATCTAACGCATCTTTGGCGTTATAGTACACTTTGCTCACACGTGGATCGTTGGGACTTTGGGTGCGTGCTTGTTGCGCCGCCTCAAACGCTTGTTGCGCCGCCTTGCGCGCCGCGTTCTTGTCGGTGCCGGCAAGTTGATCGGCGCGCTCCAAAGAACTGTTGGCAGTGGCGACGAGTTGATCCACGTGGAGGGCGGTCAAGCGTTGTTGTTCAGCACGATACATCACCCACGCGCTCACGCCAATGATGATCAGCACGATTGGCAATACAAGCGATGCCAGTTGCCACGCCGTTTGCGATCGTGGTGAAGAGGCCGGACGAGTGGTTCGTTCGGTCGGTGTGCCGGGTGCGATGGCACGCAACAAGAATACCATCACACGCGCAATGCCGCGCAAGATGTCGGCGATCACACGATCAATCGTTGTCCCAATTGTCGTTGTATTGAAACGACCAAGGATACCGGCAAGCCCAGCCACCGCACCCGCGACGATTTTTAGAAATGCCGCACGCCATTGCCTTTGCCGCGCACGCGCTTTTTCTTCACGTTCGCGTTGGCGAAGCAATTCGTCTTCACCGGCTTCCGCAACGATCGGGACAGCCGGCTCAAGTGCCGGTTCGGTTTCTGGGATGGGCTCTGCCGCCGACAACGATGTTGGTGGTGCGATAATCGGTTCAAGCGCAGGTTCTGGAATCGGCGGGGCCGTGATCGTCGTCGGCAATTCTATGCTGGGTGTGGTAACCTGACCCAGCACGTGTAAAATAATCAGCGATAAATCTGCCGCGCCGGCAAGTTCTTCCAAACTTTTGCTGACCTCATCCGGATGCCGGTGGGCAAAGGTATCCACCAATTCTTCGTTCGACAACAAGTGCACCAGTGTTCGCGTGGCAAGCGCAACGGTATCACCGGTTTGCAAGGTGAGATGAAAGAGATCGGGCACATAGTTGCGCCGCTTGCCGATGGGAACCGTACCCGGCGTGATGAACTCGTCATCGTAAATGGGACGCTCTTCCGCGTTGAACCACGGCGAGATTTCCGGGAATCGTTGCAAGCGACCATCGCGCACCAAACACACCACGCCCGGTCCCGCTTGTGCGATGAACAATTCATCTTCGCGCAGAACCGCGGCGGTGATGCCGGCAATGCGTCGTGCTTCGGCAGGTAAACCGACATTCGTTTCAAAAAAGAAATCGTTAGCGGTACGGATGGCGCCAGCAAGCGCTGCCGAAATGCTGCCACGACTCGCGGCGTACTCGCGGCGCACCGTTTCGATCATTTCGCGCGCCAAATCATCGCGACCTTCAGGATCGCCAAACACTTCGGTCACGATGTAGAGACTGCCGCGCGAAACGCCTTCGCCAAAGAGCGTGAATTCGTAAAAACGCGCGATGTTGTCGGGGGCTTCTTGCCACACCCCATCGGCAATACACAATTGAGCCACAGCCAGATCGAGTTTCACGCCGATGATTATACACCGTGCGGACGAGTTTGCAAATTTGGGTTGCGCGTTTGCTCACGCCACTTGACTTCTTAGGTAACGAATGATATAATCTAGTTACCTAAGCCGCGCTTGCCATAAGGTGACACAATGCCACGCAAAAAGAAATCGTCTAGTCCACTGACCCACCTCAACGAAAAACAAATCGAACAACTCCGACAAATTGATGAACGCTTGCATCGAGTGGTGCAAGAACGCCGCGCCAGTATGCCGAAACCGGCGGTGCACGCGGAACAATCGTTTGGCTCGATTACGTTTCGTTACGAAACGGTGCGTTGCGGCAAAGCCAATTGTACGCGTTGTCCACACGGGCCCTACTGGTACGCGTATTGGAAAGAAAACGGGCGTACGCGCTCACGCTATGTGGGACGCGTGTTGCCGGATAAAGCGCGTGAGGTGTATGAAGCCAAACAACGCGCCAAGCTCGAACGGAAACGGAACGAATGAAACGTAGCCCGCACGCAATATTTTTGCCCTTGGAGGTAACGATGCATCACCGCACAGCACGTTCAGCATTGTTGATCGGCAGTTTGCTCGCACTCGCCCTTGCTCTCCTCACCGCCCCGGCGTTGTTTGCCGGTGGATTCGGTGAACGATTGAGCAACGGCACTTTTGAAGAGGGGTTTGCCTCGAATGGCGTGGCGCAAAATTGGACCGGCTTTGATAACGGCGGCACCGCCTACTATCACTTTCAAGACGATACTTCGCCAGCGTTCAACTATGATGGCAAGCATTCCCAGTTGATTCAAATCAGCACGGTGGGGTACGCCGTCTCGGAACCAGAGCGCTACGCCGGCATTTATCAAACGATTGCCGTGGTTGCCGGGACACCCTATACCCTGACGATGCATGGTATGTTGCGCACCCTCCCCAATGATCCTGATATGAACAACTGGGCATACGTGGTGCAATGGGGCATTGATCCGAACGGCGGCACAGATTGGGGCAAGGTAGATTATCAAACTCTGCCGTGGCGCGACACCTATGATTGGCAACGCCCGGGTCCCCTCTCGCATTTCACCACAACGTTTGTGGCGCCATCGAACAAGATCACGCTCTTTATTCGTGTGCTGAAAAAATTTCCAACCTACGGACGCGATCTCTACGTCAACCTTGATGGCATCAGTCTAACAGGTCAGATACCGAGCAATGGGAGTCCCAAGGTTGAAGTGATTCCACCCACCTTTGTCTATACTACAAAACCATTCCCGGTCAAGGTTACGGCATCGGACAATGTGGGGTTGAAGGAAATCAAATTGTTCGATGGTGATAAACTGGTTGACAGCGTCGCAAGCGCGGTCGGTCCGCTTTCGCGCAACATCGAATTTGCGTGGACCCCCACGTTCACCGGCACCCGTACACTCCGCGTCCAAGTAACGAATGATTTGGGCACCATCACTATCGTAACCCAAACGGTCCACGTGGTACCCATCGTTGAATTTGTCAAGAACGGAAATTTTGAAGGCGGCTTTACACCGCAGGGTGTCGCATTGCAATGGGGATCATTTCACAATGGCGGACGCAACGTGATGCAACAACTCTACGATGATACATGGCCCGCGGTGGTAACCAGCGGCAAGCATTCCCAGTTGATCGAAATCAATACCACGCAACACGGCTACTTTGATCCCTACGCCGAAGCCGATCGGTATGCCGGGCTGTGCCAGACAATCAATGGGCTAACGCCGCAAGCATCGTATCATCTCAGCGCGAACGGTGCACTCCGTGTTACGGAAGGCGATCAACATTTGGACGATTGGTCGTGGGTCGCACAATGGGGTTATCGGGTTGGCGAGGATGCGCAATGTAGCAAATGGGAACAAGTTTCGAACTGGCAAGTGATTCCGTGGGGCACGGTGGTCTATCGTGAGACGGCGCCCAAGATGATGCCCTTCTCCACCGTGATCTTTGCCCCCGCTGATACGATCACACTCTATTTTCGCGCGTGGAAAAAATGGGCGGTGGGTGCACGCGAGTTTACTTTGAATTTGGATGATATTAGTCTGGCGGGCTACCAAGCCTTACCTACCCCCACCCCCACCCTTACCGCGACGGTAACCGTAACGGCAACCCAAACTATAACCGCAACCGTAACGCCAACCGCAACCGTTGCGCCGGGCAAGTAGGATCACACACAGCAAAGCAACGCGGCTCGATCAATGAGCCGCGTTCCTTTGCGCGTGCAAAGCCGGTCCGGTTTTTTATTTGCGCCGTAAAGCGGCATTCTCTGACACACGCTTTGTTACGCGCATCGCACCGCCAAGCACAGCGAGAACGCAAAATATTTCTAGTAGTGCACCAACATGAAAGTGCGTAGCGGAAACTTGGCCGTCTCGGTAACCATTGTTTCCATCGGTCTGGTAGGCAACTATTTCATGTTGTTGCACTAGTTCACTGCGGTTTCTATGCTTTGCTCTGCGTTCTCCGCGTGCTCTGTGGAAATCGCGTGAGCGAGTTAATTCACACTGATCGGCACGAGCCGCCACGTGTTATCGTGAATATTTTGGTACAAATCGAACACGCCTTCGCGACAACGCACCCGGAAACATAACTGCGGTGCACGCCGCGTTGCGTTCCAACATCGTTCTACCGCATCTACGCTGTAATATTTGCCACGCCAGCGAAACGATTTGGGGAAATAGCCAAACCGCTTTTCGCGCACCTCAACCGGCGATGGATGTTGCCACCGTGCCATTATTCCCCTCCGATAATCTTGAATTCGCGCGATTCGATGGAATTGTTCATCGGCGAAGGTAAGGAGTACGCGCTGGAACCGTACGCCATAGGTGTTTGTTGCGGATTCACGATGATGATGGGCGGCTGATAGCCGGGCGCAACCTGTTCGTACGAGTTCTGTTTGCCCCAATTGTGCGACGAAGCAATCACCAAACCAATGCTGACCGGAATACTCGCCCCGATTCCACACACTGTCCCCACCACCACTGCCATCGCTTCATTCGATAGTTTGTTCCCCACGATGATTGCCAGCGCAACGGCAAAAGCGATTGCCGATAGAATCAAAAGATTTCGCATTTTTACATACCTCCCTCAATCACTTGACGCGCCGCAATCGGCGTGTCATCGTTGCCCCAAATCCAAATGCGGTCTCGCTTGACGCGGAGGCAAACATCGCCGCGATTTCTTCTGGCTTGATGTAGGCGGCTTGAAAGCGAATAATCTCGCCGGAAGCAATGAGCAGAAAATCGCCGCGCCCAGCCAGTTTCTCTGCCCCTGTTCCACCAATGCCAGCGGCAACGCGCGCATCGTCCGTACTTGCCACCCGACCGACCAAGCGAACCGGGAAATTCGCTTTGACCAAACTGCCCACGATGCGCGCCGTTGGTTTTTGCGTGCAGGCGATCAACGAAATACCGGCACTGCGGCCCCGCTGAACGAGCCGTGTGAGTAACGCTTCCAACTCACTGCCGCAGGTGTGCAACAAATCCGCGAGTTCGTCGAGTACTACGACGATATGCGGTCGTTCGATCCGTTGAGGAAAAATGGCGGCGGCATGATCGCGACGTTCCATCTCCGCCACGAGATACTTGATGCGCGCCAACGTTTCGCCCGGGTCGTGGACGATAGGAAAGATGAGATGCGGCGCGTGAGCAAACGGTGCAAAACTGTACCCTTTGGGATCGAACAAGGCAATCTGCAAATCGCGTGGCTTTTGGTACGTCACGAGCGAAGCAATGATCGTGCGTGCCAATTCGGTCTTGCCGCTGCCGGTAGTGCCCGCGATTAAACAGTGGGCAACATCCGGCGACGAGAGCCGAATGAGCAACGGCGCTCCAGTACTGTCCAAGCCCAGGATCGCGGTGGTGGGTTCGGTGAGGGCGCGACGCATTCGTTCGTCTTGCTTCAACCGTTGCGTCAATTCAGTGAGCATTACAAAGCGCGAATCGTTCCGCGGAATCTCTAGCGAGAGCGTACCATTGGTCCGCGTCAAACGGGCATTGGGCACGCCCAACGCCAATGCGATTTCCTCGGTCAACGCTTCGAGCCGGGCAAGTTTGGTGTTTGCCGCGGGCGCAAGATGAAATTGAACAGTGCGCGGGGTGAGACGCCCACCCCACACGCGCGCGGGCACCTTGTGCGCCGAGAGCACCATTTCGATTTTATCGGCTTGGAGATTCAGCCAACGTTTTTCCATTTCCGCCGCACCGGACAAAATAGAACTCTTGTTCTATTATATCCGAACACGCGTTCTTGTCAACTTAAAAAATCGAAACAACAAAAAATGCTCTGCCCGGTCACCCGAGCAGAGCATTGGCACTTGCGCTAACGCACCGGATATGACTTGAGAACTTTGATGTAATTGGCACGTTCAAAAGCGGCGGGGTATGGCACCGATTTTTGGCTCATACTGCCCTGCATTTGCCTGATCGAAACGTATTCGTGTTCTTCCATCCACTTGGTTAGATCGCTCAGAATCGTACCGAGCCGACCGATGCCATCGTGCAGTAATGCCGAAGTGGTCATGGCAACCTTAGCGCCCGCCATCATCGCTTTGAGTACATCTTCGGCGGTATGCACGCCGCCGGTAATTGCCAAATCGGCTTTGATTTTGCCGTACAACACTGCCACCCAACGCAATCGTTCGCGCAGTTCAACCGAGGTACTGAGGTTCAAGTTGGGCACTACTTCGAGATTCTCCAGATCGAAATCCGGTTGATAAAACCGATTGAACAGCACCAAGCCATTTGCCCCAGCATCGCTCAATTGTTTGGCAAAGTTGGCAAAGGCGGTAAACGATGTTCCCAGTTTCACTGCCACTGGAATCTTGACGCTGGCTTTGACCGCGCGCACCAAATCGAGATACATGTTTTCGATCTGGGTGCTGGTCTGATTCAGATCGGCAGCGAGATAGTACGTGTTCAATTCCAAGGCGTCGGCGCCGGCTTGTTCCATCTTTTTGGCGTACTCGATCCACTTGCCGGTGGACACCCCATTGAGACTCGCAATGACTGGAATCGAAACGGCTTGTTTGGCTTTTTGGATGTGCTTGAGATAGCCATCGGGACCGATATTATAATCCGCCAAATCCGGAAAGTAGGTCAATGCTTCGGCGAAACTGTACGTCCCCTGTTCCAGAGTTTCGTGCAGGATTTCGCCGGCTTGGCTGATCTGCTCTTCGAACAAGGAATGCAGAATAATGGCGGACGCGCCGGCGTCTTCCATTCGCTTGATGTTATCAAGGTTCTGCATCAATGGCGATGACGATGGCACGAGCGGGTTTTTGAGCGTGAGACCTAGATAAGTTGTGGTGAGGTCAACCATGTTACTCCTTTCCGTTGCCGGCTCGTGCAAGTTGTTCGTACATCTTCCACCGCTTGTTCACATCTTCCTGCGCCAATTTCAGCAAACGTTCTGCCGCTTCCTCGTTACTCTGCGCCAGCATCGTATAACGCGTTTCGTTATAGGCGTACTTTTGCAGTGGAATGCTGGGCGCTTTGGAATCCAATTGCATCGGATTCTTGCCTTCTTTGGCAAGGTTAGGATTGTAGCGGAAGAGGGGCCAATGCCCGGACGCTACCGCGAGTTTCTGTTGTTCCCAGCCCTTGGACATATCAATGCCATGATTGATGCAGTGGCTGTACGCGATGATGAGTGAGGGACCGTCGTACGCTTCGGCTTCCAAGAAGGCGCGAATCGTTTGCACATCGTTTGCGCCCATAGCGACGCGCGCCACATAGACATTGCCGTACGTGATTGCCAGCATCGCCAAGTCTTTTTTGGGGAGTGGCTTGCCGCCGGCGGCAAAGCGTGCCACCGCGCCACGGGGTGTTGATTTACTCATCTGCCCCCCGGTGTTCGAGTACACTTCGGTATCGAGCACGAGCAAGTTCACATTGCGCCCGGAGGCAAGCACGTGATCGAGCCCGCCGTACCCAATATCGTATGCCCAACCATCACCGCCAAAGATCCACACCGATTTCTTGACGAACACATCAGCGATGCTCACCAGTTCTTTGGCTTCCGGCGACGGATTGTCAGCCAAGCGTTCTTTGAGGAGTTGCACGCGTCCACGCTGTTTCAAGATGCCGGCTTCACTCGATTGATCGGCGTGCAAAATGGCGTCTACGAGTTCGGTGCCAACTTGGCTGGCAAACTTGGGCAAGAGTTCGCTGGCGTATTCCAAACGTTTGTCCAGTGTGAGGCGAAAGCCCAAACCAAATTCCGCGTTATCTTCAAAGAGCGAGTTCGACCACGCGGGACCGCGCCCTTCGGCATTTTGGGCGTAGGGTGTCGTCGGCAAGTTGCCGCCATAAATGGAGGAACAACCGGTGGCATTGGCAATAATGACTCGATCGCCAAACAGTTGTGTTACGAGTTTGATATAAGGTGTCTCGCCACAGCCGGCACACGCCCCCGAAAACTCGAACAGTGGTTGCAAGAGTTGCGAATCTTTCACCAACTGCACATTGATCTTGGTGCGATCCATTTCTGGCAATGCTTGGAAGAATTTCCAATTCTCTTTCTCTTGCTCACGAATGGGCAAGACCGACGCCATATTGATCGCTTTGAGTTTGGTTTCGCTCTTGTTCTTGGCAGGACAGATTTCCACGCAGAGGGTACAGCCGGTGCAATCTTCCGGGGACACCTGCAACGTGTAACGCATCTGCTCGAATTCTTTCCAACGCGCTTTGGTAGATTTCCACGCTTTGGGAGCATTCGCGAGATATTTTTCGTCGTACACTTTGGCGCGAATGACCGCGTGCGGACACACCAGCACACATTTGCCGCACTGAATACACGTGTTCTCGTCCCACACCGGAATTTCCAACGAGATGTTGCGTTTTTCCCATTGCGTTGTTGCGGTGGGATAGGTTCCATCGGCGGGGAGGGCGCTGACCGGCAGTGCATCGCCATCCCCCGCAATCATCTTGGCGGTTACCTTTTTGACAAACTCGGGAGCTTCGTCCGGTACGGGCGGGCGAATATCAAAGGTGCTAGTCACTTGACTTGGCACCTCGACTTGATACAGGCGTTCCAAGGTGCTATCCACCGCCGCAAAATTTTTCCGCACCACCGCTTCGCCGCGTTTGCCGTACGTTTTTTCGATGGCGCGTTTGATCGCGGCGATGGCTTGATCGCGTGGCAGTACACCGCTCACCGCGAAGAAACAGGTTTGCATGATCGTATTGATGCGTGTGCCCATCCCGGTTTCATCGGCGACTTGGTACGCGTTGATGACGTAGAATTTCAATTTCTTTTCGATCAATTGTTTCTGCGCGGTGCGCGGTAAATGATCCCAAACTTCGTGGGGACCGTACGGGCTGTTGAGCAAGAACACCGCGCCCGGCTCTGCCGCCTTCAACACATCGAACTGTTCAAGGAACATGAATTGATGGCACGCGACAAAGTTGGCAGAACGAATCAAATACGAGGAGTGAATCGGTTTGGGTCCAAAACGCAAGTGCGATGTGGTACGCGAACCGGATTTCTTGGAGTCGTACACAAAATAACCTTGCGCGTAATTGTCCGTATCCTCACCGATGATGCGAATCGAGTTGTGATTCGCGCCCACCGTGCCATCCGCGCCAAGGCCATAGAACAAACAGCGCACCGTCTCTTTCGATTCGGTCGAAAAGTCGGGATCGTAATCGAGCGAGGTGTGAGTTACATCGTCAAGGATGCCAATGGTGAAATGATTCTTGGGCGATGCCTTTTTCATTTCGTCGAAGACACCCTTGACCATCGCCGGCGTGAAATCTTTCGATCCCAAGCCATAACGCCCGCCGATAATGCGCGGCATCGTTTTGAAGGGGGTAATGCCGGCATTCATCCCTTCGACAACCGCATTGACAACATCGAGATAAAGTGGTTCGCCGGCACTGCCCGGCTCTTTGGTGCGATCAAGCACGGCAATCGTTTTAACGGATGCCGGCAACGCTTGGACAAAATGTTCGAACGAGAAGGGCCGATAGAGATGCACTTTGAGCACGCCCACCTTGTCGCCACGCGCGTTCAAGTACTCGACTGTCTCTTGCGTCACTTCGGCGCCCGATCCCATAATGACGATCACGCGTTCGGCGTCCGGCGCACCCACGTAATCGAACAAGTGATATTGGCGTCCAACGACCTGCGCAAACGTGTCCATCGTTTTCTGAACGACGGCAGGTGTGGCGAGATAGTACGGGTTGACGGTCTCGCGTCCTTGAAAGTACACGTCCGGGTTTTGCGCGGTACCGCGCATCACCGGCTTGTCCGGTGAAAGCCCGCGTGCACGATGGGCGCGGACGAGTTCATCGTCAATCAGCGCGCGCAAATCTTCTTCGCCAAGTTTTTCGATCTTCATCAACTCGTGCGAGGTGCGAAAGCCATCGAAGAAATGGAGAAAGGGGACGCGCGCTTGCAACGTTGCCGCGTGCGCAATGAGGGCAAGGTCCATCACTTCTTGCACCGAGTTGGAACACAGCAAGGCAAACCCGGTTTGCCGGGTTGCCATCACATCGCTATGATCGCCAAAGATCGAAAGACCCTGGGCAGCGAGCGCACGCGCGCTCACATGAAAGACCGTGGGCGTGAGTTCGCCGGCGATCTTGTACATATTGGGAATCATCAGGAGCAACCCCTGACTTGCGGTAAAGGTCGTCGTCAGCGAACCGGTTTGCAATGCACCATGCACCGCCCCCGCCGCGCCGCCTTCGCTCTGCATTTCGACGACGAGCGGTACCGTGCCCCAAATATTGCGCTTGCCTTCCGATGACCATTGATCTGCCCACTCGCCCATCGGCGAAGAAGGCGTGATGGGATAAATCGCAATGACTTCACTGACGGAATGCGCGACGTATGCCGCCGCTTCATTACCGTCCCACGTTACAGTTGTTCTTGGCATTTCATCCTCGATTCCAGAATAAAATTTGTCCAACTTTTATCCTAAGACGAGCGAGTACTAGTTCAGTCAAAACCGGGTCTAAATCCCGTTAGAATAACACGGCGACGCCCTTGGCGTCGCAGTCATCACGATCCGATATATTTGGCGTACACACTCCGCGCCACCGTCGCATCATCCGTGCCCTTGATGATCGCGCGCGCATCGGGAAAGATGGTGATTTCAAAATTGTCAATGTTCGCGCGGACAAGGTATTCGTTCACGATAACAGAGCCCACACCGCGCAAGCGTTCCGCGAGTTCATCGAGTTTCAGCGTGTGCCCGCGCCCGGGATTAACTTGAATCGCATTCCGTCCGCAAAGCGATGCCGTCATCGTCCCGCCGCGCTGTCCTTCCAGAAATTCAAATTTGGCTTGCCCGCAGGTTGGGCAATCGTCACGGCGGGTGATTTGCAAAACATCGAACGAGTTTTCCCACACGTCAATGTTGATCAAACCGGGATTGCGCGCGCCGGCTCCCGCGATCAACTTGATCGCTTCCGCGCTGGCAAGCGACGCCATCACATTGACGATGGGCGGCAGAATGCCCGCCGTGTCGCAGGTCGGCAAGGTGCCCGGCGCGGGTTCGCGTTGAAACACACAACGCAGGCAGGCGGTCTCGTGCGGAATGATGGTCATCGTCATTCCATAACTCGCCACCGCGCCCGCATAGACCCAGGGAATCGAATGTTTGACGCACGCATCGTTGATGATAAAGCGCGTCTCGAAATTATCGGTCCCGTCCATCACGAGCGTTGCACCCGCGATCAATTCTTCAATGTTTTCGGCGTTCACATCGGTGACGATTCCTTCGACGTGAATCGAAGAATTGGCACGCCGCAATTTTTCGGCCGCCGCAATTGCTTTAGGCATCCCTTTGGCGACATCCTCTTCATCGAACAAAATTTGACGTTGCAAATTTTTCAACTCGACGAAATCGCGGTCGGTGATTACGAGCGTGCCCACACCCGCGCGCGCGAGTGTGTTTGCCATCACACTGCCGTTCGCGCCACAACCGACGATGACAACGCGTGCCGCGAGCAAGCGTTCTTGACCGGCGACGCCGAACGGTGCAAAAAGTGTTTGACGCAAATAGCGTTCCTTTTGATATTCATTCATAACTTGATTATAGCGCGATTCTTTAACGCCGTAAATCTTTGCCTAGTCGTGGCGAGTATGATATAATAGTACGGGATTGAAACGACTGGCTTGTGCCCAAGGCAGTGCCGCGGCGGGATAAGCCATTTTTTCTATGAGGCGCTCAATGCCAACGCTACTCCTCCAACATGCAGACGTGCTGGTAACGCTGGACCCAACGCGCCGCGAGATTCACGATGGCGCACTCTTTATCCGCGATCACGTCATCGAACAGGTTGGCACAACGAACCAACTCCCCACGATTGCCGATCACATCATTGACGCGCGCGGAATGATTGTTCTGCCCGGCTTGGTCAACACACATCATCACCTCTACCAAACCTTGACGCGCGCGATTCCCGCCGCGCAAGACGCCGACCTCTTTCACTGGCTCAAAACACTGTATCCGATTTGGGCAGAACTTACACCCGATGCTGTCTACACTAGCGCACTCGTCGGTCTCGCCGAACTTGTGCTCACCGGTTGCACCACCGCCGCCGATCATTTGTATCTCTTTCCCAACGGTTCGAAACTTGATGACGAAATTCGCGCCGCGCGCGAAATTGGAATCCGATTTCATCCTACACGCGGCTCGATGTCGCTCGGTGAATCGCAAGGTGGCTTGCCACCCGACCGCGTCTGCGATTCCGAAGAGGCGATCTTGCGCGATTCGCGCCGCGTGATCGAAACGTTCCACGACCCGAAACCGTACTCGATGTGCCGCGTTTCGCTCGCACCGTGTTCGCCATTCAGTGTGACGCCGGACTTGATGCGCGAATCGGCGCGTTTGGCGCGCGCGTATGGTGTTCACTTGCACACGCATCTTGCCGAAACCCGGGACGAAGAAGAGTTTTGTTTGCAGAAATTTGGCAAACGCCCGGTGGACTATGCCGAACATCTGGAATGGATGGGCAACGATGTGTGGTTCGCGCACTGCGTTTGGGTGAACGATGATGAAATCAAACGCTATGCACGCTTTGGCGCTGGCGTCGCACACTGCCCGTCATCGAATATGCGGCTGGCGTCCGGCATCGCGCCGATTGTGAAAATGCTAAACGCCGGCGTCAAGGTCGGTTTAGGTGTGGATGGCAGCGCGTCGAATGATTCGTCGCATATGCTAGCCGAGGCACGGCAAGCCATGTTGCTCCAGCGTGTGAATGGTGATCCCAAAGCATTGACCGCGCGCCAAGCGCTCGAACTGGGAACATTGGGCGGCGCGCGCGTGCTGGGTCGCGATGACATCGGCGCACTTGAAGTTGGCCAAGCGGCGGATTTCATCGGCATCAAGTTGGAACGGTTGGATTTTGCCGGCGCGTTGCACGACCCGGTTGCCGCGCTCGTCTTTTGCACACCGCCGCGCGTGGATTTGTCCGTCATCAACGGGCGCGTTCTCGTCGAGAACGGCGAACTGACGACAGTAGAGTTAGCGCCGGTGATCGAGCGGCACAATCGGTTGGCGAGAGAGATGGTCGCACGGTCTCACCGATAAAGTTGAGACTGCGTTCACTGAAAACCGAACGAGGTGCGAACGTGCGCTTGGAGAGCAAGGGCAGGATGAAAACCAAACGGATTCGCAGGTCGTCGCGGAATGGGGAAAAGGCAACTCGCACACAAAGGGATTTGGCGAAACTGCGTGATGCCATTTTGCCGATTCTCGAACCCTACGGCGTCAAGTGGATTGCGCTATTTGGCTCGGCGGTGCGAGGAGAGGCGACCAGACAAAGTGATATTGACATCTTGGTTGATTTCGAGGAACCGCGCCGCAAACCGTTAGGTTTGTTCAAGTGGGTTGAACTGGAAGAAGAACTGGGCAAACGCTTGGGCAGAAAGGTTGACCTTGTATCGAATGCCGCGTTGAACAAGCACATTCGTCCATACGTAGAAAAGGAAATGGTGGTCATCTATGACGCCCAAAGATGACACGGTCTATTTGCGAGAGATCCTCGACTGCATTGCTCAGATCGAGGAGTATATTGCTGGTATTTCCTACGAGACGTTCTGTGCAGAAAGAATGCGGCAGGATGCGGTTATCAAGCAAATCGAGAACATCGGTGAAGCCGCGCGCAAACTTTCGCCAGGATTTCGCAAAAAGCACTTGGCGATACCTTGGATGCAGATCATCAATATGCGGCACGTCGCCGCTCACGAATATTCCAGTCTCGATTGGAGAGCGGTTTGGGATACGGCGACGATGGATATTGCGCCATTAAAACAAGCCGTCAAGAGGATTTTGAGTCAGCAGTAAGCCGCGTTGAGAAAAAAGCAAGTCGTTCGATTTTCTGTCGGTGATCGAGCGGCACAATCGGTTGGCGAGAGAGATGGTCGCACGGTCTCACCGATGAAAGCATGCTTATTGCGTGAAAAATCAAACGTTCTGTGTTCTCTGTACTCTCTGGGATAAAAAGGATTCAAAAATATGGAAATCTCCCAACTCATTCGCGTGGCGCGCGGCGAAGAGCCCGCCGAACTCTTGCTCAAGAATGCCCGTGTGGTCAACGTCTTTTCCGGGGAAATCGAAGAGACCGGCGTCGCCATCGCCCATTCGCGCATCATCGGGCTGGGGAATGATTATCCCGCGCAACGCCTCATTGATCTGAATGGCAAATACATCGCGCCCGGCTTTATTGACGCACACGTCCACATCGAAAGCGCGATGGTGCCGCCGTACGAATTTGCGCGCGCGGTCGTCCCGCACGGCACCACCTCCGTCATCATTGATCCCCACGAAATCGCCAACGTGCTGGGCGTGGACGGCATTCGCTATATGCTCGAAGCGAGCAAGTACACCCCGTTTAGCGTGTTCGTCATGGTGCCCTCGTGCGTCCCCGCCACGCACCTGGAAACGAATGGCGGCGTATTGCGCTGGAGCGATCTCATTCAATTCAAAAACGATCCTTGGGTCGTCGGCTTGGGTGAGATGATGAATTATCCCGGCGTACTCTATCGCGATGAGAATGTGCTCGATAAACTACGCGCCTTTGGCGACAAACGCATTGATGGCCACGCCCCCGGGGTCACCGGGCGCGATCTGGAAGCGTACGTCGCCGCCGGCATCGCGAGCGATCATGAATGCACCACCGTCGCAGAGGCGCGCGAGAAAATCCGGCTGGGGATGCGCGTGATGATTCGCGAAGCCTCCAACGCGCAAAACCTCAAAGCCCTCCTGCCCGTCATCACCCCCTGGAACGCCCGCCGCATCCTCTTTGTGACCGATGATCGTTTCCCTTCCGACCTCATTGATCAGGGGCATATTGATTACATTGTCCGCACAGCCATTCATGAAGGACTCGACCCCATCACCGCGATTCAAATCGCCACACTGAACGCCGCTGAATATTTCAACTTGCACGATCGCGGCGCAATCGCGCCGGGTCGCCGCGCCGATCTCGTCGTCTTTGACAACTTTGAAAATCTCACCATCGAGCAAGTGTATCGCGGCGGGAAAATGGTCGCGCGCAATGGGCGCGTGCTGCCCCAAGACCACCCACCGCGTCAACCGGTGATTCGCAACACGATGAATATCCGGTGGAGCAAAGTGGATGTCCGACTACCCGCCGAGGGACACACCCACGTACGGGCGATGGGCTTAATCCCCGATCAAATTGTGACCACGCAAAGTATCGAAGCCGCCCGCATCAAGAATGGTTTGGCGGTGGCTGATCCCGAACGCGATCTGCTCAAGGTCGCCGTGATCGAACGCCATCAAGCGACCGGGAATGTGGGCATTGGTTTTGTACGCGGGTTGGGTTTGAAGAGTGGCGCGATTGGTTCCAGCGTGGCACACGATTCGCACAATATTATCGTTGCCGGGACGAACGATGACGATTTGATGACTGCCGCGCGTGCCATCGCGGCGATGCAAGGCGGCTTGGTCGCGGTGAACAAGGGCCAAGTGCTGGCGCGCGTGCCGCTCCCCATCGCCGGCTTGATGAGTGATCAACCGCTCGAGCGTGTGCGCGAACAGTTGGACGAACTGGTCGAAGTAACACGCTATCTGGGTTCGGACTTGCACGCGCCGTTTATGGCAATGGCGTTTTTAGCATTGCCCGTAATTCCAGAATTGAAACTGACGGATAAAGGTCTGGTGGATGTGAACAAGTTTGACTTTGTACCGGTGTTTGCAGATTGATGAACCAATGAGTCAATGTGTCAATGAACCAAATGACCAAGGCACAAGTGGTTTGGCTCATTGGTCAATTGGGTCATTGGCTCATTGAGCAAAGGAGGTGATGTCACAAAAATCGAGCGATGACGCATTGCTTGTCCAAACGGCACGAGTTTTCAAATCGAAAAGGAGGATTTGAAATGTTCAAGCGAGTTTTACCCATCGTTGCCTTGTTCACAGCGCTGGTCTTGGTGGCGGCTTGCGCGCCAGCGCCCACCCCGGTCCCTACCGCCGCGCCTCCCACCGCAGCACCCAAGCCCACCGAAGCTCCCAAGACCATCACCTTCGGTCTGGTTCTGGTTGGACCATACAATGATCATGGCTGGAGCGAAGCGCATTACACTGCCGCGCAGTACGTCAAGAGCAAGTTGCCCGGTTCGGACTTTATCTACATTGACAAACTCAATTCGGCGGATCGTCCCGGCACCACCCTGGAGCAAGTGGTCAATGATATGCGATCCAAGGGCGTCAAACTCGTTCTGACCACCTCGGACGATTTCCAGACCGATACGCTCACCGTTGCGCAAAAATTCCCCGATATGACCTTCATCAATGTGTCGGGCGATCACGCGTGGAAAGACGGTAAGAATTACAAAGCGCCGGCGAACCTAGGGAACTTTATGGGCAGAATGGAATATGGCAAGATGATCGCCGGGTGTGCTGCCGCCCTCACCACGCAAACCGGCAAACTCGGTTATCTAGGGCCCCTGATCAACGACGAAACCCGGCGCCTGGCTTCCTCGGTGTATTTGGGCGCCAAGTACTGCTGGACCACGTACGCCAAAAAGCCCGCCGCCGATTTGAAATTCGACGTGAAATGGATCGGCTTTTGGTTCAACATCCCCGGTGTTACGCTCGACCCGACCAAAGTCGCGAACGATTTCTTTAACGCCGGCAACGACATTGTGATCTCGGGCATTGACACCACCGAAGCACTCGTTGTCGCCGGGCAGCGCGCCGCCAAAGGCGAAAAAGTCTGGGCAATCTCGTACGATTACAAAGATGGCTGCAAGGAAGCCGAAAATGTTTGTCTGGGCGTGCCGTACTTTAACTGGGGTCCGCGCTACTTGAAAACCGTGCAAGCGTTCCGCGATGGCACCTGGAAACAATCGTGGGATTGGGATGGTCCCGATTGGAAAGACATCAACAACCTGGACACTAGCGCGGTCGGGTTCACCTTCGGCAAAGCGCTGAGCGATGCAAACAAGGCGCAGGTTGAAACCTTCATCAAAGGTCTCGCCGATGGCAGTATCAATCTCTGGAAAGGTCCGATCGTGTTGCAAGATGGTACCGTGTACGTGAAAGAAGGTGCTGTGGCAACGGACAAGGAAATTTGGTACTTGCCCCAACTGTTGCAAGGGATGACCGGCCAAAGCGCACCGACCAAATAAATCAAGGGGCGGGGTCATCCCGCCCCTACCACAGGCAATCATGCATCTTGAACTCAAAGGTATCCACAAACACTTTGGCGCGGTTCACGCGAACAATGACATTCATCTCACAGTTGAATCCGGTACGATTCACGGCTTGTTGGGCGAAAATGGCGCGGGCAAATCTACGTTGATGAAAATCTTGTCCGGCTTTATTCATCGCGACGCCGGCGAGATTTTACTCGATGGCAAGCCGGTGAGGTTCAAAACGCCGGCCGAAGCCATTCGCGCCGGCATCGGCATGCTCCACCAAGACCCGCTCGATTTTCCACCGCTCACGGTGCTGGATAATTTTTTGCTGGGTCGCGAAGATGGATTTATCCAACAACGCGCCGCCGCACTCGCCGATCTCAAAAAGTACTCGGCACAGTTTGGTTTTGATCTTGCGCCGGACGCCTTGGTCGGTTCGCTCACGGTCGGCGAACGACAACAATTGGAAATTATGCGCCTGCTTTCATTGGGGGCCAGAATTTTAATTTTCGATGAACCCACCACCGGCATCTCTTTGCCCCAAAAAGTCAAATTATTCGAAACGCTCAAACAACTCGCGCAACAAGGGATGACGATTATCTTTGTAACGCACAAGTTGCAAGACGCCGAAGATTTGTGCGAACGTGTGACCGTATTGCGCTTGGGCCAAGTCGTGGGGAATGTTCAGCGTCCCTTCACCTCCGATCAGTTGGTGCAATTGATGTTTGGGCAAGCCCTCACCACCAGCACGCGTGAACCGATGGTCCCCGGCGCGCCGGTTCTGGAATTGCGCAATGTAACGGTGGCAGATTATCGGTTACGCGTGCCCAACATCAATCTGCGCGTGTGTGCCGGCGAAGTGATCGGGCTGGCTGGGATCGAAGGCAGTGGGCAACGTTTACTCTTGCGCGTTTGCGCCGGGCTTGATCAGCCGGTTGCCGGGGAAATTTGGATTGCCGGCACCAAGATGAATGGACAACCGTACCAACAATTTCTCAATCGCGGCGTCGCATATTTGCCGGCGGGACGCCTGGAAGAAGGGTTGGTGCCCGGCTTGAATCTGACCGAGCATTTTGTACTGGCTCAGCGATCCAACGAGTTCTTTATCAACTGGCCACGCGCGCAACATTTCGCGCAAACACGCATCACGATGTACAATATTCGTGGCACTCCTGCCTCACGCGTCGAAGCCTTGTCCGGCGGCAATCAGCAACGGGCGTTGCTGGCTCTGTTGCAACCCAACCTCAATTTGATTTTGCTCGAACATCCCACGCGTGGACTCGATATCGAATCAACCCTCTGGGTCTGGCAGCAATTGCTTGAACGACGCAAACGCGGCGCGGCAATCATCTTTAGTTCCGCGGATCTGGATGAAATCCTTGAATACAGCGATCGCATTCTGGTTTTCTCTGGCGGGCGTGTCGCCAAAGCATTGAACGCCTCGGAAACCACCGTGCAACAACTCGGCGAATTGATTGGAGGCAAGGGCTTGTGAGCGAGACGACCACCAGACACTCATCGCGATGGAACGATCTCGTGTGGACGGTGGGACCGATTCTACTCGGTTTGATCTTGACGACCGGCGCACTCATCGTCATCGGTGCCGATCCCGCCAAAGCGTATCTCACGATGTGGAACGGTGCATTCGGCGATACGTCAAAGGTGAGCAATGTCTTGGCCGCCTGGGTTCCCCTCGTGTTATGCGCCGTGGGTCTTCTCATCACGTTTACGGCTGGCTTGTGGAACATTGGCATCGAGGGCCAGGTGGTGATGGGGGCTGTGTTTGCCGCGTGGGTTGCCCGCACGTTCGATCTCCCCGCCGAAATTTTGATTCCCCTCATTTTCGTTGCTGGCGCACTCGGCGGCGCACTGTGGGCATTACTGGTTGGCGTGCTCAAAGTGTACGGCCGGGTTCATGAAATCTTTGGCGGACTGGGGTTGAATTTTGTTGCGCTGGGGATCACCTTGTATCTCATCATTGGTCCTTGGAAACGCGCGGGCATTGCCTCCACCAGCGGCACCGAACCTTTTCGAGCAGCGGCGTGGCTTCCCAGTTTTCCCGGCTTGAGTGTCGGGCCCATCGAATTAGTTTTGGCGATGATCGCTTTGGTGCTCATTTATTTTGCGTTGCGCGGAACATTGTGGGGCTTGCAGTTAAAAGCCATCGGCAAAAATATTCGGTCGGCGTTCTGGTTGGGGATTCCCACGAATCGGCAACTATTGGGCGCCTTTGCCTTGTGCGGTATGTTCGCCGGCATCGCCGGTGCCGAGCAAGCCATTGGTGTCTGGCATCGGTTGATTCCGGCGATCTCCGGCGGCTATGGTTATCTTTCGATTCTGGTGGTGTTGCTCTCTGGCTTTGCCGCGCCATTGGTTCCGTTCGTTGCCTTTTTCTTTGCCGCCGTGACCAAAGGCAGCATCGCTTTGCCGCTCGATTTGCAAATTGATTCATCGTTGGGTGGTGTGTTGCAAGGTGTCATTGTGTTGTTGTTCATCATCAGTCAAGGCGTGCGCGCCAAGTTGTTCGTTAGTTCGTTACATCGTTAGTTCGTTACATCGTTCAACGACATAACGATGCAACGAATCCACCCTCCCACCATAAAACTATGGATACCACACTCATCGTTTTGACCCTCGCGTCTGTGCTTGCCGATAGTTCGCCGCTGGTGTTCGCGGTGATTGGCGAAACGTTGAGCGAGAAATCCGGCGTCACGAATCTTTCACTCGACGGAACGATTTTGTTGAGCGCGATGGTCAGTTTTGCCGTTGCCTTTACCACCGAGAATCTCGTGCTGGCATTTCTCGCGGCGATGCTCGTTGGCGCCATCGTCGCCTCGATTGTGGCGTTCTCCAGCATCGTTTTGAAACTCGATCAGATTGCGGTGGGCTTTGTATTAACAATGCTCTGCGGTGATCTGAGTACTTTTTTTGGCAATCCTTTTGTGCGCCAAGCTGGACCCGCCGTGCCCCATCTGCCAATTCCCATCTTGGCTGACCTGCCCATCGTAGGCAAAATCTTTTTCGATCAGAATATGGTGGTCTATCTGAGCGTGATTCTCATCGTGGTTGCTTGGTGGTGGATTTACAAAACCCAATTGGGTTTGAAATTGCAAGGCATCGGGGAGCGACCGGCGGCGGCATTTGCGCGTGGCACGAATGTGAATTTGCAACGATTCATCTACACGATTGTTGGCGGCGCGCTCGTGGGTCTGGGGGGCGCGGCGTACCCACTGTTTGTTAAATTGGGGTGGAGTTATCATCACACGTACGGGCTGGGCTGGATCGCGCTTTCGATTGTCATTTTCGGTGGCTGGCATCCGGTTCGTGCGGCAATCGGCGCATATATCTTTGGCGGTTTGCAATCCATTAGTGGGCTCTCGCAAAGCATTCCGGAATTCGCCAACGTACCCACCCAGGTTTTTCAGACGGCACCCTTTGCGTTGATGATTGTGGCACTTTTGCTTGTGAGCAATGAAGCGATTGACCGCTTTTTCAGCGGCTCGCCGATCTCACGCCGGATTTGGCAATCGTTGCGCGGCACGCCTCCCGGCGCGCTGGGGACTATTTTTGAACAAGAATAGTTTGGAGGAGAACTATGGCAACTTTTACAAACGAAGATCGCAATGGGCGCATTCGGACCACGATGCAACTCCAACCGGGTGAACGGGTCAAGTTGTGTCGTTGCTGGCGCTCTAAAATATTTCCATATTGCGATGAATCGCATAAACAAGTGGCGGACGGACACGGTCCGCTGATCGTCGAAGTGCCACAAACCTCAACCGAATCAGAAACCCCGCCACCTTCGGCATAATCTCGAACCGGGGTAAAGGCAGATGGTTCAATGAAAACTTTTGACTTGTCACGACTCAATGCGATCATCGTCCCGTTGATTGCTGGCGGTCTGGGCTTGGTGGTTGGCGCATGGATGTTGCTTGCCTTGGGTGCCAACCCGCTCGATGCGTACGCCGCCATGTTGCAAGGTGCGTTTGGTAGTCCCAATGCGTTTGCCGATACGCTCGTCAAAGCGTGCCCCTTGTTACTCGTGGGCACCGGCATTTGCATTGCCTATCGGTGCGGCGTCATCAACATTGGCGGCGAAGGACAGATTGTGATGGGCGCGCTTGGAGCAACGGCGGTGGGGCTAACGTTCCAAAACGCGCCCGCTTTTTTTCTCGTGCCGGCTGGCTTGATGGCGGGAGTCATCGGCGGTGCCTTTTGGGCAAGTATTGCCGGCGTGCTCAAGGTGCGTTTCAATGTCAACGAAGTGCTCAGCACCATTATGCTCAACTCGATTGCCGGCTTTTTTATGGTGTATCTACTGACGGGTCCCATTATTGATCCTACATCGCTGGACAACGCGATCAAGATTCCGCAAACACAACGTCTGCCTAACGCAACCGATTTGTGGCGCTGGATTCCTACGCGCTTTCATGCCGGCATTTTGCTGGGCATCGTGTTGGCGATCCTGGTCTATATTTTGTTGTGGCGCACGACGATCGGCTATCGCATTCGCGCAGTGGGAGCAAACCCGCGCGCCTCGCGTTACGCCGGCATCAACGTGGGACGTTATCAATTGCTGGCGTTTGTGTTGAGCGGTGCCTTTTGCGGTTTAGCCGGCGCGGTCGAACTCTATGGCGTAACCCATCGTTTGTTCAGCGATGGCTCGGCACACGGGTTTACCGGGAACGCGGGCTTTAACGGCATCGTCGCGGCGTTGTTTGGCGGACTGCATCCCATTGGGACGATTCCAGCATCTATTCTATTCGGCGCCTTGCTCGTGGGCGCGAATCAATTGCAACGTACCATTCAAGTGCCGTCCGCCTTTGTCATCACGCTGGATGGCTTGATCGTCGTATTTGTCGTCGCGTCGCAGATTTGGGCGCAACGGCGGAGCGTGAAACGGGTAGAGGTGGAAACCAAGTCGCCATTTTAGATTGCAGATTTCAGACTTGCTGCAATCTGCAATTTGAAATCTGAAATGGGATTAGAATGATTAGCGATCTTTTTTCTCTCAACGTTCTCATCGGCATTCTCACCTCTGGCGTGCGGCTCGCCACCTCGTATTTGTACGCGGCAATCGGCGAAATGTTTGGACAAACGAGCGGCGTGCTCAACCTGGGTGTGGAAGGACAAATGCTGGTGGCGGCGTATGTAGCGTACGTCGTTGTGTTGCGTACGAACAATCTGTGGCTGGGTCTCCTTGCCGCAATCCTCGTGGGCTTGGTGATGGGTTTGGCAATGGCAGTCATCAGCGTTACACTCAAAGCCGAACAAGGCATCAGCGGCATCGGTGTCTATTTGTTTGGGTTGGGTTTGAGTGATTTGCTGTACCGCATCACCGTGAAATCGCCGGTAACGGTCGCCGGCTTTCCCAACGTTCAGATTCCCTTCCTAACCGATCTGCCGATTGTGGGTCCCATTTTGTTCAATCAAAACATTCTGGTTTACATCGCGTTCGCGCTGGTGCCGATAGCGTGGTGGGTGCTCAATAAGACAACGTTCGGTTTACAAGTGCGCGCGGTCGGACAAAACCCGGAAGCCGCGGATACGCTAGGCATCAGTGTAACCAAGATTCGGTACATCACGGTAACGTTGGGCGGCGCATTCTCCGGTATGGCAGGCGCATCGCTTTCGATTGCGTTGCTTAACATTTTTCAGCAAAACATCACCAGTGGTCAAGGATTCATCGCTGTCGCGCTGGTGTACTTTGGTGCGTGGCAACCGTTCCGCGTGATGCTGGGATGTTTGCTGTTCAGTATGGTGAATGCCTTGCAACTTTGGATCCAAGTCCTCCGCATTCCCATCCCACCCGACTTGGCGTTGATGATGCCGTATGTGTTGACGATTGTCGCGTTAATCTTTGCCGCACGCGCGGCGTACGTCCAACCGGCGGCATTGACCAAACCGTTTGAACGAGGGGAATGAGTTCCATAATCCGTCGCCAGATGTTTTGACTACCGAATACGATTTTGAAAGGTGGTGATCCTTATTGCCAATTCCTAATCACCAAATCGTTTAATCACCCAATCTATTTTCGGAGGAGAAGAAAGAAATGAATGCTCGACGATTGTTCGTTCTCGTATCTCTGCTTACCATCATCGCGCTCGTGGCGTGCGCGACACCCACGCCGACTGCCGTGCCCGCCAAACCGTTCCGCATCGCCGTGATTATGCCTAGTGCGATCAACGACCTTGCCTTCTCGCAAAGTATGTACGATGCGCTGGTCGCCGTCCAAAAAGAGATGGGCAAAGACAAACTAGAATTTGTGTACACCGACAATATGTTCAACGTGCCTGACGCCGCCGCCGCCCTTCGCGATTATGCGACCAAAGGGTACGATCTGGTCATCGCGCATGGTTCGCAGTACGGCGCATCGCTCGCGGACATTGCCCCCGATTTTCCCAAGACGGCGTTCGCGTGGGGCACCGCGGTAGATACTTTTGAAAGCAAGGGCGTCAAGAACATTAGCGCGTACACGGTCCAAGCCGATCAAGGTGGGTATGTGTTGGGCGTGATTGCCGCCAAACTGTCCAAGTCCGGCAAGTTTGGTCTCATCGGACCCGTGCCCGCCGGTGATGGCAAATTGCACATTGACGGCTTCGAAGCCGGCGTCAAAGCCACCAATCCCAACGCGAACGTTTCCAAAGTCTTTACGCAATCGTTCAGCGACGCCGCCTTAATGTCGCAAGCCGCGCAAACGATGGTGGCGAATGGTGCGGATATGTTCACCGGCACCTCGCAAGCCGTGGTCGGCGCGATTTCTGTGCTCAAAGATAAGCAAGGGCTGGCGTGGTTTGGCAATCAATCGTCGCAAGTTTCGCTGGCGCCCAAGAACGTGGTCGCCACCCAAGTGTACGATTGGTCACCGTTCATCAAAGATTTGATCGCCAACACCAAAGCCGGCAAACTGGGCGGCGCAGTGATGGTGGGTACCCTCAAGAACAAGGTGCTCGTCATTCAATACAATCCCGATTATCCGCTCCCCGCCGATGTCAAGAAACTCGCGGATGAAACCGTCCAAGGATTGATTGACGGCAAGATTCAAACCGGCGTGAAATAAAATATGCTACGTGGTGCGTGTTGCAAGCAACGAAAGACGGAACACGCACCACGTCGTTGGCAACACCATTTTCTTGTGGATGGGCTATGACAACCAAAATCCAATCGGTCGAACTACGCAACATCACCAAACACTTTCCCGGCGTGCTCGCCAACGATCACATCAATTTCGATGTACGCGCCGGCGAGATTCACGCGCTTCTCGGCGAGAACGGCGCCGGCAAATCCACCTTGATGAAAATTCTGTACGGACTCTATCCACCCAACGAAGGTGAAATCTTCATCAACGGTCAGCCGGTCAAAATCAAATCACCCCTGGACGCCATGCGCCAAGGCATCGGGATGGTGCATCAGCATTTTCAGCTGGTGCCGGTGTTCACGGTTGCAGAAAACGTCGCGCTGGGTTTGCGTTCCTCACGCGAGCCGATGACCGATTTGGAGATGGTCAGCCAACGTCTCATCCAACTGGGTGAGCAATACGGACTCAAGGTGGATCCCCACGCGATTGTGTGGCAACTGGCAGTGGGACAACAACAACGCGTCGAAATCCTCAAAGCCCTGTATCGCGATGCCGCGCTCTTGATTCTGGATGAACCGACGGCTGTCCTCACGCCGCAAGAAGTGGACGATTTGTTTGTAACGCTCCGCAAACTGACCGAGACCGGGCACGCGCTCATTTTCATCAGCCACAAACTGCACGAGGTGATGAAGATTAGCGATCGCGTAACGGTCTTGCGCGATGGTCGCGTGGTGGGAACAGTCCGAACCCAAGACACGACGCAAAAAGAATTAGCCAAGATGATGGTCGGACGCGAAGTGGTGGACGTGTGGGACAAAGCCCCCATTCAATCAGAGCAAATCGTTCTACGGATTGACAAGTTATCGGCATTGAGCGACAAGGGTCTGCTTGCCGTCAAACACCTTTCGCTTGAAGTGCGGGCTGGCGAAATTGTGGGCATCGCTGGCGTATCGGGTAATGGTCAACGTGAACTCGCCGAAGCCCTCGCCGGTTTACGTCGGGTGGAGAGCGGCACGATCTCGGTGTTGGGCAAGGATGTGACGAATCGTCCCCCCGCCGAAATCATCGCCTCCCAAGTTGCGTTCATTCCCGAAGAACGGATGACGATGGGTGTGATCCGCGATTTCACCGTGCAAGAAAACGCGATCCTGGAGACGCACGCCAACGCGCCTCTTTCGCGCAACACCTTGTTCGATTTTGGTGCGATTACAAAACACGCGGCGCAACTCGTGCGCGAGTACGATGTAAAAACGCCCACGCTCGATACGCCGGTCAAAGCCCTTTCGGGCGGCAATATTCAAAAACTGATTCTGGCGCGCGAACTCTCGCGTCAGCCCAAACTACTCATCGCAGCGCAACCCACGCGCGGGGTGGATATTGGTGCGACCGAGTACATTCACAAACGTTTGATCGAGCAACGTAATGCCGGGACAGCGATTTTGCTCATCAGCGAAGATTTGGATGAAGTGCTTGCACTGGCGGATCGCATTGCGGTGATGTACGAAGGCGAAATCGTGGGCATTGTTCCACCCAACACGCCGGTGGATGAACTCGGGATGATGATGGCGGGAGCGAAGCGGGTTGCAAGTTAAAAGGAAAAAGCGAAAAGGCAAAAGCGGGTTTGTCATGGCGAAGAGCGTCGCGACGAAACAATCTCTCAACGAACGAATTGAAAACCACGTTGATCTATGCGATGCTTTGAAAGATTGCTTCGTCGGCACAAATCGCCTCCTCGCAATGACAAGAACGACTGCACCTTTCTCTTTGCCTTGCCCACTCATCTAAATTGTGCTAGAATAAATCTGTAAACCCTCTGGCGCGTTGGTCGTCGCAGACCCGGGGACTGCGACGGCGTCGAGCATCCCCGCTCGTCGAAAAGTGCCAACCGCCCAAGTCCACTCTGGATAGGAGACGAACGTGTCCAATCATCCCATCCTCCCATCACCCCATCAGGTTTACAACCTGACGGTGAATGGCAAGCCCGTTCAAGTCAACGCGACACCTGATACCAAATTGATGGATGTCCTGCGCGATCAACTGCGGCTCACCGGCGTCAAAGATGGTTGCGCGACCGGCCATTGCGGCAGTTGTATGGTCATTCAGAATGGCAAAGCCGTGCGTTCGTGTCTGGTGCCAATGAAACGCGCCCAAGGCGCGAATATCACCACGATCGAAGGCATTGCTGGCGCGGATGGTACTTTGCACCCGATTCAACAAGCCTTTATTGATTTCGGTGCGACACAGTGCGGTTTTTGCACACCGGGATTCATTATCTCGACCAAAGCCCTGCTCGACCGAAACCCGCATCCTACCCGCGAAGAAATTTACGATGCACTCCAGTGGAACATTTGCCGATGCACCGGGCACAACGCCATTCTCCGCGCGGTCGAGCATCTGGCTGGGTATGATGTGCCACCATTGCCCACTGTGAAAAAGCCGATGCGCGCGATCAGCCAGCCGCTGCCGCGCCCGGATGCCATTGCCAAAGTCAACGGCACCGGCATTTACGCCGATGATTTGTACGTCGAAGGAATGTTGCACGCCAAAGTGTTGCGTAGCGCGTATCCCCATGCACGCTTGAAGCGCGTTGATACCAGCCAAGCAAAAGCGCTGCCCGGCGTCGTGGCGGTTCTGACCGCCGACGATGTTCCGGGGCGCAAAGAGTTCGGTGTGCACGAAATTGATTGGCCCGTGCTGTGCTACGATAAGGTGCGTTACGTTGGTGACGCGATTGCGCTCGTCGCCGCCGAATCGGAAGCGATTGCCGAAGCCGCGCTGAAATTGATTGAGGTTGATTACGAACCCTTGCCGGTCGTCTCGAATCCCAAGCAAGCCGCACAACCGGAGGCACCCCTCGTGCACGAACATCCCGAAAAATTCTCGAAACAAGCACACGGCAACTTTCTTGCGCACTTTAATTTGCAAAATGGGAATCTGGACGATGGATTCCAACAAGCCGATGTGATTATCGAACGCGAGTACACCACCCAGACGGTCGAGCATGCCTTCATCGAGCCGGAAGCCGCGCTGGCGGTGCCGGATGCAACCGGACGCCTCACGGTGTACTGCGGCGGACAAATTCCGTTCAACGATCGCGCGTGCATCGCCGCATCGTTGAACATTCCCGAAGACAAGATTCGCGTCGTCAATTGCCTCATCGGCGGCGCGTTTGGCGGCAAAGAAGACCCGGTGATTCAGATTCACGCCGCACTGGCCGCGTACCATACCCAACGCCCGGTCAAATTGGTGTTTACACGCCAAGAATCGTTGCTGGTCCATCCCAAGCGTCACGCCACCATCATCAAAATGAAAACGGGCGCGAAAAAGGATGGCACACTGGTCGCGCACGACGTTGAGATTTACGGCGATGGTGGCGCGTATGCCTCGCTCAGCAATCACGTGATGTTGCGCTCGACCACGCACGCAGCGGGACCGTACGAAATTCCCAACGTGCGGATCAACACGTACGCGATGTACACGAACAATGTACCAGCGGGCGCGTTTCGCGGCTTTGGTGTAACGCAAGTTGGCTTTGCGATGGAAAGCCAGTTGGATGAACTCGCCCACGCGCTTGGCATCTCGCCGATTGAGATGCGGCGCAAGAATATTTTGCGCTATGGCAGACGGACCATCGCTGGGCAGGTCATGACCGAAAGTTGCGGACTGGCAGAATGTTTAGAGCAAGTCGTCGCCGAGATGAACACGCATGATTTTGTTGCAATCGAAGGGGATAAACGACGCGCATGGGGGATCGCGTGTGCGTACAAAAATACCGGCTTTGGGAGCGGCGCGTATGATGCAGCCGGTGCCGAAATCGAATTGTTTGCCGATGGGCGCGCCTCGATTCGCGCCGGCGCGGCAGAAATCGGGCAAGGACTGGTCGGCGTGCTCGCGCAAATCGTTACGGAAGAACTAGGGGTTCCGTACGACAAGGTGGAGGTCATTGTTGCCGACACAGATTTGACGCTCGATGGTCAAGCGACGACGGCATCGCGGCAAACGTACGTGACGGGCAACGCAGCACGACACGCTTGCCAAGAAGTTCGGCTGTTGTTGAGCCAGGTGGCATCGGAAATATTGGATGTTCCGCCTGATCGTTTGGTGTTTGAAAATGGACTTGTGATTGCTTCGTCGCAAAATACGCGCCTCGCCGCGACAAGCGTACCGCTCGCCGAGGTCGTCAAAGCCGCGCGCCGCGAAGGTCGCCTTCCCAAAGTGAGTTATCAATACGTTGCGCCGCCCACCGAAAAATATCATCACGTTGCATTCGGATTCGGCGCGCAAGCCGCGCTCGTCGAAGTAGATGTGAAAACCGGCGAGACCAAGGTGTTGAAGGTGATCGCCGCGTGCGATGTGGGGCGCGTGATCAATCCGCTCGCGCTGGTCGGTCAAATCGAAGGTAGTATTTCGATGGGGTTGGGGATGGCGTTGCAAGAAAACTTTGTGATGAAAGACGGTTACGTGCTGACCGATTCGCTCTACAAATGCAACTTGCCCAAAGTGGATCAAACGCCGGAGGTCATCACGTTTTTTATCGAAGATGAAACGAAAGACGGACCCTACGGTGCAAAAGGCGTGGGCGAACTTGCCTCTATTCCCACCGCGCCCGCCATCATCAACGCGATCTACAACGCGACGGGCATGCGGTGTTATAATCTGCCGGCGGACAAGAACAAGTTAAAGATTCAAAGTTGACCTGTAACCTTGGATTTGGCAATGATTGATTTAACACCCTTTTCTACCGGACAAATGACGCTTGCGCAATTCGCCGCGCAATTTACGCCGGACGATTTGCGGCGATTCACCAATGAAATGATTGACGCGCAACTCGCACTCATCGCCGATTGCGTGGATGCCGATGTAACTTTTGTGCCCAACGATCCGGACGCGCACGATGCGTACGCGACCGACGCGGATGATGTTGATCTTGCCTGGACGCTGGGACACGTGATCGTGCACACCACCGCCTCGGCGGAAGAAGCGGCGGCGATTGCGTGTGAACTCGCGCGTGGTGTCCCGTTTCGCGGTGGACGTTCGCGCTACGAAGTGCCATGGCGAACGATCACAACCATCGCCCAATGCCGCGCTCGTTTGGAGGAATCCCGGCGAATGCGGCTGGCATTGCTCGAAGCGTGGCCCAAAGAACCCCACCTCGATAACACATACCAACCGGCAACCAGCACTGAACCGCGCAACGCCATCATGCGATTCATTCTGGGGCTCAAACACGATCACGATCATTTGAAACAAATTGCAGAAATCGTGCGCCAAGCCAAAGCGGCGCGCGCGTAACGATAGGAGAAAATGGAAATTCACGTTGCGAGAACTCAATCGCGTTTGGGTTTGTGGGTCATTTACGCGATTGTGTTCGTTTCGTTCTTTGACTACCAATCTTCGTTGCCCATCATCGCGCCGTATGCCAAATCGTTGGGCGCATCGGTCGCACTCGTCGGGATCATCGTGGGTGCTTACTCGGCGCTCAACTTGATCGGCAATCTGGGCGCGGGCTATTGGATTGATCGCGTCGGGCGCAAACTACCGCTGATGGTGGGCTTGGTTATCGTCGGTATCGCTTTGCTGTTCTATCCGTTTGTGCGCGATCCGTACGCATTGCTGGGTCTGCGCGCTCTGCATGGTTTGGGGGCGTCGTTGATCTCGCCGGCATCGCTCGCGTACATCGGCGATGCAGCAGCGGCGGGCGCACGTGCACGCGCGATGGCGTTGTACGGCGCAGCCATCGGCTTGACCTCGATGTTTGCGCCGCCGTTTGCCGGGCTGGTGCGTGATCGGCTGGGGTACGGCGCCGTGTTTATGATTCTCTCGACGATGATGTTTCTCGTCACCGTGCCAACCTATTGGCTGGTCGGCGAAAGTTTGCGGCGCGAAACTCGAACCGTGGTGAGCATTGGGCGATTGTTGCGGAATCGCCGCTTGGTTCTAGCGTACGTCTCGGCTTTCTGTTTATTGTTCTCGCTCGGCACGCTTATCGTGTTTCTGCCACTTGTCGGTCAAACGATGCAAGTGACTTTGGCGCGCGTCGGAATGTGGTTTGCCGGCTTTGGCGTGGCAGCCGTTGTAATTCAACTCGTGCTTGGGCGTCTCTCGGATCGTGTAGGGCGCGAACCGGTCATTGTGATGGGCTTGGGCATCGTTGCGCTGGCGTTGCTCGTGTTGCCACTCACCCAGGATTGGGAAACAATGATCAGCGTGATGGCGGTGTACGGTGTCGGCTTTGGCGTACTGTTTCCAGCCATGACTGCGTTGATGGCGGATGAGACGGATACCGCGTCGCGCGGGACCGCGTCTGGAATTTACACGGCGGTGTATTCGTTGGGCGCGGCAATCGGCACCGGCTCGGCGGGAGCGTTGGTGTGGTTGCAACAGAACGCGCAGGTTCATCCGTTTCAGGTGGCGGCGTTGGTAGTGCTAATCGGTTTGGGTTGGGCAGGAATCGTGTGGTTCGCACTTGGGAGGACAAAACAATGAGTAGAACGCTGGTTCATTCTCACGTCACCGCCCACCGCGCCGCGATCATTTCTTTCCTCCGCGACCTCGTTGCGATTCCCAGTTGCGATGGCGACATCCGCACCGTTGCCGCGCGCGTCGAACACGAATTGCGCGCGCTCGGCTTTGCCGACATTCACTACGCACCCTACGGCGATCTCGTTGCGCGCATCGGCAATGGCAAAAAGATTTTGCTCTACGATTCGCACCTCGACACGGTTGGCGTCGGCGACGAACGCGCGTGGACGCACAGCGCGTTCAGCGGCGCAATCGAAAACGGCGTGATGTACGGTCGGGGCACGGTGGATGAAAAGGGCTCCACGCCGCCGATGATTTACGGCTTGGCAATCGCGCGCGATCTGGGTTTGCTCGATGGATTCACCGCGTACTACTTTGGTTCGATCGAAGAATGGTGCGAGGGTTTATCCGCGCAAGTGTTTGTCGAAGAAGAAAAAATCAAACCCGATTTCGTCGTCATCGGCGAGCCGACGAATCTGCGCGTCTATCGCGGGCAAAAGGGACGTTGTGAAATGCGCGTTACGGCGCGCGGACGCAGCGCACACGGCGCGTCCCCTTGGCTCGGCGACAATGCGATCTACAAAATGCAAGAGGTGCTGCGCGCGATTCAAGTCCTTGACGCGCACTTGCCGGACGATCCGTTCCTCGGTCGTGGCTCGATTGTCGTGACGCACATCGAATCGCGCGAAGCGTCGCTCAACGCGGTGCCCGACCTCTGCTCGATTGTGCTGGATCGTCGCCTGACGCGCGGCGAAACGGCGCACGATGCACTGGAGCAGGTGCGCGCGCTGTTGCCGTCGCGCGATTTCGAAATCGAGTTTCTGCGGTACACGCGTCCATCGTACAACGGCTACACACGTGAGCATGAACAAATTTTTCCCGCGTGGACGTTCGACGAAGGGCATCCGTTGACTCGCGCGGCGATTGAAACATCGCGCGCGCTGGGTCTGGAAACGACGACGGGCAAGTGGAATTTCTCGACGAACGGCGCGTACTGGGCGGGCGTCGCGCAAATTCCGTCGGTTGGTTTTGGTCCGGGCGAAGAAGAAATCGTTCACACGCTTGACGAGTATATTCGCGTGGACGATGTGGTGCGCGCGACGGAGTGGTATGCGTTGTTGCCGACGATCCTTTTGAGTCAATCTTGACACCCCTGTCGAATCGGCTATAATGCCACTTGTCAGACGACTATCGTCTGACTAATTCTTCGCAGGAGTTACGCGTGGTTCGTCGGACGCTTCCTCTCGCG
Source organism: Chloroflexota bacterium (assembly GCA_037440625.1). Lineage (GTDB taxonomy): Bacteria > Chloroflexota > Anaerolineae > UBA4142 > UBA4142 > DAOTXS01. The sequence continues at coordinate 86,452 of JBBITT010000011.1, forward strand.
CGCCAAGCCGCGCAGGAAATCCTCAAGGGTATCGCATCGGGCAAACTGGTGCGCGCGAACGGCGCGCTGCCCTCCGAAGCCGAGTTGAGTCGCCGTTTCAAGGTGAGCCGCGCGACAATTCGCGACGCGCTGGCGCAACTGGAACAGCGCGGCGTTATCACGCGGCGGCACGGCGCGGGCACGTTCGCCAATCCCCTGCCGCGCCTCGACGCGGGCTTGGAAGAGCTCGTCAGTCTGGAAACGCTCGCGCGGCGCATCGGTTTGGCAACGCGGATGAGTCAGCCCAGCATCGAAGAGCGCGCGGCAACCTCCCTCGAAGCCGAACGTCTCCAAATCCCTACGGAGACGCGCGTCCTCGCGATTGCGCGTGTGATTCTGACAGGCGCGCGTCCCATCGCGTATCTCGTTGACATTGTTCCGACGACGATTCTGCGCCGCCAAGACCTCGACAAAAATTTTCACGGTTCGGTGCTCGATTTATTTTTGCAGCGCCGCGACCCACCGCTCAGTCACTCGCGCACCGAAATTCTGATCGAATCCGCCGACGCGAAGATGGCGCGCAAATTGCGCATTGCGCGCGGCGCGCCGCTGCACAAACTGGTCGCGCAATTGTTCGCGCGCGATGGACGCATCGTAGATTATTCGACGAGTTATTTTGTTCCCGGCTATTTTTCGTTCCACGTGATTCGGCAGGTTAGAGATTAGAGGATGGAGTATTTCCCACTTTCAACAGCTAACCTTAAACATCCACAAAAGGAGGATTAACTATGCGTAGTTTTGCAGGACGCGACATTTTGTCGCTCAAGGAATTCGAACGCAACGAGTTCGATCACGTCTTTGAGATCGCCAAGCAGATGGAACCCATCGCGCGCGGGCGACGCAATGTGGAGATGTTGAAAGAGAAAACACTCGTCGCGGCGTTCTATCAACCCAGCACGCGCACGCGCCTGGCGCACGAAGCCGCGATGCATCGGCTGGGCGGGCACGTCACCGGCTTTGCCGATTTCAAAATGACGCGCGCCGGTGACTGGTATCAGGAAAGCATCAAGGACACGGTCAAGATGCTGGAATTTTACGGCGATGTGATCGTGATGCGTCACTTTCAAAAAGGCGCGCCGCACGAAGCCGCCAAGTGGTCGTCCGTGCCAATCATCAACGGCGGCGATGGCTGGGGCGAACACCCGACCCAGATTCTCACCGATCTCTACACGGTGCTGCGCGAGAAAGGTCGCATTGATGGATTGAAATGGCTCGCGGTCGGCGATATGCGGATGCGCACGATGCACTCGCTCGGTTACGCGCTGACGCAATTCGATTGCCCCATCACGTTCGTTTCGCCCGGCGCGAACGCGCTCTTTCCCAACTCGCCCGATATGCGGATGCCCGAAGAATACAAAGCCGATTTCAAACAGTACGGGCTGAACTTTCGCGAGGCGGAGCACGTGGAGCAGGCGATTGCGGACGCGGACGTGATCTTGGTCGAGCCGGTGATTCAGCCGGATTACACGCAAGCGCGTCAAGAAGCGAGCAAGGACAAGTCGCTCACGCCGGCGAATTTCAAGATCACGCGCGAGTTGTTGACGACCAAAGCCAAGAGCGATGCGATTTTGTTGCACTCGCTCCCGCGAATGGATGAGATTCCCACCGACGTGGACATTACGCGCTGGTCGCGCTATTGGCAGGAAGCGTTCAATGGCGTGGTGATGCGGATGGCGTTGCTGGCGTTGGTGTTGGGGGCAGTTGAATAGTTGGGTCGTTGAATCGTTGGTTCGTTGCATCGGTGGTTCGTTGAATTGTTGGGTCGTTGAATCGTTAGTTCGTTAAAGGAGGGGAGATGGCGACCATCCGACGGTTTGAGGATTTGGAGTGTTGGCAAAAGGCGCGCAAACTGGCGAATGCGATTTATGATCTGACGGAGCAAGCACCCTTTGCCCGTGATTTCAAATTACGCGATCAAATCCGCGATGCAGCGGGATCGGTAATGCACAACATCGCCGAAGGATTCGATGCCGGGTACAATGTAGAGTTTATTCGCTTTTTGAAACTCGCGCGCCGCTCGGCGAGTGAAGTCCAATCACAACTCTATCTCGCATTGGATCGCCAGTACATCACCCACCAACAGTTGGAACAGGCATACAACCTTGCTACCGAAGCGAAACAACTCATCAACGCTTTGATTGCCTACCTCCACAAACACAAATCAACAACCCCATAACGATCCAACGATCCAACGACGTAACGATGCAACGATCCAACGACGTAACGATGCAACGATTAAACGATTAAACGAAAGGAATTAACATGCAAACATATCTACACGGTCGCGATCTCATCGGCGACCTCGATTTCAGCAAAGAAGAAGTGGAAACGGTCCTCGATGTCGCGTTCGATTTAAAGCGCAAGCGCGCGCTCAACGAATCGCACGCGATTTTGCGCGACAAGGTGCTGGCGATGCTGTTCTTCTTCTCCAGTACGCGCACGCGCGGCTCGTTCGAAGCGGGGATGGCGCAACTCGGCGGTCACGCCGCGTTCATCGAATCGCGCACGACGCAAATCGCGCATGGCGATACGCCGAAAGAAATCGGCGAAATCTTTGGACGGTACTTTGACGGCATCGCGATTCGGCACGTGGATTGGGGCGCGGGCAACAAATACCTCAACGAAGTTGCCAAGTACTCGCGTGTGCCTGTGCTGAATATGCAGTGCGAAATCTATCACCCGTTCCAAATCCTCGCCGACTTGATGACGATCATCGAAAAGAAAGGACGCGACTTGCGCCGCAAAAAGATGGTCGTCTCGTGGGCGTATGCCGCGTCGTACCAAAAACCGATGTCGGTGCCGCAATCGCTCATCTTGCAAATGCCGCGCTTTGGACTCGATGTGGTGTTGGCGCATCCGCCCGAATTCAAACTGATGCCGGACATTATGGAGCAAGCGCGCGAACAAGCGCGCAAGTTCGGCACCGGCTTTGAAGTGGTGGACGATATGGATGCCGCGTTCAAAGACGCGGACATCATCTACGCCAAATCGTGGGGCGCGATGGTGCATACGCCGGACGAAAAGCAAGGCGCGGAGATCATCAAAAAATATTCGGCGTGGATCACGGACGAACGCCGCATGAAACTTGCAAAGCCCGACGCGATCTATATGCACCCGTTGCCGGCGGATCGCAACATCGAAGTCACCGATGGCGTGATTGACAGCGCGCAATCGGTCGTGTACGATGAAGCGGAGAATCGCTTGCACGTGCAAAAAGCGGTGATGGCGTTGACGATGAGTT
>JBBITT010000012.1:0-79547 GCA_037440625.1 Chloroflexota bacterium
GATCTCTCCCTCTGCATCCCCACCCTCAACGCCAAAAATCTCCTGCGCGATTGTTTGCGTTCGATCTACACCAACACCCAGCGTGTCTCGTTTGAAATCATCGTCGTGGATAATCATTCGCAGGATGGTACGCTAGAAATGTTGCGCGACGAGTTTCCGATGGTGCGCGTCATTGCCAACGATTTCAATGCTGGTTATACTAAACCAACCAATCAAGCCCTGCGCGCCAGCACTGGACGCTACGCGCTTTTGCTCAACAACGATACCCTGATTCTCCCCGGCGCACTAGATCAACTGGTCGCCTTTGCCGATGCGCGTCCGGAAATCGGGATTGTGACTCCCAAGGTGCTGAACCGAGATGGCACGTTGCAAAAGCAATGCCGCCGGGGGTTGGCAACCCCCTGGGAACTGTTTTGCTATTTTTCCGGCTTGGCAGCGCGCTTTCCCAACGATCCACGTTTTGCAGGTTATCTACTCACCTATCTCGATGAGAATGTCGCGCACCCGGTTGCCGCGGTGTCCGGCTCGTGTATGCTCATTCGGCGCGCGGTGCTTGAACAAATCGGTTTACTCGACGAACGATTTTTCGCTTACCAAGAGGATACCGACTTTTGCTATCGTGCGGGACAAGCCGGCTGGCAAGTGTATTATTATCCCGGCGCGCAGATCATTCATTTGGGTGGGCAGGGTGGCTCACGCACGCAACCGTATCGTTCCATCTGGGAATGGCATCGTTCGTATTTTCTGTACTATCGCAAAAATCTTGCCGCGCGGTATTTCTTCTTATTCAACTGGTTTTACTATTTCGTCATGGTGCTTAAACTGTTGACCGCATTGATCGTCAATTTCTTCCGCAAAGAAAAATTTGCGGGTAGTCGCAAACCATGAATCTCAGTCGTGCCGAACACAAAACACTTTTGATCGTCGTTGATTTTGCCATCGTCCAAGTCACCACGCTGTTGGCGTTCTGGATTATGGCAGTCCGTGCGGACTGGGTATTCGATTCAAGATACCTTGCCAACAACAGTGGTTGGTTCATCTTCTTGCCGGCATTGTGGTTTGGCTCGGCATTCTTGATGGGGTTGTACGATCTTCAACGCATCAGTAATCTTGGTGCAACAATCGCCTCCCTCTTTCGCACCATTGCCTTGGTGATTGTGGTTTATCTGTTCATCTACTTTTTCTCAACGACACCGCAAAGTCTGCCGCGTGGTATCGTCGGGTACCAAGGCGCGGCAAGCTTTATTTCGATTACAATCTGGCGCGCGCTATATTTTTCGATGATTCAACGCTCCTCGAGTCGCCCCGTAATCATCGTTGGCGCGGGCTGGGCAGGGCAAACAATCGCGGAAGCGATTCTCAAAAATGCACGTGCCTATTACCATATCATCGGTTTTGTGGACGATGATCCAGCCAAGCAGCATCAAACCTTGGTCGTGAACGATCAAGCGATCCCGGTGATCGGCACATCGAGCGATCTGAAACGCTTTGCGAGCGAGCATCGTGTCCCAGAGATTATCGTTGCCATTACGCACGATCTCCGTGCTCCGCTTTTGCAAGCGATTCTCGATTGCAAGGAACTTGGTCTGCAAATCACGTTGATGCCGGTGTTGTTCGAACAACTTACGGGGATGGTACCCATCGAGCACATTGGCGATCATTGGAATGTTGCGCTCCCGCTCGATTCGGCGGAAGCCGGCGGATTCTATGCCATCACCAAACGCTTGTTCGATCTGGTTGGCGCGCTGATTGGCTTGACCTTGTATCTGCCGCTGTTGCCTTTTCTCGCGCTTGCGATTAAACTCGATTCCCCGGGTCCGGTATTTTACAAACAAACGCGAGTGGGCAAGGGCGGCAAAATTTTCAATCTCATTAAATTGCGGACGATGGTTGCAGATGCTGAGCCAGATGGGCAAGCCCAACGCGCGCAGAAAGGCGATCCGCGCATCACGCGGGTGGGACGTTGGTTGCGCAAAGCGCGTTTGGATGAGATGCCGCAGTTGTTTAACATTCTGAAGGGAGATATGAGCGCGGTGGGTCCGCGTCCCGAACGTCCGGAACATTTAGCAGAACTGGAGCAAGCGATTCCGTTTCATCGTTTGCGCAATGCGGTCAAGCCGGGGATGGCGGGCTGGGCAGTAGTCAATTATGATTATGTGGATAGTTTAGAAGATGCCAAGATTCGTTTACAATATGACCTGTATTACATCAAGCACCAATCGTTGTGGTTGGATTTGTTAATCCTCTTACGGACAATGGGACAGATGTTCATGTTGCGGGGAAGATAAATGATTTTTGCTCGGTTGAGATATGTTTCGGCGATAGTGCTTCTGTTCCTCTTTTTCTTTTCGCTTTACATGGTGACCATGTCCGGCGCGATCCACTATGGCGACGAAATGGAAAAATATCGCGTCGCGCAAAGTATCATCGAGCGCGGCGATTTTACTTTTCGCCCCACGGCACAACGGAATGTGATAGGAGTTAGCGGGCGGACCGTCTCCGGCTACGAATTAGGGCAGACCCTCATCGAGGTGCCTTTCTATGTACTCGGCAAATTGGCTTATACGATCTTTCCAGTTGCCGATTCGAACTGGTTGACGATGTTGTGGGTCGGCTTGCTCAACCCAGTCATTACAGCACTTGTCATAGTCTTGTTCTTCAAAACAGCCCGATTGTTGGAGTCCCGTTTTACCGTCTCGTTCGGACTTGCGTTGGTGTTGGGATTGTCTACGATTACTTTTCCCTATTCACGAAGTTTCACGCGTGAACCCTTGCTCATGCTATTCTTGCTCTGGGCACTCTATACCTCTTTCCAGTTCAGTAAAACCTTTACCCAACGCTGGCTCCTCTTGACCGGTTTGACGCTGGGTTCTCTCGTCTTCACCAAGTTCATTCATGGTGTGGTGATTCCAATTTTTCTCCTCTATCTCCTCATCGTCATTTTTCAACGCGAACAACAACGCGGCGCCAGTGCTCCCCAAACCTGGACGGCGATTTTGCGCGGTGTCCTGGTCGTCGTAGCTCCGGGCATCCTGTTTTTAATCGCCCAGATGCTTTATGCGTTTGCGCGCTTTGGCAACTTGACCAGCGGCTTGGGTGGTTTGCCTTCTAATCCGATTGATGTGATCATTCGACTTTTACCTCTTGCCACACCGGTGGAAGCCACCTGGGGATTGTTGTTCTCACTCGATAAAAGTATTTTTCTCTATTCTCCCCCGATCATTCTAGGGCTAGTCGGTTGGTGGCGCTGGTGGCGCATCCAACCGCGCGATGCACTCTTTGTACTAGCGCTTGTTCTAGTCGAGTTCATGCCGGTCACCTGGCGCTGGGATTGGGCAGGGGGAACGTGGTGGGGACCGCGTTATCTCGTACAAATCACACCACTATTTGTTCTCCCTCTCGGATTTCTATTCAATTCGAATGGTGATAAAAGGTGGATAGGGATACTGAGCGGCTTGGCAGCGATTGGTTTTCTAGTCCAGATGGTCGGCGCGCTCGTCAATGATCGCGACTATTTGGACGTAACAGGTTTAGGGTCTACCTTGTTGGGGCAAGCCGGGTTTCTTTCCCGGGGTGCCTTTGATTCGCTCGTGCTCTACCTATCGCCCGAGGGTTTCCCGGTGCGCATCAACGCGTTTGGCGTTTTGCTGATCGCAGGGATATTGTTTTTGGCATGGCTCATCATTAAACGATGGCGGCAGGATGAGCCCTCTCAATCGTCATGGCGTGCCGACGGGATTTTTCTGACCAGTGTCCTGGTCATCCAAATGATCGGCTTTATCATTTGGGTGGTTGTACCCTATCCGCAAGTTCTTGCCGCTAAAGGCGACACACGTTTTGTCGCGGCAAATAATTTTCTGGCCGAAGGCAAACGATGTGAAGCAATTGGATTTTATGCGCAAGCCCTTGAACGCGATACCCATTATCAAACGCAAGCCGCCGCGCGCCTTGAACAACTGTGGCAACCGGCGCAAGGCAAACTGATTCCCATTTCCAATCCAATGATGTGGATTGATGCAGAAGGCGAAGCATCGTTTGAAGAAGATTCAGCGATCACCATCACCGGCAACGGATCATTCCGATTCTTTGCACCGGCGGATAAAGATGCGTCCGTTTCGATTGCCTCTGCACCACTCCCTGCCGTACCCAACACCGCGTACGAATTATCCGGCTGGGTTAAGAGTCTGGCGATCTATGGTTCGGGTTATGGGGTCGTTAGCATTTTTGAGGACGATGGCGATTGGGGCAATGAGCGCACAACGGACATTAAGGCAATTGACGAGACGAGCGGTTGGCAATTGTTTCGCAAGACGATCACCACCTTGCCCACCACGCGCCGGTTGTTTGTCAAGATGGGGCTCTACAAGACCTATGGCACGCTGTGGGTAGATGGAATTCAACTGATCCAAGTGGATCCGAACTTGCCACAACCCCATCCCAAGTTGCCACCGTGTAAATAAGAAACAAGGATTATCCCAGATTTCAGAATAAGCCATGGCTCAACCTCGCGCGTGGGCTCGAAGCGATAGCGTGCGAGATCCTTTGGCAAATTAGATGATGCGCCATTTTCCGCTGAAACATATCCTTTGGGGTCTTGCAAAATCTTAAGGATTCCGTTATAATCGCGCCAACTCTACGTGAATTGAACGTGTGCTGAAATGGAGGTAAGACGACGTTGCCTGATTCTCCTCCCGAACGCTCTCCCCTTCTCCGCGCAGAGCATCTGCGTTTGACCTTTGGCGGTCTTGCCGCACTTGCCGGGATTAGTTTCGACATTTACCCCGGCGAAATCCTTGCGCTCATTGGTCCCAACGGCGCCGGCAAGACCAGTGCGCTCAACTGCGTCAACGGTTTCTATCGCCCCCAGCAGGGCAAAATCCTCTTTGCCGGACACGATCTTGTTCGCACCCTCACGCACGAAATTCCTCGTCTGGGTATCGCGCGGACATTCCAGAATATCGCCCTCTATACCGGTATGACCGTACTCGATAATTTGATGGCGGCGCGCCACATCCACATGAAACAAAACATGCTCGCCAGCGCGCTCTATTTTGGGTACGCTCATCGTGAAGAAATCGAACATCGCCGAGTGATCGAAGAGATCATTGATTTCCTCGAAATCGAACACATTCGCAAAGCGACGGTCGGTGCGTTGCCGTACGGACTGCGCAAGCGCGTCGAACTAGGACGTGCGCTCGCGCTTGAACCCAAACTCTTGTTGCTCGATGAACCGATGGCGGGAATGAATGTCGAAGAAAAAGAAGATATGGCGCGTTTCATTCTCGATATTCACGAGCGACGCCATATGACGATCCTCTTGGTCGAGCATGATATGGGGTTGGTGATGGATATTGCGCATCGCGTTGTCGTGCTCGATTTTGGCGTCAAGATTGCGGAAGGCACGCCAGACGAGGTCAAGACGAATCCAGCGGTCATCAAAGCATACCTTGGCGAAGTGAAGCGTCAGAACAGTAGGCAGTAAGCAGGCCGCAGTTGGGTACAATCATCGTAACCGTTCAGGTGTCATTGCGAGGGATCAGCACCAAGCCGCGTCCGCGCTACGATCTTCGCTTGGCAACGTTGGGGATTGCTTCGCAAACACTTTGCGGCTCGCAATGACAGATAAGGCTGAACGGTTACCAATCTCCAATCTCTAATCTCAACTATGGAAACTCTTCCTCAGTATCTTCAACACACGGCACGCAAGTATGGCAATCGCGTGGCGATGCGCAAGAAACAGTTTGGCATCTGGCGTGAGTACACATGGCAGGAATCGTACACGCGCGTCAAGCATCTCGCGCTCGGTTTGATGCAGTTGGGTCTCGCGCACGGCGATAAAGTGTGCATCATCGGCGATAACGACCCGGAATATTTCTGGGCGCAACTCGCGATACAAGCATGCGGCGGCATCGCCGTGGGTATTTTCACCGATAGCCTCCCCAGCGAAATTCAGTACATCATCCAACATTCCGATGCCGTTCTTGTCTTTGCCAAAGATCAAGAACAATGCGACAAGCTGTTGGAAATTCGCGCACAGATTCCAGCGGTGCGTCGCGTGATCTACTGGGAAGAGCGCGGACTGTGGAATTATCGCGACCGCGAAGCGTGGCTGATGAGTTTTGACGCGCTCATCGCCTTGGGCCGCGAACTCGATCAGCGCGAGCCAACGAAATTCGATGAACGTGTTGCGCAGGGCAAGGGCGACGACCTCGCGATCTTCTGCTACACCTCTGGCACGACCGGTTTGCCCAAAGGCGCAATGATCGCCCACAAAAATCTGATTGGTGGCGCAGAAATTTCTTCGAGCGTGGATCGCCGCTTGGATACCGACGAGTACCTTTCGTTTCTGCCGCCCGCGTGGATCACGGAAAACGTTTTGGGGCTGGCGATTCACGTGATGAATGGCATGATCATCAATTTTCCGGAAGAACCGGAAACGGTGCAAGAAAACTTGCGTGAGATTTCGCCGCACGCGCTCTTGTTCAGCGCGCGTCTGTGGGAATCGCTGGTTTCGATGGTGCATGCACGTATCGCCGATACCTCCTGGATCAACCGCGTGCTGTACCATCTCTTTATGCCCATTGGTTATCGGGTGGCGGATCTGCGCTTTGGCAAAAGACATGTGCCAATCGTTTGGCGCGTTCTGAACGCCCTCGGCGAGCTAGCGCTCTTTGCGCCATTGCGCGATAAACTGGGATTGAGTCGGGTGAAATCGGCATATACGTCTGGCGCCGCACTCAGTCCGGACGTGGTGCGCTTTTTCCGTGCGATTGGCGTCAACATCCGCAATCTCTTTGGCTCCACCGAAGGCATCATCCACACGCTTCACATCGGCGACGATGTCAAGTTTGAAACGGTTGGCGTGCCGCCGCCCGGCGTGCAACTACGCATCACGCCCGAAGGCGAAATTGTCGTCAAGAGCAAGTCGGTGTTTCAAGGTTATTACAAAAATCCGGAAGCGACAGCCAAAGCACTGCAAGATGGCTGGTTTCATACCGGCGATGCCGGCTATTTGCGCGACGACGGTCATTTGATTTATCTCGACCGTGTCAAGGATTTGCTTGAACTGGCGACAGGCGACAAGTTTTCGCCGCAGTACATCGAAGGGCGACTCAAGTTCAGTCAGTACATCAAAGACGTGATGGTCGTGGGCGGACGCGAGCGCGCGTTTGTTACGGCAATCATCAACATTGATTTTGCAAACGTGGGACGCTGGGCGGAAAAGCGCCGCATCGCCTACACGACGTTCGTTGATCTCTCGCAAAAGCCGGAAGTGTACGATCTTATCAAACAAGATGTGTTGCGTGTGAATGAAACGTTACCGCCGCCCGCGCGTGTGAAAAGTTTTGTGTTGCTGCACAAGGAATTCGATCCGGACGAAGGCGACCTGACGCGCACACGCAAACTGCGCCGCAATGTGATGGAAGACCGTTATCGCGATTTGATTGAGGCGATGTATGGCGGCAAGGATGAGGTGCAGGTCAGCGCGCAAGTGAAATACCGCGACGGGCGCACCGGGGTAATTGAGACAGCGGTGCGGGTGTGCAAGGTGTAGCCCGGCGAGGAGCAAATTCCTATGCCCAAAGTGCGCGTGAACAATATTGACCTGTATTATCAAATTCATGGCAGTGGTCAGCCGTTGGTGTTTATTCACGGCTTGGGGTCAAGCACCCGTGATTGGGAATTGCAGGTTGCTGAATTTTCAAAGACGTTCAAGGTAATCACGTTTGATCTGCGCGGTCACGGACAATCGGACAAACCGGCGGGACCGTACAGTATGCAATTGTTTGCGTCGGACACGGCAGGGTTATTGAAAGCGCTTGGCATCGAATCGGCATACATCGTTGGCTTGTCCCTCGGCGGAGGCGTGGCGTTTCAACTTGCGATTGATGCGCCGGCGTTGGTCAAGAAACTCGTTGTGGTGAACAGCGCGCCAGAGTTGGTCGTGCGCACGTTCAAAGATCGCTTGATGGTCTGGCAACGCTTTGCCGTTGTGAAATTGCTCGGAATGCGCAAGATGGGCGAAGTGTTGAGCAAACGGCTTTTTCCCAAAGCCGAACATGCCTCTTGGCGTGCCATCTTTGTCGAACGTTGGGCAGAGAATGACACGCGTGCGTATCAGGAGGCGATGCGCGCGATGATTGGATGGAGCGTAACAGACAAACTGGGAACGATTCGATGCCCGACATTGATTGTGGCGGCAGACCAGGATTACACGCCCGTCGCGGTAAAAGAAGCATACACCAAACTTATTCCCGGCGCGCGCCTCGTCGTGATTCCCGATTCGCATCACGCCACACCGGTTGAGCAACCGCAAAAGTTCAATGAGGCGGTGATGGGATTCTTGAAGGAGCATTGATGAACTGGGACCTCTTCCCACAATTTCTTGTCACGGGACTACTCACCGGCGGCATCTATTCGCTGATTGCGCTCGGCTTGGTGCTGATCTACAAATCCTCGCGCGTGTTCAACTTTGCGCAAGGACATTTGTTGATGGTCGGCGCGTTCGTCGCGTGGTGGTTCACTGACACACTCGGCTGGAATGTGTGGCTCGCCTTTGCCGTCGCCATTGTCTTTGCCGCGATCCTAGGTTGGCTCATCGAACGCATCGCGCTCCGTCCACTCATTGGTCAACCGATTCTGGCAACGGTGATGATGACGCTGGGTCTCGCGCAATTCTTGCAAGGCGGCACGATCATTGCCTTTGGCGCAACGCAACGTTCGATGCCGGAAATGTTTCCGCTCGCCGCGCTCATCCTCGGCGACATTCGCTTGAAACAAAATCTCGTTTTTGCCTTTGCGATTTCGATGCTTGGTTTTTTGTTGTTCGTACTTTTCTTTCGTTACACGCGTTGGGGTTTGGCGATGCGCGCGGCGGCAGAAGATCATCAACTCGCGCGAAGCGTGGGCTTGCGCGTGCCGCGCATCTTTGGACTCGCCTGGGCGATTGCGAGTGTCGTCGCGACCATCGGCGGTGTTCTGCTCGCAAGCATCAGCGGCGTTGAACTCAACTTGTCGATCATCGCGCTCAAAGCGTTTCCGGCGGTTCTGTTCGGCGGACTGGAATCAATTCCCGGCGCCATCGTGGGCGGCTTGACCGTTGGCATCATCGAAAGTTTGGTGGGCGGTTTGCCGGCAGACGCGACGATTCGCTCACTGCACCTCGCCGACATCGCGCCGTACGTGTTTATGCTCGTCGTCTTGTGGTTCCGGCCGGATGGATTGTTTGGGTTGAAGCGAATCGAACGAATCTAAAAACAGTGGACAGTGGTCGGTGAGTAGTGTGTAGAAAAACTCACCACCGTCCACTGCCCACTGACCACTGAGGTATTAATGGCAATTCGATTGGCTGGTGATTTCGACACTTCGTACGCGCACGATATGGCGATCATTCGCAATCGCGGTCAGTGGGTGATGACGATTGCGTTCATCATCGGGTTGTTCGCGCTTCCGTTTTTCCTCGACGCGCACACCGTCGGCGTTTTGAATCTCATCGGCATCAGCATCATCGCGGTGCACGGTTTGAACATTTTGCTGGGTTACACCGGCCAAATCTCGCTGGGGCAAGCCGCGTTTATGGCGGTGGGCGCGTACACGGCGGCAGTGTTAGTCAAAGCCGGGATTTCGTTCTGGCTCGCGCTTCCGATTTCCGGTTTTGTGGCTGGGTTGATTGGCTTGCTCTTTGGCTTGCCTTCACTGCGCATCAAAGGATTTTATCTGGCGATGGCGACACTCGCGGCGCAAATAATCATTCCGTGGTTTTTCCGCAATGTCCGCACCGACATCTTTGGTGGAATGCCCGGCCTGATGATGCAACCGCCGCGCCTCGGCGAGATCGTGTTCAACTCGCAACCGACAATGTACTTTCCGATTATGCTCACCGTCGTCGTCTGCACGGTTGTCGCAAAGAACATTGCACGCACACGCTTGGGACGCGCGTTAATTGCGATCCGTGACAACGATCTCGCCGCCGAGTTGTTGGGCATCGAACAATTTTCGTACAAACTGCGTGCCTTCTTTTTATCGGCGTTGTATGCTGGGCTGGCTGGCGCACTCTGGGCAATGTACGCCCGCTCGATCAATCCGGAACAATTCTCACTCTTGACCTCGGTATGGTATCTCGGAATGGTCATTGTCGGGGGAATGGGGAGCGCACTGGGACCGATTCTGGGAACGATCTTTCTGCGTGGCTTGGAAGAAATCACGACGCAACTTGCGCCGGTCTTGAGCAAAATGTTCCCGCAATTGGAAGCCGGCTTGCTCGCCGCGTTGGGTCCCATCGTGTTTGGCGTGGCACTGATGTTGTTCCTCGTGTTTGAGCCGCGTGGGTTAGCCCATCGTTGGGAAATCCTCAAAGCCGCGTGGCGCTTGAGACCGTTTGCGCACTAGTGACGAAAGACGAGTGACCGACGACAAATGTTCGTCTTTTGTCTTTTTCCTTTGCTTAAACAGGGAGGTGATCGGCGACACAAAAGTAAATCTGCAATTAACATTCTGAAATCTGTAATCAAGTGAAGGAGGAGAAGTGAAAACAAAAATCTTGGTTTGGTTTTTGCTGATCGCACTCGCAGTGGTCGCCTTGACGGCGTGCGCCCCCGAACCCACCGCGACCCCGGTGCCACCCACCAAAGCCCCCGCACCGACACAACCGCCGGCATCCAGCTCATCCGCCGCATCAAGTGTTGCGCCGACGACTGCGCCCACCAAAGCCCCTGAACCCACTAAACCGCCTGAACCCACCAAGCCATCCATCCGCACCAAAGCCAACCCCGGTGAAAAGATCACGCTCTATCACTTGGGCGATGTGACGGGACCACTCGCCGCCATCACCACACCGCTCGTGTCCGGCTTTAACGATGGCGCGAAATATTGGAATGGCAAAGGTGGCATTCGTGGCGCGGAAATCGTCGTTGAATGGGCGGACACGGCAAGCAAAGTTGAACTGGCTATCGCCGCGTACAATCGTTTCCGCGAAAAGAAACCGCTCTTGCTCCAGTTGTACGGTTCCGGCGAAACCGAGGCATTGAAAGAGCGCCTCGCCGAAGACAAGATTCCGGTGCTAACCGCCGGCGTGAGCGCAAAGGGATCGTATCCGCCCGGCTATGTCTTTGCCGTCGTACCAATCTACACCGATCAGTTTGGCTTGTTCCTCGATTGGTTGACCGCGAACTGGGATAAGGTCAAGCCCGCCAAAGGACAAGGACTCGACTCACCCAAAGTTGCGATTGTAACGTGGGATACCGCCTATGGTCGCGCGCTGGACACTCCCGAAGTCAAAGCCTACGCCGAGAAAAAGGGAGTCAAGATCGTAACGCAAGAATTGTTTGTCGCTGGCGCGCCGGATGTAACCACGCAAATCCTCGCCGCGAAAAAAGCCGGCGCGAATGTGATTTACACCAACACACTGGCGCACGGTCCCGCGCAAATTCTCAAAGATGCGGTCTCGCTCGGCGTGCGCGATGAATTCTTGATCGCCGGTGATAACTGGGCGCTCGATCTTTCGATGCTTGCGCTCGCGGGTGCGGCGTCCGAAGGATTCTACGGCGTCTTCCCCAACTTGTGGTGGGACGACGCCGATCATCCCGGCGTCAAGATCATTCAAGGTGAGTTCACCGCGAATCAACGCAAAGCGTCGGAACGCAGTGTGGGGTATCTCCTCGCGTTCACCTTTGTGGATGCCATGAGGCAGTACATCGAAAAGACGATTGATCGCGTAGGCTTTGACGGATTGACGGGCCAAGCCGTGTACGAAACGATTCAAGCCACGCCCGAACTCAAGCCGATGGAGGGCATCCAAACCTTTGACTTTAGCAAAGACAAACGTGCCCCCAGTAAAGCGCGGATTGTCCAAGTGCAAAAAGGCAAGTTCGTTTATCTAACCGATTGGATGACTGCGCCGGATCTGCGACCAAAATAGTCGCCTAGTCAACTAGTCCAGTAGTCGGCTAGGCGATGACTAGAAGACTACTGGACTATCCGACCCTCGGACTGACCATGCTCAAGTTAAATAACATCGAAGTCGTTTACTCCGACGTGATCCTCGTCTTGCGTGGCGTGTCGCTCCAAGTGGAAGATGGCCAAATTGTCGCGTTGCTCGGCGCGAACGGTGCTGGCAAAACAACGACGCTCAAAGCCATCTCCGGTTTACTCCGCACCGAACTAGGACAGGTTACCCGTGGCTCAATTGAATTTGATGGCGAGCGCATTGATCGCTTGGGTCCCGAAGACATTGTCGAACGCGGCATCGTCCAGGTGATGGAAGGGCGTCGTTTGTTTGCGCACCTGAGCGTGGAAGAAAATCTTATCACCGGCGCACTCGTTCACGGCAACGGTAGAACTCGCTCCGATTTGGAAATGGTGTATAATTATTTTCCGCGCCTGCGTGATCTGCGACATCGGGTGAGCGGCTACTTGTCCGGCGGCGAACAGCAAATGGTCGTGATTGGACGTGCGTTGATGGCGCATCCCAAATTGATGTTACTTGATGAACCATCGCTAGGACTGGCGCCGCTCATCGTTCAAGAAATTTTTGAGGTCATTCAAAAAATCAATCGGCAAGAAAAAACCTCCATCTTGCTGGTTGAGCAGATTGCGCAAGCCGCGCTCGAAATTGCGGACTATGGATACGTGATGGAAACCGGGCGCGTGGTCTTGGATGGTCCGGCTGACAAGTTGCGCGATAATGAAGACATTAAGGAATTTTATCTGGGCCTGACACAACTGGGTGAACGCAAGAGTTATCGCGAAGTGAAACATTACAAACGCCGCAAACGCTGGCTGGGTTGAAAAGGAGCCAATGTGCCAATTTCCCAATGAGCCAAAGGGAAGGACTCGTTGATTGGCTCATTGGCTCATGGGAGGATTGGCTTATTGATTAACGCCCATATCATCGGCTGGGGCAAATATCTGCCCGCCAAAATTGTAACCAATGTCGAACTGGCTAAATCGGCACCGATTGATCCCGAATGGGTTCGCACACGCACCGGCATCGAAGCGCGCCATTTTGCCGAACCCCACCAAGCCAGCGCGGATATGGCAACACGCGCGGCGCGCGCCGCGCTCCAAGTGGCTGACCTCGATCCGCTTCAACTCGATCTGATCATTTGCGCCACCAATTCACCGGATTTCTTGTTCCCTGCTACGGCGTGCCTCGTTCAAGATGCGATTGGTGCGACCAACGCCGGCGCCTTCGATTTGGGGGCGGGGTGTTCCGGCTTTGTCTATGCCTTGACCGTAGCGGATCGGTTCATTCGCACGGGCGCGTACCGCAACATTTTGGTCATCGGGGTCGAAACGGTGTCGCGTATGTTGCCAATGCACGATTCGCTCTGCGCGTACTTTGGCGATGGCGCCGGCGCCGTGGTGCTCACCGCCAACGAACAACCGGGTGGCTTGATCGAGTTTATGCTCAAAGCCAATGGCGCCGGCGCCGATTTGCTCAAACTACCCGGCGGTGGCAGTCGGTATCCGCTCTCTCAAGAAGCCGTGGCGCAAGGATTGCAGTACGGGCAAATGGACGGACGCGCCGTGTATCGTTTTGGTTTACGCGCGATGACGTACACCGCGCGTCAACTGCTCCGCGCCGCACGCTTGACGTTCGATGACATTGATCTATACATTCCACATCAAACCAATCAGACTTTGATTCATCAAGTCATCGAGCGCTTGCACGTGCCGCCGGAAAAAACTTTTTTCAACGTCGCGCGCTATGCCAACATTTCAACCGCCGCGATCCCGGTTTCGCTCTGCGACGCCATTGAGGCTGGACGGCTCAAGCCGGGACATCGCCTCCTCATCACCGTGTTTGGCGCGGGGCTGACGTACGCCGGGTTGGTTTGGCATTGGTCGCAACCCGTCACCCCCAAGCCGATGTCAGTTACGCGGCGATTCTTCCACGCTTTGTGGGATGCGCAAGCCGCGTTCCGTTCACGCTTTTTCCGGTTGGAACATCAACTCGATACCCTGGTGCCAGCGGAAGAGGAAGAGCCAGAGAAAGAAGCGAGCCGTGAATGATTTCCTCGATTCGGAAGGAGTGAAAAAAATGTCCCCCGTCAAACGATCGCCACTCGATCAAGAACTGGCGCGTTTTGTCAAATCGGTTTACGCCACAACGCCAGCGGTCAAGAAAATTTTCGATGATGCCGGGATCAAGCCAGCCAGCATCAAGCGCGCCGCTGATTTGGAGCGCGTACCGGTCACCACCAAAGATCAACTCGTCGAAATGCAAAAAGCCGCGCCCCCCTTTGCCGGCTTTCTCAACACCCGCGCCAAAAAACTCAAACACATTTTTCTTTCACCGGGTCCGCTTTACGAACCACACGGCGCGGAAAAAGCGTTGGTCAAAACGGCGGCGCAAGTCTTTCGCAGCGCCGGCTTCAAGCGTGGCGATATTGTGTTGAACACCTTGTCGTACCATCTTGTTCCCGCCGGGTTGTTGCTCGATGCCGGCTTGCAAGCGGTTGGCGCGACGGTGGTGCCGAGCGGCGTGGGCAACACCGAACTCCAAGTCAAGATGATGCTCGATTTGCGCGTCAATGGCTACGCCGGCACACCGAGTTTTCTGATGACGATCATCAAAAAAGCAGAAGAGATGGGACTCGATTTCAAAAAATCATTTGCCCTGACTCACACGCTCTTTACCGCCGAACCGTACCCGCCCTCCTTGCGCGCCGAGTTTCACGGCAAGTACGGTTTGAAAACACTCAACGCGTACGCCACCGCCGAACTTGGTTTTCTGGCGTACGATTGCGACGCACAACAAGGTTTGCATTTTGCCGATGGCGTCATCGTTCAGGTGTGCGATCCGACGACCGGCTTGCACGTCAAATCGGGTGAAGCGGGCCAAGTCGTCGTTACAACGTTCAACGAAACGTATCCGACGATTCGGCTAGGCACCGGCGATCTGGCGGTGTATCTTGATGCGCCATGCACGTGTGGACGCACGACGCCGCGCCTGATGCTCGTTGGTCGTGTGGGCGAGGCGGTCAAGGTGCGCGGGATGTTTGTGCATCCCAATCAACTCAAAGTGGCAATGGCAAAATTTCCGGCGATTGCGCGTGTGCAAGCCATCGTTACTCGTCCCGATAATGTCCGCGATACACTCGCGCTCAAAGTTGAATTGGCGCAGGCAGATGTGGACCGAGAAAAACTGAGCCGGGAATTTGCCGAAGCCGTGCGCGGACTCATTCGGGTCAGTGTTGATCAAGTAGAATTGGTGCCAGCAATTCCGGCGGATGCCAAGATGATTGTGGACGAAAGAAAGTGGGAATAAAAAATGGGGCTGGGAATAAATCCTAGCCCCATTTACGTTTTACTTTCAATCTTTCACTTCGCGGAACTCACCGTCCACCGTATCCGAGCCGCCCGGTGGTGTACCGCCGGCTTGACCGCCTGGTGGTGGTGTTGCGCCGGTTTGCTGGTACATCTTTTCGCCAATCTTTTGCAACGAGCGTGCCAAATCTTCGGTCTTGCGCTTGATGTCTGCCACATCGCGCCCCCCCATCGCCGTTTTGAGTGCGGCAATCTTGGGTTCAATCTCGGCGCGAACATCGGCTGGCACTTTGTCGCCCAGGTCGCGCAACATTTTCTCCGATTGATAGACCGCGCTGTCGGCGTTGTTGCGAACTTCGACCTCTTCCTTGCGCTTGCGATCCTCCTCCGAGAAACGTTGCGCCTCTTTCACCATTCGATCAATTTCTTCCTTGCTCAAACCGGACGATGCCGTGATCGTAATCTTTTGTTCACGCCCAGTCGCCTTGTCTTGCGCCGTCACGTTGACGATGCCGTTCGCATCAATATCAAACGTTACTTCGATCTGCGGCACGCCACGCGGGGCGGGCGGAATCCCATCGAGAATAAAGCGCCCCAACGATTTGTTGTCCGCCGCCATCGGGCGTTCACCTTGCAAGACGTGGACTTCAACCTGCGTCTGCATATCGGCAGCCGTCGAAAAGATTTGCGACTTGCGCGTGGGAATCGTGGTATTGCGTTCGATCAACGGCGTCATCACGCCACCCAAAGTTTCGATGCCCAGCGTCAAGGGTGTAACGTCGAGCAACAAGATATCCTTGACTTCGCCGCCCAGCACGCCGGCTTGAATCGCCGCGCCAATCGCCACCACTTCATCCGGGTTGATACCCTTGTGCGGCTCTTTGCCAAAGTAACGTTGCACGATTTGTTGCATCATGGGCATCCGCGTTTGGCCACCCACCAACACCACTTCGTCAATATCGGAAGGCGCGAGTTTGGCGTCTTCCATCGCTTGGCGCACCGGGTTCAACGAGTTCTCAATTAGATCGCCCACGAGTTGTTCTAGTTTCGCGCGCGTCAGCGTCATGGTCAAGTGTTTGGGACCGGACGCATCCGCCGTGATAAAGGGCAGGTTGATTTCGGTTTGCATCACGGTCGAAAGTTCAATCTTGGCTTTTTCCGCCGCTTCTTTCAGACGTTGCAACGCCATCCGATCCTTGCTCAAGTCAATGCCGGTATCTTTCTTGAACTCGTTCACGATCCATTGGATAATCCGCTGATCGAAATCGTCGCCACCCAGGAACGTATCGCCGTTCGTGGACTTGACTTCGAACACACCTTCACCCAGCGCCAAGATCGAAATATCGAATGTGCCGCCACCAAAATCGTACACGGCAATTGTTTCATCTTTCTTTTTGTCGAGACCATACGCCAGCGATGACGCAGTCGGTTCGTTGATGATACGCAACACTTCCAAGCCAGCGATGCGCCCGGCATCTTTGGTCGCTTGGCGCTGCGAATCGTTAAAGTACGCCGGGACGGTAATGACTGCCTGCGTTACTTTTTCGCCCAGATACGCTTCGGCGTCCGCTTTGAGTTTCGCCAAAATCATCGCCGAGATTTCGGGCGGGGAATACTGCTTCCCTGCCATTTCAACCCAGGCATCACCATTCGGCGCTTCGATGATTTTGTACGGCAAGATTTTGCGCGCCTTTTGGACTTCGGGATCATTGAACTTGCGGCCCATCAAACGCTTGATGGAAAAGATGGTATTCTCCGGGTTGGTAACGGCTTGGCGTTTGGCAACTTGCCCCACCAAGCGTTCCCCGGTTTTAGTGACAGCCACCACCGAAGGCGTGAGCCGGGAACCTTCGCTGTTGGTGATGACGACCGGATCGCCGCCTTCCATCACTGCCACCACCGAGTTAGTCGTTCCAAGATCAATGCCGATAATCTTTGATTTCGTAGCCATATCAAAATACTCCTATTAAAGGTAAAGTTCAAGGTTTGCGGTTCAAGGCAAGAACGGTGAACCTTTAACTTTGAACCGGTTGTTTTCGTTTTGCGACTTTGACCATCGTAGGGCGCAGAACACGGTCGTTCAATTTATAGCCCTTTTGCAATTCTGCAATCACAATGCCATCTTCGTATTGATCGGTTTCTTCGTGAATGACGGCTTCGTGCAGGTTGGGATCAAACGGTTGATGCAGAGCTTCAATCGGTTTGAGCCCCTCTGTCTCCAGAATCATTTGCATCTTGCGTGCAATTAACATCACGCCATCAATCCACGTGAGATCGCGCAGATTGTCTGGGATCGTCTGTGCCGCGCGCTCAAAATCGTCGAGGATGGGCAAGAGGCGCGTGATGAGAATAGCGTTTAGATACTTGCTCATCTCGCCGGTATCTTTTTCCGTGCGCTTTTTATAGTTGGAGAAATCTGCGGCCGTTCGGCGCCAGTTATCCAAATACTCTGCCGATTTCGCGCGCTCTTGTTCCAACAACTTTTTCAATTCTGAAACATCTTCCGGCAATTCAACGATCTGTGTTTGTTCTGATTGTTCTTTGTTTTCTTCTGCCATTCCTATGACCTCCGCCTAAAGTATTCCGCATGCGTACAAGGTGAGCCGTAGGCAGTGTTTGTGACACGGCGAGAAGGTTCTGCCTACTGCTGACAGACTTTGGGTCAGTCACGTATCTGCCGTACATTCTTGCCATCCCCCCATCCGTAGAGGGGAAAAGTAGCGAACGCCGCTAAACGTTTGGAAGCGCGTCCGACTCAAGGCAAATGCTCCACGTCGTCCAAATCCTTGTGCCTGCCGCTGGCTTTTTTGTTGATTTTCAGGTGGTGCAAATTGATGAGTTTGACTTTGACGCCGTCCATGACGGCGGTGACGCGTTGCGCGTAGCATTCCTTGAATTGCACCCCCGAAATCTTTGTGATGATTTCAAGCCGCAGAGGCGGAACGCCTAGTCGCACGATACGATCTTGCAAGAACAAGTCGGGTGACAGTTCGGACATAGCAAACCCGAAATCGCGCAACGCGGCGACTAGGCGCTTGGCGTTGTTCGGATGAACCGCAATCCAAATATCCATATCATTGGTCGCGCGCGGGTAGCCATAGTAACCAACCGCATAACCGCCAATGACGAGATACTCAACGCGGTGCGCGTTGAGCAATCTCAAGAACTCTTTGAAGTCGGGCGGTAGCTCGATGTCCATAATTTATTCGTCGCAGGATTTCAATGTGGCACAAGCGCGCGCGCGGTGTCTGCGCGAGCCAGTACGCTTTGAGGTCCGAGTCGTCAAAAAGCGGTGCGATCGAAAGCGCGGTCTTGTCCATTCGGAGCCGCGTTTTTTTCATGGGTTTTGCCTACCTCCCGTACATTCTTGCCATTAAATCGTCCAGCAGACTCGAGACATAGCGCACCACTCCAATCGTGCGCGCGTACTGCATCCGCACGGGACCCAGCACCCCGATCACCCCGCTGGCTTCGCCGGGCACCCCATAGCGTGACAAGACCATGCTGTAATCGCTCATCTCATCGCGGCGGCTCTCCCCTCCAATGACCACTTGCACGCCGCGTTCGGGTGCCCAATCGCTCAACATCTCTTCCAAAAATGTCCGATGCTCCAACATTTCCAACAACGTTTGCATGCGCTCAATCGCCGCAAACTCTGGCTGGCGCAGAATGTCTAGAATGCCATCGCGATAAATTTCGTGCGAGGAGCGCCGATCAATCTGTTGCATCAGATTGAGCACCACGTTCACGACGCCACTCTCAAACGTATCCAAGGTGAGCGTGGAACTGCGAATCTGCTCGACGCTCAGTCCATGAAAATGATCGCTCAACCGATTCGAGAGGCGCATCAATTCTTCTTGCGCAATCGGCTGCGCCAATGCCAGCATTTGTTGCTTGACCGTGCCATCTTGCAACACCAGAACGAGCAATGCCACTTGGTCACTGATCGAAACGAGTTGCAAATTCTTGAACCGGCAACGTGCGGATTGCGGCGCGGTAACCAGCGCGGTGTTCCGCGACGAGTGTGCCAACACCGCTGCCGCCAAACGCATCCATTGATCAATGTCGAGCGTAACCTGATGGAATTGATGCCGAATCATCCGTTGTTCCACCGGTGGCAACTCGAACTCTTCCATCAACGATTCGACAAAGTAACGATAGCCCTTTTCGGTCGGCACACGCCCGGCGGATGTGTGCGGGTGGGTAAGATAACCGGCGTCTTCCAGTGCGGCAAGTTCGTTGCGAATCGTTGCCGAACTCACACCCAGCCCACGCTTGCGCAACGTCTCCGATCCGACCGGTTGTGCGGTTTCGACGTATTCCTTTACCACATAGGCAAGGATTTGTTCCTGCCGTTTGGTCAAACTTGCCATAATATTTTTGATTTCCACTATTAGCACTCTCGATGTTTGAGTGCCAAGATTTTACCACAATAAAAAAATCCTGTCAAGCCCGCACCAAAACCTCATCGCCAAGGCATAGTCCCCACGCCTGCGCCGCATTCCCCTCGCGCATGGCTATTTCCAGATGCCCACTTGAACTGATCAAAGCAAGTACCTCGCCCCGCTCAACCATCGCATAGGTGGACTGGAGGCCTTGCAATGTTTTGCCACGAACCGATGTCTCGACCCGCGCACGATCTATCGCCGTGAGCATCTCTTCGCCGATGTTGGTGATGGCGTTGCCAAACCGATCAATGTGCACGATGCGTCCCACGATTTCGTTGCCGGCGCGCCACACGGCGACAGAGGGCGGCAAGCGTACCCAATCGTTCACCGGGTCGCCCAACGATTCGAGCGGAACGCCCAACGATAGGTGCGCGGCGACCGGCGCAAAGATATCGCGGCCGTGAAAGGTCTGCGAAACACGTCCGAGCCAATAGGTGGCTCTATTTAGATGCACCACGCACGGCAATGGTTTCAAACTCTCCATTGCCATGGTGAGCACGCCATTATCCGGCGCAACGAAACGGGTTTCTCCAACTTGAGCGGCGATGGGGCGACGCGCACTGCCAACCCCAGGATCCACAATGACCACGTGAATGGTATTTGCCGGAAAATATCTGAACGCGTTCGCAAACAGAAATGCGCCTTGCTCGATGTTCTGTGGGGCAATATCGTGGGTGAGGTCCACGATCGTCGCGTTGGGGTTGATGCCAAGAATGACCCCTTTCATCATCCCCACAAAACCATCGCTCAAACCAAAGTCGGTCGTTAGCGTGATAATTCGGCTCATTACGCACCTCGTGTTCTTCAATATAACTGATGTTACGCGGTCAACGATTTATTCACCACAGAGATCACAGAGTTCACTGAGGCTTCTATAGTTTTTCTCTGTGTTCTCCGTGTGCTCTGTGGTAAAATCGCGTAAGGTGAGAATATAATTTATCGTCCGCCGGCGTCAACCAGTTTCCACTTTAACGAAATCATAGCACACTTGCACCGCATCTTGCAAAACATTTATGCTCTGGGCGCCACAATTTGCTACAATAGGCATTGCAAAATCCATTTCACACAAGGTTTCCTGTGACGATGAATGCTCATCTGTTTCGCCAAGTGATGCGCCGTTATCCAACCGGTGTTACCGTGCTGACCGTCCGCGATGGCGATCATATTCACGGTATGACCGCCAACTCATTCACGTCCGTCTCGCTAGACCCTACCCTAGTGTTGGTATGCATTAACAACAAAAATGCCACGCATCAGTTAGTTACGCGCGCCGGTACTTTTGCGTTGAATATTCTCAGTGAACAGCAAGTTCATCTTGCGCAACGTTTTGCTCATCAAGTTGAACAACCTGCCAATCCCTTTGCCGATATTGCTTATCATGCCGGCATCACGGGGGCACCCCTCTTTGAGGATAGCGTTGCCTTTCTCGATTGCCACGTTGTGGCGGCGCATCCAGCCGGCGATCACACCATTTTCATCGGCGAGGTGCAGAATGCCGGGTTTGGCAACGCCCGCAACGCCAATCCGCTTGTCTGGCTCGATGGTCAATACACATCGTTGAATTCCGTCGAACTCAAAAATGTTTTACTGACACCGCATTTGTTGTAAGAGGAATCGCCTTGACGCGACACGTTCTGCTCATCTTTTTTGATGGCTGGGGATTAGGCGCACCCGATCCAACACTCAATCCATTTCTCACTGCATCAATGCCCACCTTGCGTGAGTTGTTCGATGGGGTGATGCCGACGAACAGCAATGGACATTTCCAATCTTCCATCGCCACGCTCGTCCCCACCGATGCCACGTTGGGGGTGCCGGGCTTGCCGCAAAGCGCGACCGGGCAAACCACCATTTTTACCGGCATCAACGCATCGCGCGCCATCGGCAAGCATTGGGGTCCCTACCCCAACGATGCACTGCGTCAAATCCTAGCGACCGACAATCTTTTCCAACAACTCGTCGCCGCAAACAAACGGGTGGCATTTGCTAACGCCTACCCGCCGATTTTCTTTGAGCGGCTCACGCGCAACACCGCGCGCCGCTCCGCCACCTCGCACGCGGTCTCCGCTGCCGGTGTCCGCTATCGCGACATCAATGATCTGCGTCAAGGTAACGCGGTGAGTGTCTTTGTAACGAATAAACTCTGGCGCGATCACGGTGCAGATGTGCCACTCATCACCGCGCGCGACGCCGGGCGCAATCTGGCGCGCATCGCCCAAGCAAACGATCTTACCGTGTTCGAGTACTTTCTCACCGATGCCGCCGGGCACAAAGCCAAACCGGAATTTACGGCGCACGTGCTCGATGAAGTGGATCAACTTGTCTGCGGCGTGCTGGATGAAATCTCCTTGAGCGATTCGCTCATCCTCATCACCAGCGATCACGGCAACATCGAAGATATGCGTACCAAGACGCACACGCTCAATCCGGTGCCAACCCTACTTATCGGTGCGGGACATTCAACTATCGCACCGCACATTCATGCCCTCACCGACCTTACGCCAGCCATCCTGAGTTTGCTTTTACAAAAATGATAAACCGCCGATTGACTCGGCGGTTTCATTTTGCGTTGGCTCAACTAGCCGGCGTGAATAAAGATTGTCTCGCCCTCAATCTTGACCTCGATGGTTTGTCCATCAATCACCACGCGGTAAACTCCATCTTGATTGACAAACGTTTCAAATCCGCCGGCGCCATAATGTTTGGCACTGCCGCTGTACACCGTCAGCGTATTTCCGTTCGGTTCTTGGATGACAATCGGCACGCCAACTGTTTCTAGGCAACCGGCAATCATTCGCGCGCCGGGCAATTGATCAATCTGATAACGTCGTTCGATGCGAACAATATTTTCTTCCAACGCCGGCAATTCTGCTTCGATGGGAGGACTTGCAATCGGCAAGACTGGAGCCGGTTCTACCGCCGGGAGTGCTGGCTCAACCGACGCCACCGGTTCGCTGATCGGTTCAGCAATTGTGGGTGTTATATCGGTTGGCTCAACCGATGCCATCGGCTCGCGGATTGGTTCAGCGATCACCGGCGTCGTATCGGCTGGCTCAACCGGGGCAACCGGCTCGCGGGTTGGTTCAGCAACGATTGGCGCGGGTTCGACCGGCAAAGCCACGGCTGGCTCGATGGGTTCGCGAACTGGTTCGCGCGGCTCAGCCGGTGCAGGGGGTTTGGTTTCTACTTGAGGTGATGGCGCCGATGGACGAACAGGACGTACGGGCTTGGCTTTGGGTTCGATTGTTTTCTTGCGGGTGCGTGCGGGCTTGACCGGGGCGTGCACCGGTTTGACCTCTTCGTGCGCGGGCAGACTGGGTGCCAGCGCATCCATGCGAACGATCTGAACACCGCGATAATAATGTTGCAAGATTTGATCGAACGATGCGCCGCGCCGTGCCAACACAATCGCGCCGCGCATACACATTCCCACGCCGTGCCCCTTGAGCGTGAGAAACCCACACGAGCAATCCACGGCGCGGAGATAGGGCAAGGGATCCATCAACATATCTTCCGAGTTGCGTGTCCGCCCATCGCAATGCTCAAAATAGACCGCATTGATCAACGCGCCATTGTGGATCGCAACCAAGCTCCACGTTTCACTCAACGCACGAAAAACTTCGGGCGCAGACACCGGGTCCACGCGTTTCCATTTCTGACAATGGGTGCTGATGCACACATCGGCATTCTGTTCCGGATGACGTCGCATTGCCACTGCATACGTGCGCGAGGCCACGGCTTGGGCTTTGAGCGCTTCCAGCGGCGCATTCGTCCCGATCTGTGCCGCAACGACACCCGCCAAATAAGTTTCCAACTTCATCTCTTCGACATGGCCATCCGGCATCAACACGCGAAGATAGTTGGGTAAAGACAAATTCTTGAAACTATCGAACATTCCTTAAAATCCAATCACCTTGTTTTCTCAAGATGTGCTGTGCTATCAAGGTATCGAGCGCGGCGTTCACCGGTTCGCTGGGCAAACCGAGGGTGCGTTGGAGCGTTGCCGGTCGCACCGCCACCACCGTTTCAACGTAACGTCGCACAATCACACGATACGCTTGATCGAGGTGGATGGTTTGGGCGCGCGCCCAATAGCGCGGAAACCAACGCGAGACCAGATCAAAGATTTGGGAGGGCCACGCACTTTGTTCGGTGGTGGCTCCCACCGGCATCACCACCAACAATCGTTGCAATTCATCCAGCGCGCGATGATAACGCCCATTGTCCAGCCCGGTCGCCTGGCGTAATGCGATCGTGGGGGTGGGACCTATCGCCGACAAGGTATCGTACACTCGTTTGGCTTCGTAACTGATGCGCCCGCGCGCGTACTCGGCTGGGAGATAGTGGGGTGCGGCGATGGCTAGGACGTACGGCAACAGTTTGAGCGAAATGAACATGGGTTTGCCGGTCAATGCCTTGCCATAGTACGCGCGGTGGGTTGCCGGCAAATCGTTCTTCCAACCCCAAATCAAATCGGCATCCGCATCCCAATCGTCAATGTGCGCGTCGCGTCGTCCCTTGACCGCTTCAAAGAGGGATGGGAGTTCGATGTTTTGCGCTGACGCAAACAAAAGACAAAAGCCAACTGAATCAATCCAGCGCGCCGCTTCCGGCATCGTCCGGATTCGGCGTGTCCGTGTGCGCCGATAAATCACATCGCGTTGTCGTTCGATGCGTTGCACGTTCATCGTGATGCTCAATCGAACAAAAAACCAGCGCTCGATCCGCTGGTGAGAGCGCGCTATGCCGAGGATTGCTCACGCCCACTATACCACGCCCATAGCATCGTGTCAATTCTTCGTCGTAACAAATTCTAGCGCATTTCTAGCACAGCGTTAATCTGCTTCTAATCAAGCGCCATAAAACATTATTGGCGCGTAAGCGATTGTTTTTTTCAATCCGATGGAGGTGAAAAGATGAAACGACTTGGCTGGGTTACGCTGGGATTGAGCATTCTCCTTTGGGTGTTTGCGTCACCGGTCGTGGCGCAATCCCCCAGCGACAGTGTGGTGGTGTGGACCGCGTATCCAACGGTAGTGCAGGAAAAAGGACAACCCGTTACGTTCGCGCTCGAGTTGGCGAACAAGACGGCAACGTGGCAAGACGTGGACCTCCAAGTGGAAGGTCCGGCGGATTGGGAACCCACGTTTAAAAAGAGTGGTTACACCGTACGTCGCGTAATGATCGAGCCGTCCAAATCCCAGTTGCTCGATTTGCAACTGAAACAGCCGGACAATGTGCGCGCCGGCGAGTACATCTTTGTCGTCAAGGCGAGCAACCAAGATCGCGTTTCGATGAAAGATTTGCGCTTGGTGGTTGTGGTGCAAGAAAAGACGAGCAAGGGTGGCATCAAGTTTACCACCGATTATCCGGATGTGCGGGGTCAACCGGGTTCCTCGTTTAGTTTCCGTTTCGATCTGACGAATCAATCGGATCAAGATCGTGTGGTGAACTTTGAGGCGAGCACGCCCAAAGATTGGGAAGTGGTATTCAAACCGGGCTATGAATCGCGACAAATTACTTCTTTGCCCTTGAAAGGCAACGCTTCGCAAACGATTAACGCGGATGTGTCCTTGCCGCGCGGCATTGAAGCGGGCACGTACAAGTTAGCCATCCGTGCTATCGCGGAGAACGATCGCGTTGAGGTGCCCTTGACCATTACGATTGTGGGCAGTCCTTCGCTCAGTCTCAACACCGTCACGGGACAACTCAATGCGCGCGCGACTGTGGATTCGCCGGCCAAACTCACCTTGGTGATCCGCAACACCGGCACCGCCTTGTTAGAAAACGTTTCGCTGTCGTCGTACAAGCCAGATGGTTGGGACGTTACCTTCACCCCCGACAAACTAGAGACGTTGGCGGTGAATGAAAGCAAAGAAGTCAATGTGACGATCAAACCCGCGAATCGTGCGCTGGCGGGCGATTATATGGTTTCGATCACCGCCTCGGGGGGCCAAGCCTCGGAGAGCAAAGAGATTCGCGTTACGGTCGAACCGCCGACGACGTGGGGCATTGCCGCTATCGCCGCTATCGCTGTTGTGGTGCTAGGGCTGGCGTTCGTCTTTGCTCGCTTTAGCCGACGCTAATTCGATGGGCTTGCCTCACGCAAGCCCATCCGTACGCTTTGCATGGAGGTGAGATAGATGTTCCGCCGATTCAAAAAATCGCCGAGCCAGCCAACGATCCCGACGAACGCGGCAGAAATCTCCTTCGCCGGTCCCATCGTGGAAACCCACGATTTGACGAAACGCTATGGCAATGTGGTAGCGGTAGAGGGTTTGAATTTTCAACTTGAGCCAGGTGAAATCTTTGGCTTACTGGGACCCAATGGCGCAGGCAAGACCACGACAATTTTGATGCTGATGGGGCTCAGCGAGCCAACGTCTGGCTCTGTGCGTGTGTTGGGGTTTGATCCGGTGCGCCAACCCATCGAGGTCAAACGCGTGGTCGGTTATCTGCCCGAACACGTGGCAATGTACGATGATCTTTCTGCGCGTGAGAATCTGCACTATACTGCCGATCTCAACGGCATTCCGTTCGATGACGCCAAACGGCGCATTACTGATGCGTTGGAACGCGTGGGGCTAGCGCAGGTGGCAGACAAGCCGGTGCGTGAATTTTCGCATGGGATGCGCCAACGTCTTGGCATTGCCGATGTGTTGATCAAGAAACCGCGCTTGGTCATTCTGGACGAACCCACGCTGGGCTTGGATCCGGAAGCCGTCAATCAATTACTCGATCTCATTATGGCGATGACGCGTGAAGAACGACTCACGGTATTGTTGTCGTCGCATCAGTTGCAACAAGTGCAACGCATCTGTTCACGCGTGGGCATCTTTGTCAAAGGGAAAATGATCGCGCAGGGAACGATCACCCAACTGGCCGAACAGTTGGCGGGCGGGATGCGCACGCTCGAAGTGCGCGCCGAACCTCGTGGGGCAGGACTGGTCGAACTGCTCCAGCAGATCAAAGGTGTCGTCAAAGTTGAGCCGGATACCACCCACTATCTTGTGCGTGCCACTAGCGAGGTGCGTCCGGAAATTGCACGCGCAATTGCCTCCCGGGGTTGGTCGCTCTATCACCTGCGTGAACGCGATTATGGTTTGGAAGAGATCTATCTCAAGTATTTTCAATCCTGATTCCGCTGGAGGTTGAGTTATGCGTGGCTTGCTAGCCGTCTATCGGAAAGAACTTGCGGATCATCTGGGCAGTCGGCGATTTATCATTCTTGCTTTGTTGATTTGTCTCGCCGGCTTGTCTTCGGTGTATGTTGCCGCGCAATCTATTCGCGCTGAAATCTCAGATGCGCAAAACGCTTTTCTGCTCTTGTTCACGACCGCCAGTGGACCTCTGCCTGCGTTCATCACCTTTATCTCGTTTCTGGGTCCGTTGGTCGGGCTGGCACTCGCCTTCGATACGATTAACAGCGAACAAAATCGTGGCACGTTGAGCCGCTTGCTTGCGCAACCTATTTATCGCGATGCGGTGATCAATGGCAAGTTCCTCGCCGCGCTCGTCACGATTGCGATTATGCTGACGAGCATTTTCGTCATCGTCTCGGCGTTGGGCATTCTCATTCTGGCGCTGTTGCCTGCGCCGGAAGAATTGGGACGCGTGCTGGGATTTCTCATCGTGTGCATTCTCTACGTGGGCTTTTGGCTTGCCCTTGCCACGATGTTTTCGGTGCTGTTTCGTCAACCGGCGACGGCGGCATTGGCGGGCATTGCCGCGTGGATCTTTTTCACCTTCTTTGTAACGATGATTGCGGATGCCATCGCCAGCGCGTTGGTCACGCTCGACATGTTCTTTGATCCAAACGCCATGCTCCAACTGGAAAACTTGCGCTTGAATCTCGCACGCTTGTCGCCGAGCACCTTGTTCCAAGAAGCCACCATCGCGCTCTTGATGCCCAAGGTGAGAACGTTGGGCCCGCTCTTGATGCGGGATTTGATCGGTATGTTGCCCAATCCGCTCCCCTTGAGCGCGAGTCTGGTGATTGTGTGGCCCCAAATCGCCGGGCTGTTGGCGGGAACGGCATTCTGTTTCGCCGTCGCATATATTCGTTTTATGACCCAAGAGATTCGATCCTTGTAAAGGGCGCGGCTCGCAAAAATCTAACACTCATCTAACATCCATCCAGCATCGTTCTAATGCGTTAGGTGGAAAATCAAAACGCTAATTTGCCAAGTGAGGTGAGACTATGAAGCTCAAACCTTTAGCCGATCGGGTCATTGTGGAACCCATTGAACACGAAGAAAAGACTCCCAGCGGAATCATCTTGCCGGAGACTGCCAAAGAAAAACCACAGGAGGGCAAGGTGATTGCGGTGGGATTGGGTCGCTGGGACGAAGAGGGCAACAAGCGGGTGCCACTCGACGTGAAAGTGGGCGACCGCGTGATTTTTGCTAAATATTCCGGTACCGAATTCAAGCAACGTGAAAACGGAACCGAGAAAAAGTATTTGATTCTGAATGAACGCGATATTCTTGCGATTGTCGAAAAGTGAGGTGAAGCCAAATGCCAGCCAAACAACTTGTCTTTAGCGAAGATGCGCGTCGGCATCTCAAGATCGGCGTGGACTTGCTCGCGAATGCGGTGAAAACCACGCTGGGACCCAAGGGGCGCAATGTTGCCTTGGATAAGAAATGGGGCGCGCCCACCGTCACGCATGACGGGGTCACGGTTGCAAAAGAAATCGAACTAGACGATCCGTACGAAAATATGGGCGCGCAACTTTTGAAAGAAGCCGCCACCAAAACAAATGACGCGGCGGGCGATGGGACGACTACGGCGACGGTGCTTGCCCAAGCCATCGTCAACGAAGGATTGAAAAATGTGGCGGCGGGCGCCAATCCGATGCTCCTCAAACGCGGCATCGAAAAGGCAACCGAAGTGGTCGTGAAAGAGATCAAAGCCCAAGCCGTGCAATTGCGCGGCCGTGAAGATATTGCGCATATCGCTTCGATCTCGGCCGCCGATACGGAGATCGGCGAAGTGATTGCGAACGCGATGGACAAGGTCGGTAAGGATGGCGTCATCACGGTCGAAGAGTCCAAGACCGGTCTCGCGTTTGAAACCGAATTTGTCGAAGGGATGCAATTCGATCGGGGGTACATCTCGCCGTATTTTGTCACCAATCCGGAAAAAATGGAAGCCGCCATCGAAGACCCCTACATCTTGATCACCGAGAAAAAGATTAGCGCAGCAAGCGACATTGTGCCACTCCTCGAATCCTTGGTGCAGATTGGCAAGCGCAATCTGGTGGTGATTGCGGAGGACGTGGACGGCGAAGCGCTGGCGACATTGGTGTTGAACAAACTGCGCGGCACGATCAATGCGCTCGCGGTCAAAGCCCCGGGGTATGGTGATCGCCGCAAAGAAATGTTGCGCGATATTGCGATTCTCACCGGCGGTCAGGTCATCTCCGATGAGCTGGGTCGTAAACTCGAAACGACCAAGGTTACCGATCTAGGACGCGCGAACAAGGTTGTCGCTGACAAAGAAAACACCACCATCATCGAAGGTAAGGGCGACCCCAAAGAGATCAAAGGCCGGATGGAAACGATCAAGAAGCAAATCGAAGAGACGACCTCGGATTATGATCGTGAGAAATTGCAAGAACGATTGGCAAAACTCGCCGGGGGCGTGGCGGTCATTCGCGTGGGCGCAGCAACCGAAGTGGAGATGAAAGAGAAAAAGCATCGCGTGGAGGATGCGTTGAGCGCGACCAAAGCCGCGGTGGAAGAAGGCATTGTGCCCGGCGGTGGCGTAACGCTGATCAATTGCATTCCGGCGTTGGAAAAACTGGAAACCGAGTTGACGCGTAACAATGGTGTGAATGCGGATATGGCCACCGGTGTTCGCATTGTCAAGCGGGCGCTGGAAGAGCCATTGCGCCAGTTGGCGGAGAATGCGGGCGTGGATGGTGCTATCGTCATCGAAGAAGTGCGGCGTCAGCAACAGAGCCAAAAATCAAAAATGATTGGCTATGATGTTCTGGCGAATGAATATGTGGATATGGTCAAAGCCGGGATCATTGATCCAGCCAAGGTGACGCGTTCCGCGGTGGAGAATGCAGCGAGTATCGCGGCAATGATTCTGACCACCGAGGCGTTGGTAACCGAAATTCCGGAGAAGGAAAAGAAACCGGTGCCGGCAACGCCGGAGATGTAAGCGTCAAGACTCCAAGAGGGCATTTGAATATTGGATCGGGGTAGGGCGAATTTACAAATTTGCCCTACACTCTAATGTGAGGTGAAGACTATGCCACTCTACGAATATGAATGTCCGGCGTGCGGCACAACCTTTGAACAACAACAACGCCTTGGCGATACGCCTGTGCAACGATGCCCCAATGGGCATCTCGGAGTACGTCGCGTGTTTACGCCAGCCGGGATTATCTTCAAAGGGTCCGGCTTCTATACGACAGACTATCGTCGGAACGGGAATAACGGTGGCAAAGATTCCGGCGAGACCAAGACCAAAGACAAGCAATCCCAAGCCACCGTTTAGCGTTGGCAAATCAAGCGTAGAGTTTGGATGCGGAGACGACAAGGCTGGCACCACGACCAGCCTTGTGCTTTCTAAGAGAAAGGAGGGTTGCACGATGTTGACTTTTGGAATGCCGGTTTATAACCAAGAAGGCGAACTGGGTAAACTCAGTGGCGTGGTCATTGATCCACAGAACCGAACCGTGCAATGGTTGATCGTATCGCGGCGCGGATTTCTCTGGGACGAAGATTCGCGGCTGATTGCGCCCAAAGCCATTACGGCGCAAACCAAACAAGGTCTGCACCTCAACCAGACCCAATGGGATTTTTCGGTGAGCCGCCGCTATATCCGAATGTCCGATCGTCATGTCGGCGTTCCGCTGGATATGGCCGTTCTCTCGCCGCGAACACCGGTGCACGGCGTGGATGGCTTGATCGGACGATTGCGCGGCATTGAATTGGATGCCGAGCATCGGCAACTGACGCGCTTGCTCATCAAGGGGGAATGGATTCTGGGGCGCGAGTGGATTGTGCCGGCAGCATGGGCAGATGAGTTGACCGAGGAGGAAATCCATCTCAATCGTTCACGCCGCGATATTCAAACCTATTCTTCACAGCCGACTTCGATGGCAACGGCGTCTAGTCACGCGTGAGCCATGTCAATGTCGTTGGCGCGATTTATTTCTTGCGCCAATCCACAAACTTGTACCCGATCCCACGTTCCGTCAGAATGTATCTGGGGTTGGCGGGGTCGGGTTCAATTTTTTGGCGCAGATAGGTAATGTAGAGTCGCACGTATTCATCCGAACCTTTGTATTCGGGTCCCCAGACACGCGCCAGAATGTCATCGTGGGTCAAGACCCAGCCCGCGTGCTGAACCAGATGATAAAGCAGACGCCATTCGGTGGGGCGCAACTTGACCGGCACGCCACGCACAATCGCTTGGAAATTGCGCAGGTCAATCGCAAGATCGTCATCAATCGTCAGCACCGTTTCTTTCGCATCGCGTTCGCTACGGCGTAACACCGCCTTCAAGCGACTGATCAATTCGCGCGGGCTGAACGGTTTGCCGAGATAATCGTCCGCGCCCAGTTCTAACCCATGCACCCGTTCATCCTCATCGGCACGGACCGTGAGCATAATGACCGGCACTTCGGAAATATCGCGGATGAGTTTGAGTGTCTCAAAGCCATCCAGTTCCGGCATCATCACATCCAAAATTACGGCGTTGGGCAGTCGCTCACGCACGTGGGTCAGTGCTTCCAAGCCGGTCTGCGCTTCGATGACGCGCGCGCCTTCCGCCTCGAGATTCATTCGCACGAGACGAACGATGCGCGGTTCGTCGTCTACAACAAGGATCAATTTATCTTTGAGGGGATTGGTATTCACTCGGACTCTCCTCGCGGTGGTTGGCGTGGGAGCGTAAAGTAAAACACCGCGCCACGCTCCGGCAAATTCTCCGTCCAAATCTTGCCACCGTGTTGTTCGATAATTGCGCGGCAGAGATACAATCCCAGCCCGGCACCATGCGTTTGTTGTGTCACGTGGCTTTGCCCGCGCGTGAATCGTTCGAACACGCGCGCCTGATCATCGGGCGACAAGCCGGGTCCTTCATCGCGCACAAATACACCGATGCGTTCTGGCTCCACCCAGCCGCCCACGGTGATGGCAGTGCCGCGTGGCGAATATTTGACGGCATTCGCAATGAGGTTTTGCAATACCTCGCGAATCCGTTCGGCGTCTGCCCAAATGACCGGAAAATCAGCCGGGAATTCGATAGACCACGTGTGCCCTTCTTGCATCACGTGAAAATGTTCGACGACCTTGATCGCCAGTTCGTCCACGTGCGTTTCTTGCAAATGGAATGTCAGTTTGCCACGTCCCAACTGAGCAATATCGAGGAGCGCGTTGACCAGACTGGTCAGAAACTCAGCTTCGTCTTGGATCACCGCCAAACTCTCCTCGAGCGTTTCGCGCGACCATTGGACATCGGGACGGCGCAGGGTTTCGGCATAACCGCGAATGAGAGCCAGCGGGGTTTTGAGATCGTGGGAGATGCCGGCGAGAAATGAGGTCTTGAGTTCCTCGGCTTGTTTCAACGCGGTAACATCCACCACGTTGCCCACGATGCTAAACAGTTGCCCGGCTTGGTCAAAGAGCGGCACCAAGGTAACGTGAACGAATGCCCCGCGCGAACCATCAGAGCGTTTCAAAAAGCCATCTCCAGTAACCATTTGCAATGTTTCTTCGATTGCTGGGAGAGGAAGCGGCGTTCCGTGTTCATCCATCAAAGAAACGATTTCACGATAAGGTTTGGCGTGTGCTTGCTCGCGCGACCAGCCGGTCAATTGCTCCAAGGCGCGATTCAGATCACGGACTCTGCCATCTCGTTCGGCAATCAAAATGCCGTGCGCACTCCCTTCGATGACGGTGGTCAGTTCCTGCGCCCGTTGTGCGACGGCATGATACAAGCGCGCGTGTTCGATGGCGATGGCAACGTGATCGGCAAAACCTTCCAAGGCATCTTGATCCAACTCGGTGAACGCGCTGGCGCTTGCCAAACGAAACACATAGATCACCCCCACCAATTGCTCCGAGGCAATGAGGGGGATTGCCATGACATACTGCAAGCGCAATGCCGGTTCATCAACGATTTGCGCAAGCCGCACGGCGAGTTCGGGAAAACGCCAACGCGGTATTTGATCGCGTTGGATCGCCAGAGGAATTTCGGTGAGGAGCGGCGCAAAACGGGTGATGAGGCGCGTTTCAATCCCATATGATGCGGCGAAATGAAAGCGATCCCCTTCGCTGCGCAACGCAATCAAGCCGGCTTCACCCTTGACCAGGTCCACCGCATAACGCAGGGCTTGGCGCAGAATGCTCTCTAGATCAAGCCGTGCGGCAATGGCGCGCGTGATCTCCAGAACATATTTCCATTGTTGCGCTTGGTAACTGGTCCACGGTTGCAAAGGATTCCTCTTACTCTTGCTGAATCAATTGCGTGTACTCGTCCCACGTATCCACGTCCGCACCTAATCGCGCGTCCGCAAAAGACACCCGTGCCCAAGGAGATTGGGCAAGCAGTTCACGTCCCCCCTGCTCGCCGGTCAAACGCCTCAACGCGTCAAAATGTTTTCGATCGAACAACACCGGGCTCCCGCGTCGCCCGGCGTACTCGGCGGCGATCATCGCCTCATCGGTTTCTCGATAATGTTGCAGGATGGCATTGATGACCGCGCTCGTGAGGAAAGGTTGGTCGGCGTTCAAGAAAATCGCCGCCGCTGTGTCCGGCGCAAGCGCGTCCAAGCCGGCACGGATACTCGTGGAATGTCCGTCCGCCCAATTTCGATTGAGCACCACACGCGCGGGGGTTGGCTCTACCACCGGGCGAATGGTCTCCGCGTGCGCGCCCAACACCACCAGCGTTTCATTCACCTGCGATCGCGTCGCTATCTCGATGGCGTTCTCGATGAGGGTCTTGCCGCGCCAGGGCAACAATTGTTTAATGTATCCGCTCATTCGCGTCCCCGCCCCGGCGGCAAGCACAATCGCCGCTACCCGCCGATGTGTTTCACGAATCGGTGTGGCAGAACGTACCGCACCCAGCGCGACCGCCGTGATGCGTTTATAACCGAGTAACTTGGCCGCCAATTCGCGTGCGAGGTCAAGTTGCTCTGCGGTCTCGATTTGATTGACCAAGACCACGACACGCGCGTGCTCTGGTTTGTCTTTCAATCCTCCTTGATCGTGTGCGATCACACGTGCGATCATCAACGGCGTGATCGGTTCCCCTCGACGCGCGCCGGCTAGTTGCGCCACGATTTCGGTGCGATGAACGGACGCCTCGGTGAGCGGCCTGCCAAAGATGCTGGCGCCCACCACCGGTACCAGCAATGTCGTTGATGGCGCGATCACCGGTTCGTGGGCAGCAGGGGCTTTGAATGCCAAGCCGCGCGCGCCATCCGCTTCGTACAAAATCGTTGCAACGTTGGCGTGAGCCAGTTGATCAATCCATTCCCGGGGGACGCCGGCCACTTTGGTTTGCTCAACCTCGTCGCCCACGATGAACACGCGGGCGTGCTTGTCCAACGTCTCGCGAACGCGCGCGCTAAACTCCGGCGACGCGGTGTACCGCAAACACGGTTCGACGATTTGCGTTGCTCCCAAGCGTGTCGTTGTTGTGAGGATGACGCGCTTGCCTTGCGCAACCAATTCATCGGCAAGGCGAAGCATGGCGCTGGTCTTGCCGCCCGCGCCCACAAATGCAATCACCTCATTCGATTGAGGGCGCAATGCTTGCGAGAGGTCCATCTTTGATTTTCGCCGCGCGTAGCATAGGATTCAATCCTGTGCTACCTCCAGGACTAGATGATCGCTCTGATTGACCGGCAATCGTTGCAAACTTGGATACTCGTACATTCCGATCTCAAGGGTGAACGGCGTGCGCGCCTCCGCCGGGATCGTTAATGCATACTCGTCTTTGACGATTTCGTTGACATCCCACATTGAAGTAGGATACGTCCCGCCGCGCGGTTCGTGATCTACTTGCGCTACCACTTGGCCAGAGGCATCGAGCAGGTGAACAAAGACAGTGTAATTTTTTGGCGTGGGCTTGAGCGATTGCCAATATAATGTCAATTGCACACGCCCGGTCGCACGATCGGCTTGCAAGGCATAGTTCGTCAAGGCAAACGTATCGCCGACCCGCGCTTGCAACGATTTCGTCGCGCGCAATTCGTCGAGCGTGGGCGGCGCAATTGGAATCTTGATGCGCGCAATCGGCGCGTCGGCAGTGGGCACAATCGACTGGAGTGAGTAGAGCGGTCGCACCTCCATCAATTCACCATCGGCGCGACGAAAGAGTGCCATGCGCAAATCGTACACGCCGGGGGGCAAGGCGGGATCGAGGGGCAACGCCCATTCTTCACGAATGTATCTGCCGGGGGGCCAACGTTGAAGCGGATACTTGTTGCCAAACGGATCGCGCTCGACGCGGCTGACCACGCGTCCGCTATGATCGAGCAATTCCATTCGCCACGCCACGGTCGCCGGCGGTGGATAGAGTGCTTGCGTCCACGTGGCGAACGTGAGCGTTTCGCCCGGTTGGAACGTGGTGCGCGGGATTTCGGTCCCAATGAGTGTCAAGGTCGAACCGAACATCAACGCACTCCCTTGTGCGATTTGGGGTCCGTAATCGGGCGGAATGTCCTTGTCAATGATTGCGCTCGTTCCAATCTGGCGGACGATGCGCACCTTGCCGGGTACTTCTTCGACGTAACGCACGAGCAAACGATTATGCCACATGGGGTCTTGCAACCATTCATCAAAAGTTGCCGGACCGAGTTTGCGACCCGGCGGAATCCATTGAAACCATTCGTTCGGCAACGTCTCGCGCCAAAGTCCAAACACTAACCAGTACGCGCTAATCGTGCTGTCGTCGAGATAGGCGATTTGGTACGTTTCGTTGTAAAACTTTTTTGCCCACTGCGCTACCTGAATCTCGGATTCGGTCAGCGGTGAGAATGGTTTGGGCGGACGTAAGACGATGACGAACAAGGTCAATCCTATCGCGGTTACGACAAAACCGATACTGCGCGCGCGCGCCGAGAGTGTCCATCGTTGAACGATCCGTTCGATGATTCGCGCGAGCGGAAGGGTTGCCAACATTGCAAACGGAAACGCCAAGATGTAAAAAGTCTTGTCAATCCGATAGTTCGATATGTTGAGGTGGGGTTGCACAACGAGTAACACGATCAACTGCAACAACCACATCGCCAGCCAAGCCAGGATCGTTTTGCCTAACACATTGGCTCGCCACGCCAATACGGCGCCAAGAACGACGAGCGCGAGGAACACCGGACCACCCAGTGTTTCCAGCGAGGGTTTGGCAACTCCGCCCGCGCCCACCTCACCTTCCACCGAAATCTTGCCGGCGACAAGTTCCAACACGCCGCCGCGTTGTAATGCCAATGCCACCACAACTAACAAGACGATAAACCCGATCAGTGCGATGAGCATCGCGCGGTTTTGCCGGAGACTTTGGGCACGCGCGAGTTGCACCAAGACCAGCAAGCCAAACACGCTCACGGGCATCGCAACAAAGATAGGATACGCGGCGACGACGCCGAGCAATGCCGCGCCAATCAACCCTGCCCAAATCCAATGTGGCTCTTGAATGTACCGCACCATGAACCAGATGGCGGCGAGAATGAAATATTGGGCAAACGTTTGCGCAAAAAAATATTGTTCCCAGTTGAGAATGCCCACAAAATACGACCATGGGACAAAGAGGAGGGCAGGCGCAATCAAAGCGATGACCGGCGTGATTTTTCGTGGGGGCAGCAGCGCACACGTCATTCCATAAATTGCGCCGGCACTCAACGCCACAAAACTCGCGGCAACCGGATGCACCAAACGTAACGGTTCAATCTCTAGCCAATGCGCGAACATTGCCGTAACGAACGAACCGCCCGCCGGGTACCAACTGACCAGCGTACCATTGGGATACGTGAACATCACTTGCAAGTACACGCGCACGGCATCACTCGATTGCGTGGGCGGCAAGAGGGTAGGCAATGCCGGGATAATAAAATACCACCACACGCCCACGACCACGAGCGTAAAGCCGGCAAGCTCCAGCGGAACGATTTCGATGGCGATCCAACGTCGTGCCAGCCCCAATGTAACAATCAATTCAATGATGAGACCAACGAAAACCAGCCACTCGTTGGCGCGATAACCGGCGACGAGGTTTTGCAGATAGCCGTTCAAGAGGGTGAAGAAAAAGATCAGAAAGAAAAAGGTAAAGAGTGATTGCGAGGAAGAAAAGACAATTTTATTTTTCATTTTGATTGGGTAACGTTGCCCAGAATTGCTGCACCCATTCGCTTACGCGCGCGTCTGGGATGGCATCGCCCAGCGGCAAGTACGGTTTGAGGTCGAGCACCGGCGAACCGTTCAGCGCATCCAACCCGCGCACGCGCAAAATATTTTCGCGCACCTCGATCAACTCCACGGCGCGTATGCCAATGGGATTGGGGCGTTGCGGCGAGCGCGTGGCAAAGATGCCTACGAGGGGCATTTCAGCGCGTTTCATCGGACGAATCCGCAACGCTTCTGGCGCGGGAACGCGATCAAAGTAGAACACAATCCAGAGATGTGAGAATTGTTCGATGCCATCCAACGCCTCGCACCAACGTTCGTCAATCACAATCTCCGATTCGATGGTTTCCCAAAGTGTCTCGCGATGCGCCTCATTCATTGTGTTGCGCACAATGCCAATCGGTTCGAACTGAATCAGCGTCGCCATAGGACACCTTGGCGCGGCGCGAACAAGAAGGCGACCAAGAAGATGAGCGTGGCGATGAGCACTACAGCCGCACCCGACGCGACATTGACATAGAAACTCACATACAACCCTGCCACACTTGAGAACGCACCGATCGCGGCAGCAATCAACATCATTGGCACAAGCCGGCGCGTGAGCAAGTACGCGGTTGCGGCTGGCGTTACCAACATCGCGGCAACGAGACCCACGCCAACCGTCTGCATCGAAACAACCACCGTGAGCGCGAGCAAGATGAGCAGAACATTGCGCAAGAATTCGGTGGGCAAGCGCAGTGTGGCGGCAAGCACTGGATCGAAAGAGACGACGAGAAATTCTTTGAACAACAAGACGATGATGGTG
This sequence comes from Chloroflexota bacterium, assembly GCA_037440625.1. Taxonomy (GTDB): domain Bacteria; phylum Chloroflexota; class Anaerolineae; order UBA4142; family UBA4142; genus DAOTXS01. The sequence goes on from JBBITT010000012.1 coordinate 37,896, forward strand.
AGAACTAGCACGGTTAATCCACCGGTCAAGAGCAAATCGTTGTTGCTCACGCCCAGGACGTTGCCAAACAAAATGTGCGTCAAGTCCACCGCATAGGTTTTGATCGTGCTGATGAGCGCGACGCCGAGCGCGAGCGCGCCGGCAAAGAGGATGCCAATCGCCGTGTCTTCTTTCAGCGCTCCTTGGCGCGTGAGCAAGCCAATCGCTAACGCTACAATAATCGCCGCGATGAGCGCGCCTACGAGCAACTCACCTTTGAGCAAGTAGGCGATGGCAACGCCGGGCAAGATCGCGTGTGCCATCGCATCGCCCAGAAACGCCATTGAACGCAAGACAACATAGCAACCCACCACCGCGCACAGTACGCCAACGATGACGGAAGCGACCATTCCGCGTTGCATAAAATTGTACGTAAGCGGCATCAACAACCATTCGATCATCGGTTCGCCTTTTTCGTTCCACCAATGCCCAGGAGTTCATCGGGCGGGCAACAATCATCCACCACGGCTACACCATTCAGGTACATCACACGCGTCCCAAACGCCTCCGAGATATTTTCTGGCGTAAAGACGGTCTTGGGGACCCCATACGCAATCACGCGCCGATTGAGTAACAACACTTGATCGAAACGCGAGGTTGCGAGATTGAGATCGTGGGTAGAGACCATCACCGTTACACTTTGCGTGCGCAATTGGTCAAGTAGTTCAAGCGTTGCCTCTTGCGTTGCCACATCCACGCCGGTGAACGGTTCGTCCATCAGCAAGATGTGTGGCTCTTGCGCCAGTGCGCGTGCCAGAAAGACGCGTTGTTGTTGTCCGCCGGACAAATCGCCGATGGGTTGGGACGCGAGATCACGGATGTGCATCTGATCAAGCGCGCGTGCGACAGCGAGGTGATCGGTTTTGCGGGGACGGCGCAGCCAACCCAATTTGCCATAGCGGCCCATCATTACCACATCGGTTACCGTCACCGGAAAACGCCAGTCCACCTCTTCGCGTTGTGGGACGTACGCCACACAATCGAGGTGATGACCGAGCGGCAAACCGTGAATCATCACACGCCCCGCGCGCAACGGCAGCAAGCCCACGAGTGCTTTGAACAGCGTGGACTTGCCCGCGCCGTTGGGTCCCACGATTGCGACGCGTGTGCCATGCGGAACGCGGAACGAGACATCGTGCAAAACCGGCGCGCCGTTGTACGCGACGGTGATATTTTCGATTTCGAGGTGAGCGGGCGAAACAGGGAATTCAGACATAGGTGTCGAGAACCAGAGTAATGAGTTAGAGTTTACTTGAGCGCGTCCACGATCAGTTGGGTATTCCATTCCATCATTTTGATGTACGTTGGCGCAGGACCGTTCGGCTCGGTCAACGAGTGCGTATGCAAATTGGTAACCACCTTGACGCCCGTCTCTTGCGCGATTTGTTGCGCGAGTTGCGGATTGGTGCTGGCTTCCAAAAAGATTGCTTTGGCTTGCGTGGCTTGGATTTGTTGAATGAGTTGGGCGACTTGTTGCGCCGAAGGCGATGCGCCGGTGCTAATGCTCGGCACAATCATGCCGACGATGCGGAAGCCGTACCGGTCGGCAAAGTAACCAAGCGTGTCATGATCGGTAACCAAGATGCGGCGTTCGATGGGAATGACCTTGACTTGCGCGGCGATGCTTTGATCGAGGGCTTGAAGTTGTGCGATGTACGCGTTGGCATTCGCGGCATAGATCGCCGCGCCGGCTGGATCGGCGCGGCTTAGCCCATCGCGAATATTCTCGACATACTTGATGACGTTGTTGGGATCAAGCCAGAAATGCGGATCGGTCGGATGGTCCGGATCGCGCGGCTCGTTCGCCTTGATTTCGCGGCTGGTCAAGCCAGCCGATGCTTCGATGATGGTGCGTGAACCGCCGGCATTTTGCAGCAGGCGATCCAGAAATTCTTCAAACCCCGCCCCGTTGATGATGAGAATACGACTATCGGCTACTTTTCTCACATCGTTGGGAGTGGGTTCAAATGAATGCGGATCAACGCCAAGGGGCAACAATGCCTCGACCTTGAAACGATTGCCGGCAACGTTTTGCGCCATGTCGGCGAGAAACGTTTCGGTGGCGAGGACTTGGGTTAGTGGGGTCGGCGCACAAGCGCTCAGCAAAATGGCGCCCCACAGAATAAGGGCTCTCCATCGTTTCATCACCTAACGAGTATAGCAGGAATTGAAATCGTGTCAAACAAATTTTGACGTGGTCATCATGGCTGTCGCCCGATCCGACTTGGCAACCGCTGTGGCGTGCCCCTCGCCCTGCCTTGCCTAAACGCAGAATTTAAGGTATACTTGCGTTCGAATGAAGCGTGTCGTCTTGACCCTCGGAACAATTTTCTGCGTGTTCGCGCTGGTTCGCAGTGCGGTGGCGCAGACCCCGAGTACGTGGCGCGGCGAATATTTTGCCAACCGTAATTTGCAAGGTACACCCGTATTTACGCGTGACGATCCCAGCATTGATTTCAATTGGCGCAATAGTTCGCCCGGTGCTGGCATCCCGGCGGACGATTTTTCGGTGCGTTGGACGCGTTGGTATTTTGTCACCACACCGGGCAACTGGACCTTTACCACACTCACCGACGACGGCGTGCGATTGTTCGTGGACGATCGGTTGGTAATTGATGCGTGGCAAGATCAACCGCTGACCGTGCAAAGTGTAACGTTGAATCTTAGTCCATCGTTCCATCTGGTGCGGATGGAATATTACGAACGCCGTGCCAACGCCGAAGTGCATCTCTGGATCACCTCGCCCGATTATCCGGATTGGCGCGGCGAGTACTATAACAATCCGAACCTTGCCGGCACGCCCGCTTTTGTGCGCAACGATAGCGCGATCAATTTCGATTTTGGCACGGCGGGACCCGGGGGCAATGTCCCCGGCACCGATTTCTCGGTGCGGTGGACCCGCAGTCAATTCTTCAACGCCGGGCACTATCGGTTCACGACCACAACGGATGATGGTGTGCGTTTGTGGCTCGACGGACAATTGCTGATTGATCAGTGGAAAGATCAAACCCTCAAAAGTTGGTCTGCCGATATAACGCTGACCGAAGGCACGCATTGGTTAGAGATGGATTATTATCAGCGGGGCGGTAATGCGCGAGCGGTCTTGACGTGGACAGCGGAGCAAACGACCGAACTCTGGCGCGGCGAATATTTTAGCAATCCCAGTCTAGAGGGCACGCCGGTGTTCACGCGTGATGAGGCAGACCTTGATTTCGATTGGGGGACGACGGCGCCGGGCAGAGGGATCAAGAACAGCGATTGGTCGGCTCGCTGGACGACTCGCCGAATGATTTATGCGCCGGGTTATTACACTGTTGTTGGCATTGGCGATGATGGCTTTCGCGTGTGGGTGGATAACACGTTGCTCATTGACGAATGGCACGATCAACCACCCACCCCACACGCCGCGCTCGTTTATCTGAATGCCGGTCAACACGATTGGCGCGTCGAATATTATCAGCACAGCGGAACGGCTTTAATGCGGACAAGGATTGTGCGAGGAATCGTTGAGCCGGGACGCTTGGCGCCCGGCGAGATCTTGATAGACAGCCAGCATGTTGGGTTTATCAAGAGTAACACCGTTTGGCAAGCCGTCTCGACGAGTGCCGGCAAGATTGCTTACACTGCCCAGAATCAAGCCTTTGCCCGATCAGACCGGAACGAGGTGCGGTGGTATCCGGGATTGACCCAACCGGGCGAGTACGAGATTTGGGCGTACATCCCTGCCAATTTGGCGACCACCCATCGCGCGCAATACACCATTGTCCACGCCAACACGTTTGATACGCGGACATTGAATCAATCGCTCTACTTGAACGAGTGGATCAGTTTAGGCAAATATTATTTTGCCGCCACCGGCGATGAATATGTCTTGCTGACGGACGTAACCTATGAACCAGACCAAAGCGCAGTAATTGTGGCAGATGCGCTCAAGTTCTCGGCGCGTTGAGCGAGACCTTTTTGACAGCGCCAACGTTTGGACGTACAATTTCCTTGGTCAGGGCTGACCGCGCAAAGACTAGGCAGGCATCTACCTGAATCGGTCTCGTGCCGATTGAGGATGTTTTTATGCCCTTTGCGAAACGCTAAAGGAAAAAATGGAATCTTCCAACAACCCGAACGATTTGGGTGTACCCGAAGCAGACGAAGTTCCCGCTTTATCGGATAGTTCGCATGTTTCGAGCACGCTCTCCAAAAAAATAAATCTCGATTTAACGGTCAGTGAAGTCAAACATGGTGTCCGCCCCGGCGATGTGTACGTGCGAATGCGCCAACCCCACGCGCACGTTTTCCGCAAAGTCGGTCCGGGGCATTTTGTTGCCACCCCCGAATCCGATAAACCCACGAGTCTCGTTGAACGCGGCTATCGCGCCATCAAACAAGTCTTGGTGGGCAAGCCGCTGGAGACCGCCGAGGAGATTCATCAACGGCTGACCAAGGTCAAAGCCCTTGCCGTCTTTGGTTCGGATGCGATCTCATCGAGCGCGTACGCGACCGAAGCCTCGTTAGTCATCTTGATGGTTGCCGGCAATGCGGCGCTCGGAATAACGTTTTATCTCTCGATGGCGATTGCTGTGATGTTGTTCATCATTGCGTTCTCATATCGGCAAACGATCAAGGCATATCCGCAAGGCGGTGGGTCCTATCGGGTGGCGCGCGAGAATTTGGGACAGTTGCCGGGTTTGGTGGCGGCGGCGGCGTTACTCATTGATTACATTCTCACGGTGGCGGTTTCAATTGCGGCTGGCTCTGCCGCGGTTACCTCCGCGCTCATCGCCTCGGGTTACGCCGATCAGATCAATACTTTTGAAGCGTCCTTGCCATCGTTTTTGAATCTCAATGTGATTCTCAGTTTGTTCTTTATTGGCTTGATTACGTTGGGCAATCTGCGCGGCATCCGGGAATCGGGGACGATTTTTGCCGCGCCCACCTATCTGTTCATCATCAGTTTGAGCAGTATGTTGTTGCTGGGTTTGTTCAAATCCTTCACCGGCACGTTAGAGCCGGTTTCGCCGCCACCCACTTTACCAATCACCGAACCGCTGACCGTATGGTTGATCTTGCGTGCCTTCTCCGCCGGCGCGGTCGCGATGAGTGGCACCGAAGCGATTGCGGATGGTGTTCCGGCATTCCAACCTCCCGAATCGAAAAATGCCGCCACCACGTTGACCGTGATGGCGATCTTGCTCGGCTCGTTCTATTTGGGCTTGTCGTATTTGGCAACCCATATGGGCCTAGTACCGAGCGAAGAAACGATCATTTCGCAAGTGGCAGTGGCGGTGTTTGGTACGACGTTGCCGTACTATATTTTCCAAATTGCGACGACGGGGATTTTGGTGATTGCCGCCAACACCGCTTTTGCCGATTTTCCGCGCTTGGCATCGTTCCTGGCTCACGACAACTATATGCCGCATCAATTCTTGTTTCGCGGTGATCGTTTGGCGTTCTCGGTAGGCATCATCGCGTTGGGGAGCGTTGCCTCACTCCTCGTTGTCGTATTTGGCGGCAACGTGGAAAGCTTGATTCACCTGTACGCCGTTGGGGTTTTCCTGGCGTTCAGTTTATCGAACTCGGGGATGGTAGTGCATTGGTGGCGCTTGCACGGAGAGCATTGGAAAAAAAGTGCCGTTATCAATGCGATTGGTGCGACGTTATCCATCATCGCCTTGATCATTGTGGCGGTAACCAAGTTTGCGCTGGGCGCCTGGATGGTCATTCTCTTGATTCCCATCTTTGTGTCTATTTTTCTTTACATCCACCAACACTATTCGCATGTGCGTGAACAACTCCGCATTGTCGAAGGACAACCCCTCCCCACCAAGATCGAGCATTTGGTTGTCGTACCGATTGATGACATTAACTATGCCTCACTCCGCGCCATCGCGTTTGCACGCACAATTGCGCGTGATGTCGTGATTTTGCACATTTCGACTGACCCCGAGCGTGTGGACAGGATCAAAACCAAGGTGCAGAAATATGCACCGGATATGAAGTTAGTCATTGTAGAATCGCCGTATCGCGCGTTTGTGCGTCCACTCCTTGCCTACGTGGACGCTGTGCATAGCCAACATCCCACCGCGTTCGTAACCATCATTTTGCCGGAATTTATCCCTGCCCGTTGGTGGGAAGGGTTCTTGCACAATCGAACGGCCGCACGTTTGCGCGCCGCATTTGAACGACATCCCAACGTGGCAGTCGTGCTCGTGCCTTATTTGTTAGAAAAATAGACGCAACGAGAAACGCGATTCGGATCATCGTCCGAATCGCGTTTTTGATTTGAGAGCAGATGCTAATTAGCCACGTTGACACGCACTAGACACGGAGTTCCAAAATTTCCGGTCTGGTCCACCGCCGTGAGTTGCAGCCAATATGTGCCGTTCGGTACTGTCTTGGTTGCCCACAAACTTAGTACGCTGTCTGTGATAAAAGTTTCCGCGCGAACGAGTTGCGTGTACGTTGGGCTTGCGTCGGAACGATACTCGAGTTTCCAGTACGCCAGATTCGGGCGTGCCACACTGCCACGGATTTCAACGATGCCGGCAATGTTCGAATCCATCGTTGGCGATTGGATGATCGCGGTCAATCCCTCGCATTGGCCTGGCGATGCTGGCGCAACCGTTGGTGTGGCAGGCACAACGATAACCACGACTGTTTGAATGGCTGGTGTGGACGTGGCGGTAGGCGATGGCGGGATCACTGGCGTGGGAGGCGGCACGAGCGTAGGTTCACCAGCGGCAACGTCGAACGCAATGCGGCGTGTTTTCAAATACCATTGCGCCAAACTGCGAAAGCGATCACTGGGAGCCAGCATGGGTGCAAGTTGAATACCACGCACGCGAGCGTCCACGGCATAGGTGTACACCGGATAGTAGAGTAACAGCGCTGGCGCAAGGTCTACAAAGCGTTCTTGGAACTTTTTGTACAACTCGGCACGTTTGGCTTGATCGGTCGTCTTGCGCGCGGCTTCCAACGCTTCGCTCACATCGCGATCTTTCAAGCCGCCATAGTTTTGCCCGGCACTCGTCGCTCCCGGGATTTGTGATTCGTGCCAGTTTTCGTACTGATCCGGATCGTTGGAGAGTGCGCGCCACTCATAGAGCACCGCCTCGAATTGGCGCGGACGCAATACGTTTTGAACGAGGAGCGCGGTTGGCACAGATTGCACATTGGCTTGGACGCCGATGGCTTGCCACGCTTTGACGATTTCGTTGGCAATCGCCACGCGCGTGGGATCATCATTGGTGATCAAGGTGAAAGTCAGCGCATCGGTTCCTTTTCGGCGAACTCCGTCGCCGCCATCTTTCCAGCCCGCCGCATCAAGCAACGCTTTGGCTTTTTCTGGATCAAACGGATACTGGGGCAGGGCATCATCGTACGCCCACGTTCCCGGTTCGATAGGACTGGTGGCGAGCAAACCTTGTCCTTGCAAAAGATCGTTGATGAGGCGTTGACGATCAATCGCATAGAGCAGGGCTTGGCGCACTGCCTTGTCTTGAAAAATCGGTTTATTGAGATTGAGATAGATCAACGAGTAGCCCGCCAAGCGGGTGTTGTACATCGTCAGCGTATTGAGGGCACGCGCTTTGGGCAAGTAGGCGGGCAAGATGCGTGCAATCCCCTCAACCTCGCCGCGGGTGTAGGCGGCAAAGATGGACTCGTAATCCGGATAGAATTTGAGCAAGATGCGCGAAAGAAAAGGTCGCGTGCCATAGTAACGTGGATTGACTTCGAGCAACGCTTGGCTCAGCGTCATCTCGCTGACCATAAAGGGACCGGTGCCCACCGGCTTGCGATTGAATGGATTCTGCGCCAACTCGTTGGGCGGAATGTCTTTGAGTAAATGATACGGCAAGATGCCGATGGTGGTGTAATCGAGAAAGGGGGCATACGGCTGGGTCAATTGAAAGCGCACGGTCGTCGAGTTGGGTGCGGTGATGGTTACCGTCCGCCAAAACGCGGCGAGATCGGGTGGGGCTTTGGAGGCGGGGTCTTGGATCGCCCGCAGGGTAAACAGCACGTCGTCGGCATCAAAGGGGACGCCATCATGCCAAAAGACATTACTGCGAAGGGTAAAGGTATAGACCAGACCATCGGGCGAGATCGCCCAACGTGTGGCGAGATCGGGTTGAATGACACCGCTTTCATTCGCGCGGGTTAGCCCGTTAAACACCAGCGCGGCGATGTCGCGATCCACATCATTGTATTGGCTATAGATGGGGTTGACGGCGTTGGGGCGGCCCGCCAGTCCTTCGATGTAGGTGCCGCCAAAATCGGGCCGTTCGATCGAAGTGGTCGTGAGTGCCAACGAACCCAGCATCACGCTGAGAAAAGCGATGCCGATGACGGCAATCAGCATTTGCCAGCGGATATGTCTCATGCCTAAACTCGGAAGGCTGGCTTAGGCGCGCACGCCGAACAACGCACTGAGGAAGGAAATAATCAAAAAGAGTGCGGCGAGGACGATGGTAACGTTAAAGAGGGTGCGTTCCAAACCACGACGTGTGCGTGCCACGCCGGTGCCGCCAAAGACGCCGCCGGTATCCCCTTTGACTTGAAGAAGAATGACAACAATCAGAGTAATAGAAACAATAATTTGAATGATGTTGAAATAGACGCTCACAGAACTAACCTTTCCGGTTTTAGAGTGCGTGCATTATAGCATAGAACGTGATAGGAGCAAATTGCTAACCTGTTTAGCTGACCTGACTCTTGGCAGGTTTACCCAAAAGTTGCGCGCGCAATGCCTCGATATGCTTTGGCGTGGAACCGCAACACGCTCCGATGATCCGTGCGCCGGCGCGCACCCAGTCGCGTGCAAAGAGCGCAAAGCGTGCTGGGTCTACCGGATATGTTGGCACGCCGTCCACGATTTGCGGCACGCCGGCGTTGGGCTTGGCAAGCAGAAGGGTGCCCGGCGCGGCGGCGTGCATTTCACGGAGGATGCCCGCAACCTCCCAGGGACCCTTGCCGCAATTCGCGCCAATTGCATTGACCCCAAGCCGCGCCAATTCTTTTGCCGCCAGCATCGGCGTGATGCCCAAGAGCGTTTTGCCCTGCGTATCAAACGACATTGAAGCGATAATGGGCAACGAACTTACTTGACGCACCCCTTCGATCGCGGCTTGAATTTCTTGCAAATCGCTGAACGATTCGATTTGGAACAGGTCCACGCCGCCCAACGATAACGCATGGGCTTGCGCCGCAAATTGATCCACTGCTTCCGCGTACGACATTCCCCCCAGCGTGAGTTGCATTCGTCCTAGCGGCCCAATCGAGCCGGCAACCAAGGCGCGGCCGCGGGATGCCTCTTGCGCTAACTGTGCCGCGCGTTGATTAATCTCCAACATCTGTGCTTCCAAGCCGGCTTCGCGCAAACGCGCTTCTGTTCCCCCAAAGGTACACGTCAAGATCATGTCTGCCCCAGCGTTGACATACGCTTCAGCCGCCGTATAGATCATCGCTGGGTTTTCCAGCACCCAGGTTTCCGGCGCTTGATGCAATGGCAAGCCCAGTTGTTGCAAAAACGTTCCGGTTGCGCCATCCTGAATGATAATTCGATTCTGAGCCAAGAGTTCTTCAAATTTGTTCGGCATGGTTACTCGGTAGGACGATCAAGAAATTCGTGGCAATGGCCGCATCCCACTTGCGGGCGTGCTACTTGAACACGATACTGACGACACTCAACTTGGAGGTCTATTTTGCGCAGCAACCCCAGCATGGTTTTGCCCACCCGTGCGCGCAAGACCAAGTGGGGACAAGCATTCGCGAGCAAAATGTCCGGCACGGGGCACGTTTGGCACAGTGCCGGCTTCCATGCTTCGGATGCCGCATTGGCTTGCACGAGTCGGCATTCTTGCGTTTCCTTGCCGCGATAGTAATCGGCGTAATAGTACTTGCATTGTTTACCGTACGGTGTTTGCATCCGACTCCTGTACAATCTCGCGCTCGCCAATCATCCAACGCGCATCCACGTAACGCGAATAACCGATGGCTTGGATATTTTGAATAGCACGCTCAATCGTTTGGCGATCATCGGTCTCCCATACTTGCAAGAATGCGCCCGGCGTCGAAGTGAGACGATAGCCGGTCAGTGCCACCAAACCCACCGCGGTTGCCGTCTTGCCCAGGCGAGCGATAAAATCGCGTTGTTGGGTGGCAGAGAGCGCATGCCATTCGTCTTTGAATCGTCCAATGATAATCAAGGCGATTCTTTTGTTCATCGCTCATCAAAAAAGCCGCCTGATTACCAAGCGGCTTGCAAATTCGTTTCGACTAGAAGGGTAACTCTTCACTACCGGTTGGCTCATCTATAGCCGGCTCGCTTGCCACAGCATTCCCGGCGTTAGGTGCGGCACCGGGCGCCGCCATATCGCGTTTGCTACTGAGAAAGCGAACGGTCTGCGCGCGAACTTCGAACGAAGCGCGGGCTTTGCCGTCTTGCCCGGTCCAAACACGGGGACCACCATTTTCGTCCGGGATCAGCGTGCCTTCCACCAATACTTTGCTTCCTTTGGTGAGGTACTGATTGACGGTCTCGCCTTGCTTTCCCCACACTTGGACACGAAACCAAGCGGTTTCCTCTTTTTGTTGTCCATCGGCAGTGGTGTATTTGCGGCTCGTCGCAACGGAGAACGTGGTGACGGGCGTGCCTTGCGGCGTGTAGCGCATTTCGGGATCCCTGCCGAGATTCCCGACCAGAACAAGTCTTTGGTACATTTTTTCCTCCTTTTGGAAAACTGACCGGGGTCATTGACGCATTTGGTTTTTGTGAGTGCGTCATTGGTCGAGATTATATCACTCATTTGTTCGGTTGACAAGCGGGATTTTAGTGGGCAACGAGTTTGGCAATGGTTACGCCCTCACCTCCTTCATGCGGTTCCGCCTCACGAATCGAAGCCACGAGCGGATGCTGACGCAACAGATCGCGCGCCAGTTTACGGAGCGTGCCCGTACCCTTGCCGTGCACTACGCGCACGTACGGCAAGCCCGCCAGATAAGCGCGATCAAGATATTTTCCCAACGTGTCGAGTGCATCATCGGCACGCATTCCCCGCAAACTCACTTCCATTCCCGGCGATTCCACTGCCGGCAATGCCACTTGACTCGGTGCTGGCTCAACGGGCGAGGCCGGCTCAACCACTTTGCGGATTTCATCCAAACGCAAACGAATTCTAAAGTTGCCCACCTGCACCTCGGCATCGGTCGCCTCCATCGCCGTCACTTGGCCCATCTGTCCAAGACGCGCCACCCACACACGATCGCCGACTTGAATTTTGCCCGGCTCGGTGGCGACCGGGGCGGGTATCGGTGCGGGGGTGGGGGCTGGCAATTGCTCGGCTAACTCGTCCAACTTGGCGTGCTCGCCCTCCACAAAATCGCGCGAGAGTGCCGCCGTCCGCCACGCTTGCCGCAAACGATTCAATTCTTCGCGTGCCAATTGAATCTCTGCTTGTGCCTCTTCGTGGGCGCGCCGCAAAATTTCGGCGCGTTCATTTTCGATTTGCGCCAGTTGACGACGCGCTTCTGCCGCGCGTTGTTCGGCTTCACGCTGCGCAATCTCGGCGTGCGCGCGCGCCGAGGCAATTTCTTGCTGAGTCCGTTTGATCTCGGCAAGCAGTTTTTCCAATTCGAGGTCGGTGCGGGTCAGGGCGCGTTGCGCGTGCTCGATGATTTTAGGATCGAGCCCCAAGCGTTGGGCAATGGCAAACGCATTCGATTGCCCGGGCAAACCAATTGTAAGATGATAGGTGGGCGCGAGCGTTTCCACATCGAATTCCATCGAAGCGTTTTGGACGCCCGGCGTCGTATGCGCAAACGCTTTGAGTTCGGCATAATGCGTTGCCACCAACGCAGGAATTTGGCGTTCGAGCAAATGCATCAGAATGGCACGCGCGAGTGCCGACCCTTCGACCGGATCGGTCCCCGCCCCCAGTTCGTCCAGCAAAACGAGCGAGTGTTCATCGGCTTGACGCAAAATTTGTGTGATGTTTTTGAGATGCGATGAAAAGGTAGAAAGCGATTGCTCGATAGATTGTTCATCGCCAATATCGGCATAGACCCCGGAGAAAATGGGGAGGCGGGAACCGGCGCGCGCGGGAATGTGCAAACCACTTTGCGCCATCAACGCCATCAAGCCCACGGTTTTCAACGTAACGGTCTTGCCGCCAGTATTGGGACCCGTAATGACCAGAATCAGCACGCCGGGGTCCAGGCGAACAGAGATGGGAACGACGGTTGCCGGATCCAGCAAGGGATGACGCGCATCGCTGAGTTCGAATGATGTCATTGCGAGGAGCGGTTTTTGCGACGAAGCAATTGAGTTACTTGGAGATTGCATCGCTGCGCTCGCAATGACAGGTTCTACGCCGCGAATTTCTTCGGCGTATTTCGCTTTGGCGAATGCCAAATCCAGTTCCGCCAGTGTTTCCACCGTTCGATCTATTGCCTCTGCATGCATCGCAACGAGCGCGGTCAGTTCGCGCAAGATGCGTTCGATCTCGCGTTGCTCTTCGCGTTCCAGTTCGCGAATGCGATTGCCCATCTCGACCACCGCCAATGGTTCAATGAACAAGGTTGCGCCGCTGGCACTCGTATCGTGAACGATGCCGGGAATGCGGCCCTTGGCTTCCGCGCGAATCGGAATCACGTAACGACCATCGCGTTCTGTGATGATTGGCTCTTGAATCACTTTGGCGTTGGAGGGCGAGGAAATCAAGCGTTGCAATTTTTCCATCAAACGTCCGCGCTGAACGTTCAATGCGTGGCGAAGGCGTGCTAAATTATCCGATGCCGTATCGGCAACTTGAGCGCGTTCATCAATCGCGCGTCCAATCGCATCCACCAGCGCGGGCAAGTCGGCGATGGCGGCGGCGCGCGCGGCGAGCCGTGGATACGAGGCCTCGAAACGTCCGAGTGTTCGGCGCAACGTGCGCGCGGCAATCAATGTTTGCCTGAGTTCAACCAAATCGAGTGGCGTGAGCAAGGCGCCCAGGCGCGCGTTCTTGGTCATTGGGCGGACATCGCGCGCGCCGCCGACGCTTATTTCAGGATGCTGATCCAAAAGGGCGCGCGCTTCGGTGGTTTCACCTTGCCAGCGTGCAATGATCACCGGATCGGTAGAGGGAGTCAGTGCGCGTGCTAACGCAATACTCGCTGAAAACTCGGCGTGAGCGGCAAGGCGCGCCAAAACTTGATCAAATTCAAGGGTATGCAAATCGCGTGGATTCATTCAGCGGATCATTCGAATGTAAAGATTGAGGGGATACCGTATGGCAGCCACGGCGTAATCGAGTTGATCAAGAGGGGACGAAGTCCAATCAATTCTGGAACAAGGCGGGATCCGGTCAGCGCCGTGTTGAGCATTTGGCGAATATTTTCGATGCTCATCCATGGTTCGCTGACCATCAACTTGAGGACCGGCAAAATAAATGCCAAGGATACCGCCAACGTAATCACCGCGAGCAGTGCACCGCCTAATTGGTCAATCAGCGGCAAGAGATTGATTTTGGTCGAACGATAGGCATCAAAGGCAAGCCCGGTTACAATGATCCATACCACGATGACGATGATGAAAAAGGAAATGGCATTGAGCAAAGGGGTTTTCGACAAAAACAGGGTACCCTGAATCCAGTTGCTAAACGGCGAATAGTATTGTGCGCCCAAAACCAAAGCGATATACAGTGCCGCCATGCCGATGACTTGGCGCAGAATCCCTTGTGCAAAACCCACGCCCAGGGCGATCAAAAAGATTACAAAGAGAATGAAATCCAGTACGTTAAACGCGTAAAAAATACTCACAGACTCTTCTCCCCCTTGCTGGCGCGGTGATCATCCCCCGCCATAGTAACGTCCCAAGATCATCAACAGGATAAGCACGAGCACAACAATCAGTGCAATCAGGGCGCGTCGTTGATTCATCTTGCAACCTCCTCAACAAGTATACCACAAAGCAGGTCAAGGGGTAAATAGTCCAAAAGTAAACAGGTAGCCCATTGGTGGGGGCTACCTGTCGGTTTATTTGCCGCGCACCTCTGCGCCGATCTCGCGTTTGAGTCGGGCGATAATTTTCTCGCGTATCTTGGTCGCATCATTGTCCGAGAGAGTGCGATCCTCGGCTTGAAAGGTTAGTGAGTATGCCAACGATTTCTTGCCCGGCGCAATCTGATCGCCGCGATACACATCGAACAAGATCACACGCGCCAGCACATTGCCGCCTGTCTGTTCAATCAGCGCTTGCACATGCTCTGCCGGCACCGCTTCGTCCACCACCAGCGCCAGGTCTTGAACCACCACAGGATAACGCGATAGGGCTTTCACTTGATACATTGAAGTTACGCGTGCCAACAGGGCATCCAAATCAAACTCACCCACCAGCACCGGTTGCGCGGGCAAATCGAACCGCTCCGCGCCACGCACTAGAGGATGTACTTCACCAAACTCTCCAATCACCGAATCACCCAATTGTAATTTCGCGGCGCGACCCGGATGAAACATTGGATTGTTCGATGGAGTGTACGTTGTGTCTGTGAGGTGCAACCCTGCCGCCAACGCTTCCACGATTCCCTTGAAATCGTAGAAATCCATCGGCGAGGCATCCGCCTCTTGCCACATCATCTCTTCGCGGGGACCCGTCAACACAATTCCTAGCCGGCGTCGTTCGAGTGGAAGCGGGACATTTTGATCCTCCGGCAATTGGGTGGCTTTTTCGCGCGGCAAGAGCGTATCATCTGTGCCACGATGCCAGAACACTGGCCCAATTTCAAACAAAGCCACCCGCGAACGATAGCGCAGATTGGCGGCGGTCAAATCCAAAAGATGGGGGAGTAGAGATTGGCGCAACGCCGTACGATCCGCGCTAATTGGGTTTTCAATGCGAACGTACTCGCGCATCGGCAGAGCCGGGCGTGGCGAGCCGGGAAGAGTAAGCAGCGCTTCGCGTTCGGGGGTGGTGAAACGATACGTGATCACTTCTTGCAACCCGGCATCAATCAACAGATCGCGCACTTGCTCTTCTTGTTCCAGAGCCACGTTCGCTTTTTGCGGTGGTAGTTCATCGTTCATTCGTGAGATGGGTATATTTTCATAGCCATACATCCGCGCGATCTCTTCGATGAGGTCGTGGGTGCCGGAAATGTCCAAGCGATGGTTGGGTACGGTAACGCGGAGGACGGCGGACGGTCGGCGGCGGTCGGCGGTCGGCGGTCGGTGGCCAACTTGAAATTCCAACGCTTCCAAATATTTGGCAATTTGTTTTGTCGGAATTTCCACTCCCAATTGCCGTTTCACTTCTGCCACCGGCAAATCCATGACGATTTTCTTGGGTTTGTTTGGATACTGATCAATGATACCGCGCGCGATCTCACCGCCGGCGAGTTGCCGCATCAATTCGATGGCGCGCCGCAAACCAATTTTGGCTTGCGCCGGGTGGACCCCGCGACTAAACCGATAACCGGCTTCGGAAGATAGTTTTTGCGCCGCCATCGTTTGGCGAATGTTGATATACTCCCACGATGCCGACTCGAGCAAAACATTTTGGGTGTTTGCATCCACTTCAGATTCTGCACCGCCCATGACACCGCCGATCGAAAGCGCGCCCTTGGTATCGCAAACGAGAATCGTGAACGGATCGAGTTTGCGTTTCGCTCCATCGAGCGTTTCCAATTCTTCGCCGGGTTGGGCAAGCCGCGTAATAATCGTGGGTGCTTTGCCTCCCGCGCGCGCGACGAGTTTATCGTAATCAAACGCGTGCAGTGGCTGACCCGTTTCGAGCATCACGTAATTGGTTACGTCCACGATGTTGTTGATGGGGCGCATCCCGGCAAGCATCAGTCGGCGTTGCATCCAGAACGGCGAGGGTCGAATCGTCACATTTCTGAGTAACGCGAGCGTAAAGCGTGGATTGAGTTCTGGGTGGTGGATGACAATATCCACTTGGCCGGCAATCGGCGCCCCCTTGGCGACAACTTGTTGCGGCACCGGGTTGAGTTTTGCCCCGGTCAGCGCGGCGATTTCGCGCGCCATGCCGATCACCGAGGCGCAACGCGCCATGTTCGGATTGATCTTGATGTCGAACACCACATCGCCCAGATAGTCCACGAGGGGCGTGCCCACCGGTGCATCATCGGGCAAAAGAATGATGCCTTCGTGATCGTCGCTCAACCCCAATTCTTTTTCCGAGCAAACCATACACCCGGACTCGATGCCGCGAATTTTGGTTTTCTTGAGCGTCATCAACTTCCAGCCCTCTTGGTGTCCATCGAACAAACGCGTGCCTTCCAGCGCAAAGACAACTTTGTATCCACTCTCGCCTACCTTGATATTGGGCGCACCCGTTACCACTTGAATGGGTTCCTGCGCACCGTAATCCACCGTTGCCAAGGTCAACCGATCAGCGTTGGGATGCGGCTCAACCTTAAGAATCTGCGCGACGAAAATTTTATCGCGATCCCACGCGAGTTCCGGTTTATCGCCGGTAGCGCGCGAACCTTGCGGACGCGGAATGCCGATATATTGTAGCTCCTCGACTTCCAAGTTAGCAAAGGTCAATTTCTGCGCCAATTCTTCTGGCGATATTTTGATGTCAACGTAATCGCGAATCCAAGAAAGGGGTAGTTTCATCATAACCTCCAATGAGCCAATAGGCCAATTTCCAATGAGCCAATCTACACCTCCCACACGATTCTTGGCTGATTGGCACATTGGATAATGGGTTGATTGATTTAGAATTGTTCGAGAAAGCGGAGATCGTTGCCCCAGAAATATCGAATATCTTCAATGCGATGTTTCAACATCGCGATGCGTTCCGTTCCCATTCCAAACGCAAAGCCGCTCCATTGTGCCGGGTCGTACCCCCCATGGCGCAACACTTGCGGATGGACCATCCCTGCACCCAGAATCTCCAGATAGCCGGTGTATTTGCAAATCCCGCATCCCGCACCATCGCAAATGATACATTGCACATCCATTTGCGCGCTCGGTTCGGTGAAGGGAAAGTGATCGCCATAGAATCGCACGGGCCGATCCCCGTACATTCGCCGCGCAAATTCGGTGAGTGTACCTTTCAAATCGGCAAAGGTAATGTGGCGTCCAATGGCAAGCCCTTCGAGTTGGTTGAATTGAATTTCGTACCGCGCGCTAATTTGTTCATACCGATAACACATTCCCGGCAAAACCACGCGCAAAGGCACCGTCCCCTTCTGCCCCAGTGCGCGCATTGCGCGGATTTGCCCGGGCGATGTGTGCGTGCGCAACAAGACGCGCTGATTTGTGCCGGCAACGTAAAAGGTGCTCCAATTATCCCGCGCCGGGTGATGCGGCGGAATGTTGAGCAATTGAAAATTCATCTCGTCCGACTCTACCTCGCGCGAGAGAAAAACTTGAAAGCCCATATCACCCCAGATGCGATACAGTTCGCGCAGGTTGGCGGTGGCGGGATGTAAACGCCCGCGCTTGACGGGGCGACCCGGTAAGGTTACATCCAGTGGTGCTGCTTGCAATGATTCCGAGAGCGCGCGTTGTTTCATCGCGCTGATTTTTTGTGCGTACGCCGATTCGAGCGCGTTCTTCACTTCGTTAGCGAGTTTGCCGGCGGCGGGACGTTCTTCTTTGGGGAGCGTCCCCAGTTTAGTCATCGCGTTCGCCAACAAACCATTGCGCCCCAAGAACTTGATGCGCCATGCTTCCAACGCGGCGTCATCCCAAATGTGCGCCAGTTGCTCAAGTGCGTCGGCGCGGAGTTGATTGAGTTCATCAAGCATTCGTATTCCTCCTCGTTCTTCAATCTTTAACGATCGGTCAACGGTTCCGGCGGCAGAAAAGTTCCATCCGCTGTGCGGCGTGCCACGCGCACAGCGACGATGGCATCACGATTCAATGCGCCGTAAATGTGTGGATAGATTTTCGCGGCGTCCTCGTAACGAATCGGCGCGTGTACGCATGCCTTGTCAAGGTAGAGATAATAATGCGGCTCAGGATTGAATCGGTAGAATTGATTGGCGACGCGCGCCATTTCGTCTGCGCCATCGGTGCAATGAATCAAGCCCTCGCGCGCGAATGATTCAGGAACATAATCGGCGCGCGGATCAAGCGCATCGAAATATTTTTGTGGAACAAGATGGTAGGTCAGGTTCATCGTTAAACAAAAAACTCTCGCCCCAAAGGGACGAGAGCGCTGTGCAATCTCGCGGTACCACCCTGGTTAGTCACTAGTCACTAGCGACTCACTCTGCGCCGACGATCATCGGCTGTCCAGGTAACGCAGGACGTGCGGCGCGCGCTAGTTTCAAATTGATTTCGCGCGTGCGGCTCGGGAGCGAAGTTCGCCGCTGTGCTCCGAAAAGACTTGCACCTCAATCGGTCTTTATCGCTAGCGGAGTCATGGCGGGTACTACCTCTCCGTCATTGCCTTTGCGAACATTATCGTTAGAAATATTTTTTTGTCAACCTCTAACGCGATCGGCGATTGGGTTCGACCGGCACGGCTTGCCCGACGAGGCGAATCGTCTGTCCATCGCTCTTTTCAATCGAAACAGCCGCAATCTCTTCGGGGTTGACGCCAATCGCTTTGCTCAACACGGCGACCAACGTGCGTTTGGATTCTGCGTCGTGTTGCGCTTGCAATTCTGCCAAGCGTTCGCGATAAAGTTCGGCGATTGGACGATCAGCCGATTGGGCGACTTGTTTATCAATCTGCTCCAATTCGTTACGAATCGCTTCTAATCCCATCGCGTGGCGTTTTTGAATTTCGCGGATGAAAGACAGGCGATCAATCAACGAAGGATCGTAATAACCGCGCGTGCCACGGCCGCTGCTCACGGGTCCTCGTAAGGGTTTGGAGACCAAACCACGTTTTTGCCAAAAGCGCAGGGTGCTGTAATCTACATCAATTCCCAAGGCGTTTGCCATCCGCAACAATTCGTGAGTGGGGATGAGTTGTTTCTGGGCGGGCATCTTGGCAAAAAAGCGGGTGAGCCAGTCTGGCAAATCGCGATCGCTGGCAGGCGGGGGAGTGCGTTCGGGGGCGTGAGTGGTTGGCAATTCCGTCTTTACGGTTGCACCAAGAGGCGGGGTTGTACGGTCCGTAGAACCGCGTCCACCTTTGACAGCGGTCTTGGTGGCGGATTGACGCGTTGCCGTTTTCGTTTCTTCGGCCGTAGCAATCGAAGTCGCGCTCAATCGTTCACCGCAGCGGTTACAAAAATGACTGTTGGTGGGATTGTGCGCATTACATTTTTGACACACGAGGTAAGCGTTGGACGATAGTTGTGCGCCACAATTTTTGCAATACTTGGCATCGCTCTTGTTCGACGTACCGCAATGTGAACAAAATGTCATATGCTACGCCACCTCAGATTGGACTGTGGCTCAATCATACTCGCATTATTCTAATTTGTCAAAGGGATTTTCTGGTGATGACCTAACTTGGACAAGCCGAAAGTACATTTTTCACTGGATTGGACGCGGACGAGCGCAGACCCAAAATCATCCACGTCCCAGACTTTTTTGTGGGCAACGATTTCATTGGTTCATTTTCTTGCTGGGTGGTGAACACCATCCCTGACAACTCGGATGAGAAATGGGGAGTCACCCGAATGAACCGCTTGACGGATGGCAATAGTGGCTTTATAATGAGTACCGCATTGCAAATCTTTGTCTTGGCTGAGCAAGGGATAAACCGGTAAAAACCAGACGAAGAAAACACGCAAGGGCAATGGCAAAAGAACCACAACGCGACGAATTGCTGGAACGCCTGGCACGGCGAATTGTTGAACTAGGATTGACCGCGCCGGCAATTCTATTCTTGGAAGCATACAAGCCGCTCGCATTTTTGGGCACGCAATTATTCTGGACAATCCAGCCCTTTCTTGGCATCGTATTGAACGCGGATGATTTGCGCGATCTTGCTTTGCTGATGCAAGATGATACGAGCACCGAAGCATTGCTTGCTCGCTTGGAATCGTTGCGCTAACCGGCACACTCGTCAGATCGAACGTGTGAAACAGGAGCCCTCGTGGACGCGTTGGCAAATCTCCAATTGAATATCGGTTTAGATCAGAGTCGCGCCTTGGCATTATTCCTCATCTTTCTGCCGCTCTTTTTCTTTGCCAACTGGGTGATCAAGCGCGGCACGCCACTAGAGTTGCGTCCGATCGCCGGGTTTGCCACGTTGAAAGGTTTGCTGGGGCGCGCGGCTGAAGCCGGGCAACCGGTGCATCTCTCGTTGGGCACCGCTGGTATCGGTGATGAATTTACTGCTGACACGACCGCCGCCCTGTACGTCTTGGAGTATCTTGCCGAACGCGGCGCCATGAGCGGTATCCCACCTCTGGTAACCTGCGCTCATCCTACCGCCCTGCCGGTGGCTCAAGACGTCATGCGGCGTGCTTATCGCAATCAAGGAATGGCGGAAGAGTACAATCCTTTGCGTGCACGCTGGATCGCGCCAGACCCATGGCTCTACACCCAACCGCAAAAAGATTCCTTTGCTTACGCCGTCGGCATCATGCGGATGCTCATTCAACAAAAACTTGCCGCGAATGTTTTGATTGGACGGTTTGGGGATGAATTCCTGTTGATGGGTGAAACGGGCGCACAAAAACACTTGACCCAGATTGGCGGCACCAGCGATGCGCGGACGCTTCCTTTTGTGCACGCTACCATGGACCAGCCTTTGATCGGCGAAGAAATCTATGCAGGCGGCGCGTATCTCTCTGACAAACCCAATCATCGAGGCAGTTTATTGGCACAAGACCTCATGCGTTGGCTCATCATCGGTGGTGTGATCGTTGCTGTGGTCTTGCGTGCGATGGGGTTGATTTAGAATGAAGTGGCTATCAACTGCAGTTGCCATCGCTGTCGGAATCATCGTTCTGCTGGGTTACTTTTTTCCCGTACCATTACTGAACGCCCTGGGCATTGCCTTCAAAGAATGGGCAATCATTCTCACCGCGTTTGCCCTGTTGGTGGGGCTGGTTAATCTTTTGCTCGTCCATCTCGCACGCATCCTTCGCCGACAAGAACCCGGCGCGTTGTACAGCATCATCGTGCTGGTTACGAGTATCACTGTGATGCTAATCGGTCTAGTCTTTGGTGTTGCCGATGCGCCAATGAGTTGGATCTTTGATCATGTTTACCTTCCATTACAAGGAGCGTTCTTTGCCCTCGCGGCATTCTTCTTGGCAACCGCCGCATATCGTGCGATGCGCGCGCGCAGTTTTGAAACATTGCTGATGTTGATTGCCGCCCTCATCGTCTTGCTGGGACAGACCCCCCTCGTCAATCTGCTCGCCGATGCTAAAGCATGGGCGCTGAGCGTTCCCAGCACGGCGGGGGTGCGCGGCATTTTGCTCGGCGTGGCGCTGGGAACCATTGCGACCGGCTTGCGTTTACTCATCGGAATGGATCGCCCTTACAGCGAATAGAGTCAAATGATTAGTTGCTCTCTGTGTGGAACAAAAAATCGAGACGGAAGTAAATTCTGTAGCAGTTGCGGCGCGCGCCTTGCACCGCCATCGGGCTTGATCTGCCCCATGTGTGGCACTCCCAACAAAATGGAAAGCGTATTCTGTGCTAGTTGCGGCGCGCGCCTCGTGCCCTTGATCGCAACGCCCCCTTCCGAAAAAGAACAACCGCCGGCGGCGCCCATCAAGGGATTGTCTCTGCCCGCCAAGCCCTACGAGCCATCGCCGGAAGAAGTGACCCCGGTAGAACCTGCGCCAGAGGAAGATTGGCTTGCCCGCTTGCGTGAAATGCCAGCCGAAGAAGCGCCGGCACCGGCTGAAGATGAAAATCTTCCAGCTTGGCTCAAACCTGCCCAAGCCCCAGAACCGGTTGCCAGCGAAGAACACCCCGCTTGGCTCAAGGCCTTGCGCGAAACTCAAGCCGAAGAAACCCCGCTGGAAGAAACGCCGGCGGAAGAACTACCGGATTGGCTCAAGCCCCCCTCCGAAACCGAAGCACCAACCGAACCGGCACCCATGCCTACCACGCCAATTGAAACGGAACCTACTCCACCCGTTGAAATCGAAAAGCCAGATTGGCTGAAAGAGACCGAACCAGCGCCAGAACCGGCGGTGGAAATGCCGGATTGGTTAAAAGGACTGGGACCCTCTGCGATAACCGAGACAGCCGCCGAGTCGGCGACAGAAATTCTTGAACCGACTCCATCCGAACCCATCGAACCGGTGAGCGAAGCGGAGATTCCAGACTGGCTTAAACAACTCAAGCCCCAGGAAATCGAACCAGAGCCAACACCCAGCGAACCGCTTAGCGAATCGTTGGAAACCATTGCCGCCGCACCGCCCACTCAAGTTCCGGTTACCGGTATCGAAGGGGTAGAGGAAATCCCGGATTGGTTGCAAACTGCAACCGTACCTTTGGCAGAATCACCCAGCGAAGCCGCTCCGGCTCCGATTCAACCGGCACTGCCCGAAGAGGTGCCCGAATGGATCGCCGCCCTCAAGCCGGCAGAACCCAAGCCGGAGGACCAACCTTTGGAAACGAGCGGACCGTTAGCCGGCTTGCGCGGTGTGTTGCCCCTTGCTCTGGCCATGGCAGAGCCGCATGCCCCACCCAAACCGGTGCCGCCCGCCGCTCGCACAGACACCGGTCAGTTGTTCGAAACTATTCTGGCCACGCCACCTGTTGTTCAAGTCGCTGCCAAAAAAGCGCGCCGGGCGTGGTCTATGCGTCCGTTCATTTATCTGTTGCTCGCTCTTGTGGTTATTCTCCCCTTCTTTGCCCCGTTCGATTTTGCGAGCGCATTTCTCCAGATCAACGGGACACCAACTTCGGAGTTTTACGATACCCTCCAAGCCGTGCCCACCACTGCAACTGTGCTGCTGGCGTTTGAGTACGATCCCAGCACTGCCGGCGAAATGGATTTGCAAGCCAAAGCGATCGTCAACCATTTGAGCAAACGCAATGTCAAGATCATTGCGCTCAGCACCTTGGAAACCGGCGCGCCGATTGCACGGCGCGTATTGGATGATGCTACACGCAACACACCCAGTTATGTGTACGGAACCAACTATGTGAACTTGGGTTTCTTGCCAGGCCATGAAGCGGGATTGTCCAATCTGGCAACCAGCGGTTTTCCAGCAACGCTTCAAGATGTCGTCTTGAATCAAAACATTACCCAGATTGGCGTGACCGCGAACATCAAAACCTTGCGCGATTTGCAAATGATCGTCGTGCTTGCCGGGACAGAAGACGCGCTCAAAGTGTGGATGGAACAGGTTCAGCCGCGCGCCGGCGTACCGATCGTTGCCGGCGTAAGCGCGGCGGTGGAACCACGCGCGCGTGCCTACCGGGATACGCCGACCAAACAATTGCGCGCCGTGATGAGTGGACTCGTGGGGGCGGCGCAGTACGAAGTGCTTGCCAATCAACCGGGACGAGCACTCATCAGCGTCAACGTTCAAACGTTTGCGCAATACGCACTGGTCGCAATCATCCTCCTCGGTAATCTAGTGTTCTGGATCCAACAAGCACGTGGCACAGAGGCAAAATGAACGACATCATTGGTGTGTGGGTTGGCGCCATCCTAACCCTACTTGTGTTCAGTTACCTACTGCGCGATACACCCTTGGTTCGACTTGCCCAAGCCCTCTTTGTCGGCGTGGCAGTGGGTTATGCAACCGCCATTGCGATTCGCTACGTGCTGATTCCTAAACTTGCCTTGCCCTTGTTGTCCGATGTAGAAGGAGGTTGGCATCTCTTTATCCCGCTCGGGTTGGGCGTGCTCCTCTTTGCCAAATTGCGCCCGGCATGGTCCGCCGCGGGCAATCTGAGCATCGGCTTTTTGTTTGGCGTGGGAAGCGCCTTGGCGATTAGTGGAGCGCTCGCCGGTATCTTGGTCCCCCAACTGTACGCGACGATCATCTCGTTTTCACCCAGCGACGATCTATGGACCCTTCTCAACAATCTCTTACTCGTCATCGGCACGTTGGGTGCGTTCCTGTCATTTCGATTTATTGCGCCGGCACAACCACGCTCTGCCGCGCGTGCGATGGATGCCTTGGCGCGCGGTTGGAGCGTGGTCGGTCGTTGGTTCATTCTCTTTGCCTTTGGCGCCATCTTTGCCGATACGGCGGTCTCACGCATTTCCGTGTTGATCAATCGCGTCTATTTCTTGTTGCACGATTGGCTGCAAATCGTACCCTAATCGTTCAAGCAATCCGAATCATCATGACTCTGATGGACAAACCCGAATCACTCTTGGTCGCTGATATTGGGAGTGCGCTCACCAAAGTTGGTCTGATAGATTTTGTGGGCGGCGAATTTCGCTTTGTCGCCGCCGGCACCGCGCTGACCACGGCTGAACCCCCGGTCAGCGATGTGGCGGTTGGCATCCGTTCGGCGTTGCGTCAAATCGAAGCGCGCACTGAACGGCAACTGTTGACCCCAGAAGGGCAACTCATTTCACCCGAACGATCGAGTAGCGTGGGCGTGGATACGTTCGTGATGGTTACGAGTGCGCCTGTACCGTTGCGGGTAGCCATCGTGGGCTTGAGCCGGGATTTAAGTGTGGCGAGCGCGATCCGGGCTGTGCACGGGGCGTATGCGACGGTTGAAGCAACCTTTGCGCTCGAAGATACCGGCGGACGATGGATTCCAACTTCGCCCGCTCCTTCCGGTGATGGCAAATCGGCGCCCGTTACGTTGCAAGACCCCGCCGTCCTTGCCGCCGAAAAAATCGCCACCGCCAAACCGGACGTGATCATCTTGACCGGTGGGATAGACGGTGGCGCAACTACTGCCTTGCTCGACCTAGCCAATCTGGTCGCTGCGATTTGCGAATCGCAAGATGAAAACACGCGCCCGACGGTCATTTTTGCGGGGAATACCGAGGTGCGTCCCCAGATTGCGGATCGCATTGGCAACACGACAACGTTGCGGGTAGTGGACAATGTTCGCCCAACAATGACCAGCGAGAACCTGGCTCCCTTGCAGCACGAATTGCAGGCATTGTACGCCGAACGCAAAATCACCTGGCTCCCCGGCTTGAATGCGCTGACCAGCTGGACCGGCGTTCCGATTGTCCCAACGTCGCGTGCTTTTGAAAATACGGTTCGCTTTCTCTCGCGCCGTTACGGCTTGAACGTGCTCGGTGCGGATATTGGCGCGGTGTCCACCGTCCTCATTCGCGCGCCAGGAGATACATTCTCGCGCACCATTCGGAGCGACCTTGGAATTGGTCAGCATCTCGATCGCGTGATGGCGCAAGCCGGGATCAATCGGATGATAGATTGGTTACCGCAAGAAATCAGTCCGGCTGAAGCGCAGTCTTTTTGGCTCAATCACACCCTCCATCCCGCCACGATTCCCACCACACGCGAAGAATCGGAACTGGTGCAAGCGGCGGCGCGCGTTGCCCTTTCGCACGCCGTACAACAAACGCCGGTGGAAGGATTCGATCTGATCGTCTTGACCAGCGGATTATTTGCCCGCAGTGCAAACCTCGGTGCCATTGCCTTGATGGCGTTGGATGCGTTGCAACCGTGCGGCGTGTTCACGCTCGCTGTAGATGGGTTGGGCTTGGCGCCGGCTTTTGGTGGCTTGGCACCTGCCAACCCCCATGCCGCCGCCAGCGCCATCGAACGCGATGGGTTTGTAACGCTAGGTACCGTCATCGCACCAATTTCCAAGAATCGCGAAGGACAGATTTCCTTACGCGTCAAAATTCAACCGGCGGGCAGTGGTGTGATGGATTTAGAAGTGCAACATGGGACGCTGGAACTGGTCCCTCTGATGCCGGGACAAAAAGCCTCTCTTCAAGTCCATACCGTTGGCCGCGTGAGTTTGGGTGGCAACCGCGCTGGCGTCTTTAAGGCAGAAATCGAAGGAGGCGCGCTGGGGTTGATCATTGACGCGCGTGGTCGTCCGATTATGTTGCCAGCGGATGCGGACAAGCGGCGCACCAAGGTTCAACAGTGGTACTGGGATATGGGCGGCGAGGTGGCGTATGCCTAATCCTTTTATCCCTCACTTGGCGCAAACGCGCGTGGTCAAGTTTGCGCGCATTCGTCGAGAGCGTGTGTTGCCGGCGCGTGGTCACGTATTGGTGCAAACCGGGAATCGCGTGGGCGCACTCGATATTGTGGCGCGCACAGAGACCATTGGGCGTGTGCGTGCTGTCCCGCTTGCCCGTTATCTGCGGACCAACGAAAAAGAGGTTGCCAAGTACTTGCTCAAGAAACCGGGCGATGCCATCGAAGCACGTGAAATCATCGCTGCCAAACCCGAGTTCTTTGGTACGTTGCGGCGCATCTATCGTGCTCCCAGCAATGGTCGCATCACCTCCCTGCGCGGCGCGTGGTTAGCGATGGACTTGTTAGACGCGCCCTTTGAATTAAAAGCGTTATATCGAGGCAGTATCGTCAACGTGATGCCACGCAGCGGCGTCGTGATCGAAGCGACGGGAGCATTGGCGCAGGGTGTGTGGGGCGGTGGTGGTGAGGGCTATGGCGTCTTGAAAAAAATGGTCGAATCGCCGGATCAAATTCTCACCGAAGACAAGATTGATTTGTCCGC
The DNA here is from genome assembly GCA_037440625.1 of Chloroflexota bacterium. Classification (GTDB taxonomy): domain Bacteria; phylum Chloroflexota; class Anaerolineae; order UBA4142; family UBA4142; genus DAOTXS01. Next base: position 64,467 of record JBBITT010000012.1, read on the forward strand.
GCGCGGTGTCGTGATCCTGGCGGGTGCTGGCGCAACCGAAGAAACGCTTCGGCGTGCGGCAAAAGAACAAGCCGCCGGGTTGATCGTGGGTGGATTGTTCCCCCATCTGCGCGAGGTGGTCAACGAATTACGCCTCCCCACTATCGTTACTGAGGGCTGGGGTGAACGTTCAATGTGCACGCCGATCTTTGAATTGCTTTCATCGCACAATGGCGATGAGACCATCATTACGACCGGCGGCAAAACCCGCGCCGAAGTATTCATTCCAATTCTGGCACCCAGTGGTGCGGAAAGCGCCATGCCTCCCCCCACGCTCGTTGCCGAAATCGGCGCAACCGTACGTATTATCGCGGGTGCACATTCCGGCGCGATTGGTCTCATCGCGGAGATACCTACTGCGCCGCATACCCTAGCCAGCGGCTCGTTGACCTGGGGGGCTCAGATCGAGATCGCGGATCAAACGCGTGTGTTTGTGCCGTGGGAAAATCTAGAATTGATCGGATAGGCATCGTTTAATTTCGCAACATCAGAAAGGAGACAGCATTATGGCAGAAGTTGCACCCGCCGGCGGAGGCGGTCCCAACCGAATGTTTCTTGTGATTGCGCTGGGATTGGTGGGCTTGCTCATTATCGGTGTGATTGCCATTGGCGGGATCTTTCTTATCTCTCAAGTTTCTCGCCCAGCACCCACCGCAACCGTGCGCATAGCCGTTACCACGCCCACCCGCGTGCTCTCTACCGCCACGCTAGCCCCAACCAACACGCCCACCCAAGAAGCGACTGCCACACGGGTCGTGGCACCGGTATCGCCGGCAATTGGCAGCGCGGCTGATGTAACGACGACTGTAACGGTTACGGCGACGGTTGGCACCGGCACCCCCGGCGCAGGATTGCCGCAGACCGGCGTGGGTGAAGATTTGTTGTTGCTGGCGGCTGGCGTTGTACTCGTTTTGGTCATCTTTGCCGCGCGGCGCGCACGTGCGACCGGCGCCGCCTAAGTCCACCAATCGCGGCTGTTTCCGAATATTTGTGGCGTTGCGTGCTTGACATTTTCGTGTCAACGTGATATAGTTGCGTCAACATCAAGCAATGAACAACGGTGAACCGGACGAGTAACTCGCGTTAACCGTGGAGAGAGTCGCGTAAGGTGGGTGCAAGCGCGATACGGACAACGAGAGTGAATGGACCGGGGAGTTGGAAGCCCAACAGTCATTGAGTGATTGGGAAATTCGGTGATTCAAGATCGAATTCCCTAATCGCGAGTTGTCTAACCACTCAATCACCTAGTAAGTTTTCCCGGAGTCGCCCCCGTTATCGTGGCAGAGAGGATTCAGGATGGTCTTGGCATCCGCGTCCTTGCAGAGTGAGACTGGCAAACATCCCTATCGTTTCACGGTAGGGATTTTTTGTTAGTCTAACCAGGGTGGCACCACGGGCAATCGCTCGTCCCTGTGTGCGATGATTCGTCGTCGCGCGGGACGGGCGATTTGATTTTTAGCAGACGAGTAACATTAGGAGGTAAAAATGAAAAAAGGAAGAATCTTGACCGGTGATCGTCCCACCGGCGCATTGCATCTGGGCCATTACGTTGGTACGCTAGCCAGCCGTGTGCGTTTGCAAGACGAGTATGAAGTGTTCTTGCTCGTTGCCGATTACCACGCCCTCACGCGCAACCAAGACAAGGAACACATTCTCGCGACGCGCGAACACATTCGTACGCTCGTGCTCGATTATCTCGCGGTCGGCATTGATCCGGACAAGACGACCGTATACGTCCAATCCGATGTGCCAAGCGTCTGCGAGTTGCATCTCATCTTTTCGATGTTGACGACGGTGCCACGTCTTGAACGAGTGCCGTCCCTCAAAGAAGTGATGGACGCCGAACACATCGAACAACCAGCGTACGGTTTGCTCGGTTATCCGGTCTTGCAAGCCGCCGACATTTTGCACGTCAAGGGCAATCTCGTCCCGGTCGGCAAAGACCAAGAATCGCACATCGAAGTTACACGTGAGTTGGCACGGCGATTCAACTTTCTTTATGGCGAAGTTTTCCCGGAACCCGAGGCGTTGATTCAAGGGGGCACTTTGCCCGGCACCGACGGCAAAGCCAAAATGTCCAAATCGCTCAACAACGCCATCTTTCTCTCGGACGATGCGGCAACGGTTGAGCAAAAGGTACGCGCAATGTACACCGATCCCACCCGCATCCGCGCCGATATTCCCGCCGAGCCAGAAGGCAATCCGGTCTTTGCGTACCACGATGCCTTTAATCCCAACAAGGATGAGGTCGCAGACTTGAAAGCGCGCTATCGTCAGGGCAAGGTGGGCGATGTGGAAGTCAAACGCAAACTAGCCAAAGCGTTGAATGCATTTCTTGATCCGATTCGGGAGCGACGCGCGTACTATGCGGCGCGACCGAAATTGATTGATGAAATCCTCGCCGCCGGCGCAGCCAAAGTGCGACCGATTTCCCAGGCGACAGTGGATGAGGCGCGCGAAGCGATGGGGCTGGGGAGAAGCAGTAGGCAGTAGGCAGGATCGGAGATGCATTGGCTACTTGTTGACCGCCAAGAGGAGGTTGCGATGACCTGAAGAGTAACCCTATTCCATTCGTACGAAAAAATTTTCTGAGGGAGAACCTACCATGGAACGCACCAAATTTTTGCTCGATGAAAATGAAATACCCAAAGCATGGTACAACATCCAAGCCGATTTGCCTAAACCTCTGCCGCCTGTCATCCATCCTGCCACCGGTCAACCCATTGGTCCGCAAGACTTGGCGGTCTTGTTCCCGATGGAATTGATCAAGCAAGAGGTCAGCCAAGAACGCTATATCGAAATTCCGGAACCCGTGCGTCAAGTCTATCAACTTTATCGGCCTTCGCCGCTCATTCGCGCACGACGCTTGGAACGCGCGCTCGATACTCCCGCGCAAATCTTTTTCAAATATGAAGGCGTCTCGCCGGTCGGTTCGCACAAACTGAACACGGCGCTCGCGCAAGCGTTTTACAACAAACTCGAAGGTACGCAACGCATCGCCACCGAGACTGGCGCGGGACAATGGGGCACCGCCCTCTCGTTCGCGTGCAATGTGTTTGGAATGGAATGCAAGGTCTATATGGTCAAGATTTCGTACGAGCAGAAACCGTACCGCCGCATCTTGATGGAAACATACGGCGCGCGAGTCGTGGCTTCGCCCTCGACCGAGACGCACGCCGGCGCGGCAGCGCTCGACGCGGATCCCCATTCGACCGGCTCACTGGGTCTTGCGATCAGCGAAGCCGTTGAAGATGCGGCGACCCATCAGCCATATACCAAGTACTCGCTTGGCTCGGTGTTAAATCACGTGTTGATGCACCAGACCATCATCGGCTTGGAAACGCAAAAGCAATTGGAACACGCCAACGTCGAGCCGGATATTCTCATCGGTTGTGTGGGCGGCGGATCGAACTTTGCCGGCTTTGCTTTACCTTTCGTCCGCGAAAAAATCGTCAACCAGAAAAAGACACGCATTATCGCAGTCGAACCCACGGCGGCACCTTCACTGACCAAAGGCGCGTACGCGTACGATTTTGGCGACACAGCAAAAATGACACCGATGATCAAGATGCATACCCTGGGTTCTGCGTTTATGCCACCTTCCATTCACGCGGGTGGTTTGCGTTATCACGGAATGGCGCCCATCGTCTCGGCGTTGTACGATCAAGGATTGATCGAAGCCGTGGCGGTGCCGCAAAACCCGGTCTTTGCCGCTGGCGTCCAATTCGCCCGCGCCGAAGGCATTATCCCGGCACCCGAATCTGCTCACGCGATTCGCGTCGCCATTGATGAAGCCTTAAAATGCAAAGCGAGCGGCGAGAAAAAAGTGATCGTGTTCAACTTGAGCGGGCATGGTCATTTCGATATGGCAGGCTACGATGCGTATTTTCGGAGCCAGTTGCCGGATTACGAATATCCGGCTGAAGCGGTTGCGCAAGCGATGGCACAACTGCCCAAAGTGAACGCGTAATGTTTGTCGTCGGGGCGAGGTTGCCTCGCCCCGATCATTGATGGGCAAAATCCTGGCGATTACCCACCTCTCAGATCAGCCACAGAGAGCACAGGGAACACAGAAGAAAAAATTAAACGCCAAGCGTCTGCGTCTCTGCGGTGAGTTATGGGTAATCACCAAGCAAAATCTTATTGACGCCTCTTGGGCTTTCGTCTATAATATTGGAGCAGCGCGCGAATGAATGCAACCGAACCGATCCTGCGGATCGTGCCGCTGGATGCTGTGCTCTTGCACGAACAGATCGAACAAGATCGCGCCAATCAACTCTATGCGCGGTTTCAAGGCGATTGGTTCCTTAAGAATCCACCCATCGTTTCACCGTTTGCCGACAAGTATGTCTTGCTCGATGGCGCAACGCGCTGTACCGCCCTCAAGCGCATTGGGTGTCGCGATGTGGTGGTGCAGATTGTAGATTATGAGGCGCCCGGGCTGAGATTGGAAACGTGGAATCATCTGCTCGTGGATCTAGCCGTGTCCGAGTTTTTGCAAACGTTGCACCGATTGCCGGGTTTGAGCATTCAAGTGACCACCGAAGATAATGCCAATGTCTTGCTCACGCGGCGTCAAAGCATTGGGACGCTTGTGTTGGCAGATGGGCAGACCTTTGCCTTGCAAACTGGTTTGGCAACGCTACACGATCAAGTCCAATTGCTAAACCACATCGTTGCCGCCTACGAAGGGCGTGGAGAACTGTATCGCATCACCCACGCCAACCTCACCCAATTGGTAACCGAATATGCGCGCTGGAGCGCACTCATCGTTTTCCCACGCTATCATCCCGATGAGATTCGCCAACTGGCACTCAACGGCAACAAATTGCCCACTGGGATTACACGGCATATTATCCCGGGACGCGCGATGCGCATCAACATTCCGCTGGACGTGTTACAAACAGACGATCCGCTCGAAAAAAAGAATCAATGGCTAGCCGAATGGATCGCCCTCAAGCGGCGTGAACGCCACGTGCGGTACTATCAAGAGCCAGTCTTTTTGTTCGACGAATAATCGTGAGGCATTCGCCAAGATTGAGTATTTTGATGGTGCGAATGCCTCGCCCTACAAAAAAATATTCTTTCAACGAGGAAAACCATGCCCATCAAATCTCGTGCTGCCCAAGTGCCCGCCCAAAAGACTCCTAAATCTACCGACCGCCGTCGCGCACCCCGCCACTCGGTCAAACTCCTCACTGCCTTTCACAGTCTCGACCCTGCCGCGCCGATTCAGACCGGCTTTGTCCGCGCACTGAACTTGAGTACCACTGGCGCATTGCTCGAATCGCCGGACCCCTTTGCCATTGGTGAGAATCTGGCATTAGAGTTCCTCATCAACAACGATCGAATTGTGCAAGCCACCGGCACGGTTCAACGGATCAACAAGAAAAATCCATTTTATCACGTTGCCGTTACCTTTGGTAAACTCACAGCGCGTTCCAAACGACTCATCCTCGAACAAATCAAGAAATAGTTTTTAGCCCGGGATAATCCGGAGCCATGATGGAATCCGAAGAATTTTTGACTCAACTCACGCCTTCCAGTGAAATCCTCTCACCGGACGAAACGCGACTCATTGCCCCGTTCTTCACCAATGCGCATCGTTCGATTGTCGCGCTCAAAAATTTGCCCGAAGTGGTCAAGGGCGCGCTCTTTTCTCGCTACAGCCGGTCGGCCAAGGGCGTGCGCCGCCTTTTCCTCGATGAATTTTTGGTGCGCCGTGATTTGGGGATTGACGATTTCTCACGCGGGACCGATCCTCTGCCCCAGCAAGCCGATGAAGACAAAGCCGAAGATTTTTATCGGCGCGTCCTATCCGATTATGGCGACGATTCGGTAGGTGAATTGGGCGGCGCGCACCTGGCGTGTCAAGAAATTTCCCAGATTGCCGCACGCGCCATCGAAACCGGGCGGGTTGGCATTTCGTATCTGGAAAAATCTTCGCGCTATGTTCCCTTCGACGACAAGGTGAACGGACAATATCGTTACTATCGCCCGCGTCGCATTCTCGAGTCCCCGTTTGCCGCCGAATACCTTGCGCTGATGGACATGCTCTTTCAAACATACACCCACAATCTCACGCGCATGTCCGAACACCTGGCGCAGAAAAATCCGATTGAAAAAATCGAATTTGAAAATGCCCTCACCGGCGAGATCGCGCGCTATTCCGAGCTTCACGACGAGATGTTCCGCCAGAGCGCGCAGTTTGCGTACCGTCAATCGGTGCGGGCGCGCGCCTTTGATATGCTCCGCTGTTTTCTGCCGATGGCAACCTTGACCAATGTGGGCGTCTGGGGCAACGGGCGCGCGCTTGAGTATATGCTCCTCAAACTCTACGCCGATCCTTTGGCCGAAGTCCAACTCATCGCGCACGCGGCACAGTACGAGTTGGATCAAGTCATTGGACCTTTTCTCAAACGCGCCAACGATGAACGCGGCAAAATTTATCAATCGTTCTTGCAAGGAATGCGCATACGCCAACGTGAATTGGCGCACCAATTCTTGCCCTCCCATCGTCCACATCCATCGCCCAAAGTAACGTTGGTGGATTATGATCACGATGCTATCCATCACATTGTCGCCGCGATTCTGTACCCCGGTTCGGATCTGCCCAAAGCCGACATCGTGGATCACGTCCACACCTTGAGCGACGCTGACGAAGCGCGGATCATTCGCACATATCTTGGCGAGCGTTGGAATCGGCGGCACAAGCCGGGACGCGCCTTTGAACACGCGTGGTACGAATTTGATTTGCTCCTCAACATCGGCGAGTACCGCGATTTGCAACGCCATCGGGTTGTAACGCCGGAACGCCAAATGTTTACAACGATCCATGGATACGACATCAATGCGGATGTCAATGAGGTGCCGGAGATTCGCGCCGATTATGTGCGATGTATGGAACAAGTCGCCACGTTTTATGAACGGCTCGCCAAGACAATGCCTTGGGAAGCGCAATACGTTGTGCCGTTCGGTTTCCGCGTGCGCTACAATGTACGTTTGAATTTGCGCGAGGCGTACCATTGGATCGAATTGCGTTCATCGCCGCAAGGCCATCCCGATTATCGGCACACGAGCCAAGCCATGTTCCGCGCGATTCAATCGGTGCATCCCTTGCTCGTCGAGCCGATGAAATTTGTGGACCTCACCCCTGATGTCCCGCTGGGTCGCTTGCGCGCTGAGATGCGACGGGCATCGCAACCCCGCGCTGCGGCTGATCAAGCAACTCGATAATCGGTTCGCTTATTGTTAGTCGCTCAATTCAAATGTTCAATCGAGTGATTTGTTTCCGCGCCTTATTCGCCCTGCTCATTTTTCTTGCGCTGAATTCCATCGCACACGCGGATACCCTCGCCTTTCAAACCTATACCCAACGTGACGGACTTGCCGCCGATTATATCACCAGCATTGCCTTTGCCTCCGATGGTGCCGCATGGATCGGCACCGCACATGGCGTTACGCGCATCCAAGACAAGTACTGGTTCACCTACACCGAGGCGAACGGTTTGAGTAATTCCTGGGTCAAGGCAATCGCCATCACGCCCGCGCGTCGAGTGTACTTGGCGACCAACGGAGGCGGGCTCGATCTCTTCGACGGCGCAACCCGCCGGACGTACGCCGCGCCCACGATTCCCAGCAACGCCCTCACGACCGTCGTACTCGATAAACAAAATCGCGTGTGGATGGGCACTGACGGGTACGGGATCGCGCGCTTGGACGGCGAAACGTGGAGCACGTTTTCGTTGGCGAACAATTACATCAACGCCATCGCGTTTGATGCCAACAACAATGCGTGGGCTGCCACCAATCGCGGCGCATTTTTCTTCGATGGCAAAACCTGGACGCCGGCAACCGGCTTGACCAACACTCGCGTGAGTGCGCTGGCGATTGCGCCCGATCAAAAAATTTGGTTTGGCACGGATGACGGCGTAATCGTTTACGATGGTAAGACCTACCGCGCGTACAAAAAATCGGATGGGCTGGCAGACAATCGCGTGCGTGCGATTGCGGTGGAGGCAACGCGCGTGTGGATCGGTACCGCACGCGGGTTGTCGGTGTTGGAAGCCGGCCAATGGACAACCTACACGCGCGCGGATGGACTTGCCGACGATCAAATCAACACCATCGCGATTGATGCGCAGAAAAACCTCTGGGTTGGAACGGCGCGCGGCTTGAGTATCTTGGGCAACCTGACACTTGCGCGTCCCACCACTTTGCCGGTCGTCTTGGTTCACGGCTGGCACACCGCCGATTCCGACGAATTCAACGACACCGAGTTTCGTTACCTGCGCCAATATCTAGAAGCCGATGGCATTCCGGTTTTTTATGCGCAAGGTATCTCGCCGTACAAAACGCTCTTGCAAAACGCGGCGACTCTGCGTGATGTGATTGCGGACGTTAAAACCAAAACCGGCGCGGCGCAGGTGACTCTCCTTGCGTTTTCGATGGGAGGATTGAATGCGCGCGCATACCTCGAATCCACTTTGTATCAAAACGATGTGCGCCGCGCGATCATTCTGGGGACGCCGCAAGCCGGCGTGCAAATGTGGTATCCCCTCCTCACACGCGAAATTCAGGATCGTCCCGATGAACCCTCTGTGATCGAACTCACGCCCGAGTACGCCGCGCTTTTTAATCGTACGCATCAACCACGCGCGACGATTCCTTACGATCTCCTCATCGGCGATGCACGCGAGCAAGCCGGGCTTGACCTCCTCAAAATTTTTCCGGCAAACGATGGGTTAATTGATGTGTGGAGCGCGCACGCATTGACGGGACCGCAGGTGCGGCGTGTGATGAACAAGGATGTGCACGGCTGGGATCCCTCGCCGCTCATCTTTGATCTCACGTCTTACCTGTATCCGCGCAAAACGTACGAGCAATATCTGCGCAATGCGTTCCGCGATCCGGACGCACGCCCCATCGGACTTGCCGCCGCACCGGTTGAGCCGATTCAGCCGCGCAACATCACACCGATGAATGTTGATACACTCCGCACCAATGCCACCATCACGCGGACCATTTTGATTGACGAGAATCGCGCGGCGCGTTTTATTGCACGATGGAGTGAAGGCGATGTCGCGCTGAGCGTGCGCGCGCCGGATGGCACGCTCTATGCCTCCGATACCGTGAGCAAGAGTATCTCATCGAACGAGACGTATGTTCCGCGCGTGAGCAAAAAAGATTTGCTCGATGCCACGTACTTGAAAGCCGGGAGTGCCAACTTTATTGGCTATTCGATTCCGCGCGCGCAAGTGGGTATGTGGTCGCTCGTTGCCACACGACTCGATCAAGCCAGGACGCCCATCACGCTCACCACGTATGCCGATCTCGATGCGGACGTGCGGTTCGAGGTGAAAACGGATCGCGCGTGGTATCGTCCCGGGATGCCGGTCATCTTGGAAGCCACGCTTTCCAATCGCGATGCGAGTGCTGATGTGCGCGCGCAAATCGAATGGCTGGGCGATGGCAAGTCGCCGCGCGGTGCACCGATTGAATCGGTGTTGTTGCACGAAGGCGCGCCCGGCTTTTACGCCGATGCGTTCACCAACTTGACGCGCGGTGGTTATTACTTGGCGCGTGTGATGGCGCGGGGCGCAAATTATGCACGCGAGCGGCAAATCATTTTTTCGATTTCGCCGCAGACCGCTTCGTTCGTTGCCGAGGTAACGACGCACGCGACGCGGAACGCGCTCAACCTTGATGCGGCGGTCAACGTTGCGCGCGCCGGCGAATTTGCGGTGGGCGTTACCGTGCGTGGACCGCGCGGACAATTGATCGCCGCGCTCACGGCACCGTTCACGCTCAACGGGGGTACGCAAAACATTGCGCTGGCAATCCCGGGACGCGAGATTCGCGCGCGCGGTGTTGATGGACCGTACACCATCGAGTTGATTTTGATGGATGCCTCGTGGGCGGCGGTTCAGGTGGACGAGTTGCCTAAACCGATCATCACCGCGCCTTATCGCGCGAATGATTTTGCAGAATGATCCTGCTGGAGCTTGTGATGAAAGCGAAATGGTTGAATCGCAAAAGCATTATCTTGGGCGGCGTCGTGATCCTTGTCGTTGGGATTGCAATAATATTAGGGATGAACATGTTGCCGTCCCAATCTGCTGCGCCCAACATCGTTACGGTGCGGCGTGGCGATTTGAGCGCATCGGTGAATGCGACCGGCAAAGTGCGCGCCAAAAAATCGGCGCGGCTTGCGTTGCCGTTAAGCGGCGTGGTGCAAAGCATCGAAAAGCGCGAAGGTGATGCGGTGAAACCCGGCGATGTGATTCTTTCGTTGCGCGCCGACGAGACCCTGCGCCGGGTTCGGCAAGCCGAAATCAATCTTGCCTCGCGCCAACTCGATTGGGAAGGCGCCAAAGCCGCGCCGCGCGACGAAGACATTGAAATTGCGCGTGCGAATGTGCGGCGAGCTACGCTCGCACTCGCCTCCGCCGAAGAGGCGTACAACAAAAACCCCACCTCGCAAAACGAAGCGGCACGCGAGTACGCGCGGATTGATCTGGATGTCGCGCGTGCCAACTTTGATCGCGTTATGCGCGGCCCAACACAAGCCGAGTTAACCGCGTTGCAGAACGCCATTGCGTACGCGCAACTGGATTTGGAGAATGCCAAGAACGCGCTTGCCCAAACGCGCATCACCGCGCCATTCACGGGCACCGTAACCGAAATCAACATCCGCGAAGGCGAATTGACCGGCGGCTATAATCCGCTCGCCGCCATCGCCGATTTAACTCAATTGGAAATTGCGGCAGACATTGACGAGATTGATGTGGCGAATGTGGCCGTGGGACAAACCGTAGAGGTGCGTTTGGATGCATTTCCCGGCGAACTCTTCAAGGGAACATTGACGCGTTTGTTTCCCGCCGCCGCAACCCAACGCGGCACTACCGTCTATACCGCCATTATTGATTTCGATCCAAAGAATTTCCAAGTCCGTTTGGGGATGGGCACCAACTTGAAAATCCTCACCCTCGAAAAAAAGAATGTGCTGATCGTACCCAATCGTGCCTTGAAGAATGTCGGCACCCGCAAAGCGGTGACGATGGTTGCGCCGGGAGAGCCGCGCGATGTGTTCGTTGAGGTTGGTGTAACGAATGGCATCGAAACAGAAATTATTAGTGGTGTCAATGAAGGTGATCGCATCAATTTGCCATAATGGCTGGTTGGGTATAAAATACGTCGCAAATTTAGCGCGCTCGCATTGCCATCGCAACGAAGCGTTCTTGTCGAAAGACTAGAACGCTTTTTTGTTACGACGCGTGCGCAGAAGGAGGGGCAACTGTGCCAAATGTAGTAGATCAGGTTTCATTGGGAGCGATCGTCCAAGTTCGTGATCGCTTGCTCGAACAGCAAGCCAAGGGACGCCCAGTGTTGCGTTTGGAATCTGGCGATCCTTCGTTCGACATTCCCCCGCACGTGCGCGAAGCAATGGAAAAAGCATTACGTGATGGCTTGACGCATTACACGGCGTCCACGGGTATTCCACCACTGCGGGAGGCAATTCTGCGCAAAGTGGGTCAAGAGAATGGATTGCACGTACCTGATGTTGAACACATTGTGGTTACGAACGGAGGCATGCACGGCTTGTATGTTTTGTTCCGCGCGCTGATCGAACCCGGTGATCAAGTGATTCTGCCGGATCCGCTGTGGACCGAAATCGGCGAAAACATTCGGCTGGCGGGCGGTGCGCCAGTGCCGGTGCGTCTGCGTCAAACGGAGGCCTATGCCTACAATCCCGCCGACATCGAAGCGGCGATTACACCACGCACCCGGGGCATCTTTGTCAACACGCCTCACAACCCCACCGGCGCTGTCGCCACCCGCGCGACCTTGGAAGCCATTGCTGCACTCGCCGACAAGTACAACCTTTGGATTGTCAGCGATGAAGCGTACGAACACGTCATCTTTGATGGCCAGCCGCATATCAGCATCGGTTCGTTGCCGGCGGCGCAAGCGCGAACGTTTAGCGTGTTTTCAATGTCCAAGACCTACGCCATGAGCGGTTTGCGCATTGGCTATATTGTTGTGCCAAGCACCAAGATCTTGGAGCGCGTCAAAAAGTTGGTGCGCTGTACGATCAATGGCGTCAATTCGATTGCGCAATGGGGTGCGACGGCGGCATTGAAGGGCCCGCAGGATGCCACGCGCGCCATGGCAAGTGAATATCAACTGCGCCGCGATATTTTGGTGGATGCGTTGAGTGAGGCACCATACGTGACGCCGTTCAAACCCAGCGGCACATTCTACGTCTGGTGCCAGATCGCCCCCGATTGGGTTGGCTATCAAGGCGCGAAAGATGATTGGTCAATGACCAACTATTTGATTGATGCGGCAGGGATTGGTTCATCGCCGGGGACGGCGTTTGGTGCGGCGGGAGAACAGTGCATTCGGTTTGCGTTTTCGTGTTCAACCGCAATGGTCAAACAAGCGGCGAGTCTATTGCCAGAGACGCTGAAAAAAACTAGGGCCTAAAAACCCGGGCTTGCCCGGGTTTTATTTTAACGCCTTGGGGTTGCGGGACTCGTTGGGATCAGCGTTGACGGAGTAATCGTGGTGGTGACCGTTACCGTCCGTGTCGCTGTGAAGGTATTGGTTCCCGTAAGACTTGGGCTCAAATAATAGATCGGCGTACCGACTCGTTGCAAGACCGGCGCGCCGGGGGTAAACGTAGGTTGCGCGGCGCGAGTAGGTGCCGGCGGCGGTGTCGCCGGAAACAATAACGTGCCGATGATGCTAAACACGACATAGTTTGCAAGAATAAGAACGATGATCACACTCCAATGACGCCAAGGCATAACGTTTCCTCCGCGTGCATTATAGCATTCCAACCGATTACGCGCAAACGCGGGATTGTGATACAATAATGTCATGCGATTCGACATCTTTACCCTCTTTCCAGAAATGTTTGCCGGCGTGTTCGACGAAAGCATCTTGAAACGCGCGCGCAAAGCCGGCTTGCTCGAAATCGGTTTGCACGATATTCGCGATTACGCGGAAGGCAAACATCGTGTTACCGATGACTATCCGTACGCTGGCGGCGGTGGAATGATTATGAAACCCGAACCAATTTTCGCCGCCGTCGAAGCGGTGTTGGGCGCGCCGCCGCAAATTCCGGTCATTCTCCTTTCGCCGCAGGGACGTGTGTTCAATCAGCGCATCGCGTACGAATTAGCCCAGCACCCTCACCTTGCACTGATTTGCGGACATTACGAAGGTGTGGATGAACGCGTGCGCGAACATCTGGCGACGGATGAGCTTTCGATTGGGGATTATGTGCTGACTGGCGGCGAAATTCCGGCCATGATTATCGTGGACGCAGTTACGCGATTGATCCCGGGCGTCTTGGGCGATCCTGCCGCTGCAGTCAAAGACTCGCACGCATCGGGTCTGCTGGAGGAACCGCAGTATACACGCCCGGCCGAGTTTCGCGGTTGGCGTGTGCCAGAGATTTTGCTTTCCGGCAATCATGCACAAATCGCCGCATGGCGCCGCCACGAAGCACTACGCCGCACGTTGGAACGTCGCCCCGATTTGCTTGCCAAAGCCGATTTGTCGGAACAAGACCGCGCATATCTCCGCTCACTCTTCAAGCTAGACTAGGCACCGCATCGCTCTCAACTAAAAATCCTAAAATCCTATTGCTTGACACCTCTGATTTTGTTACACTCACGTCATCAGAGATAATGTGAATCCTTGGAATATTCACACTCCAAGGATTTCTATTTCATTCGCATCCTATTCCCCAAGGAGGAAAAGCACGCAAGTTTCTATTCGTGAATTATTTTTGAAGGAGAAGGCTGATGAAAAAAATCGTGTTCAATGGCGCATTATTCTTGATCTCATTCAGTTTTTCCTTGTTTCTCGTTCAATCTTCGGTAGCGGCAGCGCCGCTTGGTATCTGTGTCAACATCGCCGCCGGGGATTGGGCGAACACAACAACCTGGCAGTGTTTTGGCGCGAGCAATCCCCCGGGGGCAAACGACGATGTGTACATTCAGTACGCCGTCACGGCAAGTGATGCCCGATCTGCCGCCAATATGACCATTGCGAACGGTGGAGCGCTGAGTATTACTACCGGCTCGTTGACCGTGAACAATCTGACGATTGATGCCGGTGGCACCCTCAACTGCAACAGCAACACAGTTACCTTCAAAGGTAACCTGACGAACAACGGAAGTTTCAACTGCAATGCTGGCACTGCCAATTTTGAGGGGATAATCGCTCAAAGTCTTGGCGGCTCGAGTAGTTTGATTTTGAACAACTTGACTGTCAACAATGCGGCAAACGTGATGTTGAGCCAAAACGTAACGGTGAATGGTACGCTCGCCTTGACCAACGGTGACCTGAACACCGCGTCTTTTGTGCTGAACTTGGGTAGCAACGCGACCGTCACGGCAGCCGGAGGCGGCGATGTGGTGGGGAGTGTTCAGCGGGCTCACACTTTCAGCACAGGAACGAACTATACGTTCAATAGCCCATTCACAGCGATCAACTTTGGCACATTGGCCACGCCTCCCACAGACATTACAATCAATCTGGTCAAAGCCGCACCGACCGGGTTATCAAATGCCGTGCCACGTGAGTACACGATTTCGGCGAGTGGTAGTCCAGTATTCACCGGTGTTCTGCAGCTGCACTATAAAACCGCCGAAGGTGGGTTTACGAACGAGACATTTTTGCGACCGTGGAAATTTGTCAGTGGGTTGGGGTGGCAGCGCCAAGCGGGTAGCGTAACCATCAATGGCAATCACAGTTTTGTCCAAGCCACAAACGTCGCCAGTTTTTCGCCGTGGGGCATCGCCGAGTTTGATGGAACGACGGCTGTCAAATTATCAACCTTTACGGCAAATCCACTCCCCCCTTCTACCCGGGTGCCTTTTGAGTTGATCGGTGCGTTCTGGATGGTCTTGGTCATAGGTGGCTGGAGTGTTCTTCGCCATTTGGGCGGCTAGCCCTCAGCGATTGGACGACTGGGCAACCGTTGTCAAGGCAACGGTTGCCTTGTTTTTTCTCCGCAAGCTGATT
>JBBITT010000013.1:0-77900 GCA_037440625.1 Chloroflexota bacterium
TTTCGTGCGGGTCGGAACTTACCCGACAAGGAATTTCGCTACCTTAGGACCGTTCGTACTGTTCACGCTTTGGCGTGGGCTTCTTCAGCCCTCTGTATCGCTACAGAGATCGGACTATATCATCACAACAAAGATCAGCGGCGTTACGTTCGATCTTTGTTTGCCTGGCGTATAGTCTCTGAGGATTCTCAGTCTTGAATCGAATCAAGAATCTCTTGATCGTTGTGACGGCGTTTGCTCGTTTCGTTATTCATCCGATTTCGCAGACGAACAATCTCGCGCATGCCATCCATTGTTAGATGCTCACCCTTAGACATCCTCTCGCAAATCAGAGCGAATATCGCTAGCGTCTCGTTCTTGCTTGGAGAACGCAACGGGTATTTGCGAAAGAATGGAATCACCTTGTCATTGAGATCATCTATACAGTTGACCTCAAAATAGTGAATTCCATCCCACCTTCGCCGAATCATGCCAAAGTTCGTTGCAAGAGCTCAAGAATATGTCGTTCACGTTGCGAGACATTGAAGCAAGCCCCAACACGCCATCCAAGTTTTCGGTCGGTGACCTTCTTGATGCTGATGTTGAAACTTCCTTCGCCGTCCACAAATCCAGCGAGGTAATGTCCGGTTTCATCTAAAGATTCTCGCTCGCTCATCTGACTGAGCCTTTCCTGCTGATTGCCTGCACTGGACACTTTGTCACTGCCGCTTACGCGGCGAGTAGCGCCAGATACTCAGGGTTTCCAGCATATAGCCAAGTTTATTTTCGTAACTACAACGGTTGAGTTTATAGTTACGGCCGCCGTTCACCGGGGCTTCAGTTTGGTGCTTTGCCTTGCGGCGAACACCTCCCTTTAACCTTCCGGCACTGGGCAGGAGTCAGCCCCTATACATCCGCTTGCGCGTTTGCAGAGACCTGTGTTTTTGTTAAACAGTCAGTCGAGCCGCTTCTCTGCGACTCACCAGCGCTTTGTTATTCACTCACGCCGATAAGTCACCCTTCTCCCGAAGTTACGGGTGCATTTTGCCGAATTCCTTAACGGAGGTTCTCCCGATCGCCTTGCAATTCTCTTGCCGCCTACCTGTGTCGGTTTGCGGTACGGACACCCGAGTCTCAACGCTTAGAGGCTTTTCTCGGCAGTTTGGACTCACCCACTTGTGGCCTTGCGGCACCGCCCACTGCTCAGGATCAAGCCGCGGATTTGCCTACGGCTCTCAACTCCCTCACAGTTTAGCACCTACCATGTCCGATAGGCAGGCTGGGCTATCCTCCTGCGTCACCCCTTCGCTCCACTCAGGTGGTTTCGGAATATTAACCGAATGTCCATCGCTTACGACTCGCGTCCTCAGCTTAGGGCCGACTAACCAGACGCGGATTACCCTTGCGTCTGAACCCTCAGGCTTCCGGCGTTGGAGTTTCTCACTCCAATTTCGCTACTTATGCGAGCATTCTCACTTCTGGTCGCTCCACCGGTCGTCGCCGTCCGGCTTCTCTGCTCCCAGAACGCTCCCCTACCACTTGTTGCCAAGTCCGTGAAATCGGTGCTATGCTTGAGCCCCGTTACATTTTCCGCGCAAGACCGTTTGACCAGTGAGCTATTACGCACTCTTTAAAGGGTGGCTGCTTCTAAGCCAACCTCCTGGCTGTCAGAACAGTCTCACATCGTTTCCCACTTAGCATAGACTTGAGGACCTTATTCGACGATCTGGGCTGTTTCCCTTTCGACTACGAAGCTCATCCCACGTAGTCCGACTCCCGCGAATCCAGTAACGGCATTCGGAGTTTGGTTTGGGTTGGTAGACGTGATGTCCCCTAGCCAATCCAGTGCTCTACCTCCGTTACTTTCAAAGCGCGAGGCTAACCCTAGAGTTATTTCGGGGAGAACCAGCTATCTCCCGGTTCGTTAGGCATTTCACCACCTACTCACAGGTCATCCCCTAGTTTTGCAACACTAGTGAGTTCGGTCCTCCACGACGTGTTACCGTCGCTTCAACCTGCCCATGAGTAGCTCACCGGGTTTCGGGTCTACTCCCTGCGACATGTACAGACGCACCGTTGGCGCGTCTCTACGGCGCCCTATTCGGACTCGCTTTCGCTCCGGCTCCGGGTGTAACTCCCTTAGCCTTGCCACAGAGAAGTAACTCGCTCGCTCATTCTTCAAGAGGCACGCGGTCAGACCTTGCGTGGCAAGCCACGCCATAGTCCTTCCACTGCTTGTAAGCACACGGTTTCAGGTTCTATTTCACTGGGCTAACAGCCCTTCTTTTCACCTTTCCCTCACGGTACTGGTTCACTATCGGTCACCAAAGGTATTTAGCCTTGGAGAGTGGACTCCCCAGCTTCCCACAGGATTAGCGTGCCCCGTGGTACTCAGGAACTCGACGAGAGTCTGATCATTGCCGTGTACGGGGCTATCACCCTCTTTGACGGAGCTTTCCAGGCTCCTTCCACTAACGATCAGATTGGTAACTCTCTGGCTTGCGCCTGTCGAGCCCTACAACCCCACTGCACCTTGCGGCACAGCGGTTTAGGCTTTTCCCCGTTCGCTCGCCACTACTAGGGGAATGTTTTCTGTTCCTCGAGGTACTGAGATGTTTCAGTTCCCTCGGTGCCCTCCCTCACATCTATGAATTCAATGTGAGGGTGCCTGGAGATGACTCCAAGCGGGTTACCCCATTCGGAAATCCGTGGATATAACGCCTGCTGACGGCTCCCCACGGCTTATCGCAGCCAACCACGTCCTTCTTCGGCCTTTGGTGCCAAGGCATCCGCCATGTGCTCTTAGTAGCTTTGCTCTCAGGATATTGACGAATTGAAACCTTGGTTGTCATTGCGCGCACTGCGCAATGACCGCCATTTGTGTGTTCGCAGAAACACACATGTTTACAAACACCTGGTATGTTTGTAAACTCCTTCTGTTCAGTTGTTAAAGTGCCTTGCCTTGATCTAGCGAATCCATCGCTAGCGACTGCTGATCGGTTGAATCAGCATTCGCCAGAGATTGAGACACAAAACGACCTGGCACATCGCCAGGCCGTTGGAAGGCAGTACGATTGTGTCAGAACCAATTCTATTCAGTTCGAACAACTCGCTGAATCATCATAAATGTTTTTAGCACCTCTTGGATGCTATTGTACGCAGAACGCTCATTTTGTCAAGGTGGAGCCGAGGGGACTCGAACCCCTGACCTCCTCCTTGCAAAGGAGGCGTTCTCCCAGCTAAACTACGGCCCCTCGGCAAATCACGCGTGCGCTGATTCTCGAGTGGGCCTTTGTGGACTCGAACCACAGACCTTGCCCTTATCAGAGGCACGCTCTAACCAGCTGAGCTAAAGGCCCGTCTAGTTCGATAGTTTGCTGGTTGCATCGTTTGATCGTTGAGCAGTTCGTAAAGGCTTCAACGATCCAACAATCCAACGACCCAACTATCCAACCTTGCGACCTTAACAACTGAAGAGTGATAGGAAAGAGAAACAAGTGGATCGAAGATGAGGGTCAATCGTGAGAATTGACTCCCTAGAAAGGAGGTGATCCAGCCGCACCTTCCGGTACAGCTACCTTGTTACGACTTCGTCCCAGTCACCAGTCCCACCCTCGGCGGTTCCGTCCTTGCGGTTCGGTCACCGACTTCAGGTGTTACCAGCTCCCATGACGTGACGGGCGGTGAGTACAAGGCCCGGGAACGCATTCAACGCACTATGGCTGACGCGCGTTTACTAGCAACTCCGGCTTCATGCAGGCGGGTTGCAGCCTGCAATCTGAACTGAGGGTGCTTTTGTGCGATTAGCTCCGCCTCACGGCTTGGCAACGCATTGTGGCACCCATTGTAGCGTGTGTGTAGCCCAGGACATAAAGGCCATGCTGACTTGACGTCATCCCCGCCTTCCTCCGGAGTTAATCCGGCAGTCTCGCTAGACACATGTAACTAGCGACAAGGGTTGCGCTCGTTGCGGGACTTAACCCAACACCTCCAAACCCTTCTCGATTTCTCAAGAAGTTAGACTATACCTTCATCTCACACGAAGCGAGAGCCAACGTCTGATGACAACTATAGACTTGCCATAGGCAAAGTTGCCATCTCATTCCGGGTTACGGAATTCAGTCGTTACGGGGTCAATCCCTTGCGACGCTTGGGATGACTTCCCACGGTGTTACCCATACGGGGTCCACCGTTATGAGTTGGTTTTGGCAGACAGATCGCTCTGTCTGGCCGCGAAGTGTTTTTCACGGCACGAGCTGACGACAGCCATGCAACACCTGTGCGCGCTCCCTTGCGGGTCGGTCCAGTTTCCCTTCCCTACCACGCGCATGTCAAGCCCTGGTAAGGTTCTTCGTGTTGCATCGAATTGAACCACACGCTCCGCTGCTTGTGCGGGCCCCCGTCTATTCCTTTGAGTTTTAAACTTGCGTTCGTAGTCCCCAGGCGGAGGGCTTAACGCGTTAGCTTCGGCACCGACAGGTAACCCTGCCGACACCCAGCCCTCATCGTTTAGGGCGTGGACTACCGGGGTATCTAATCCCGTTTGCTCCCCACGCTTTCGCGCACTCAGCGTCAGGAACGATCCAGAGAGCCGCCTTCGCCACTGGTGTTCCTCCCGATCTCTACGCATTCCACCGCTACACCGGGAATTCCACTCTCCTCTCTCGTCCTCAAGCCAGGCAGTATCGAATGACCTCCCCCAGTTGAGCCAGGGGCTTTAACACCCGACTTACCTAACCGCCTACGCGCGCTTTACGCCCAGTAAATCCGGATAACGCTCGCCTCCTACGTTTTACCGCGGCTGCTGGCACGTAGTTAGCCGAGACTTATTCGGCAGGTACCGTCCTCACTCGTCCCTGCCAAAAGGGCTTTACAACCCGAAGGCCTTCGTCGCCCACGCGGCGTCGCTGCGTCAGGCTTTCGCCCATTGCGCAATATTCCTCACTGCTGCCTCCCGTAGGAGTATGGACCGTGTCTCAGTTCCATTGTGGCTGATCGTCCTCTCAGACCAGCTACCCGTCATCGGCTTGGTGGGCCATTACCTCACCAACTACCTGATGGGACGCGGGCCCCTCCCAAAGCGCCCCTTGCGAGGCTTTACTCGATGAACCGAATCACCGAGCCCATGCGGTATTAGCAAACCTTTCGGTCTGTTGTTCCCCACTTTGGGGTAGGTCACCCACGTGTTACTCACCCGTTTGCCACTAACGCCCCAGTTTCCCAAGGCGTCCGTTCGACTTGCATGTGTTAAGCACGCCGCCAGCGTTCATCCTGAGCCAGGATCAAACTCTCCGTTGTATTCCAATTTTCAAGTTTTAATCCAGGTTCTTCGATTTACTTGTTTGGACACATCCTTACGGATACATCCGAACGCTCTTTCCTACCACTCTTCAGTTGTTAAGGTCCTGCACCCTTGCCACACTTGGCTTTGGGCGAACGGGCGGATTTATACCACAACTTACCACCCGTGTCAAATTTGGTTCTTGGAGAACAAAATCCGCCGACCTTTTGTCGGCGGAGGCAACACGAGACTATTCAACGAACCTACGTTCATTGCCATCAGTTTAGTCTCGATGCGCCTCCCACAAAAAAATTTGTAATGCCTCACTCATCGTGCGCAGAGCATTATACGCAAAATCCACCGCTTTGTCAAGTGGCTTATCTTAAAATTTCCGCCCACCCATCAAACCTCGCGCCGACCTTCCAAGGCGCGGGTGATCGTCACCTCATCCGCATACTCTAAATCACTGCCCACCGGCAATCCACGCGCCAACCGGGTCAACTTGACTCCCAGCGGCTTGATCAAGCGCTCCAAGTACATCGCTGTCGCTTCCCCTTCCAAATTCGGATTCGTCGCTAAAACGATTTCTTTGATGCCCGAATCTTTTTGAATGCGCGTCAGCAATTCGTTGACGCGCAAATCTTCGGGCCCAATCCCTTCGACCGGCGAAATCGCTCCATGTAACACGTGGTACAAACCGTGATATTCGCGTGTGCGTTCGATGGCGAGAACATCGAGCGGCTCTTCTACCACGCAAACAATCGAACGATCACGCGATTCATCACGACAAATTGCGCAAGGGTTTTGTTCTGCGATGTTTGTACAGATCGAACACAGAACAACGTTTTCTTTCAAACGTAACACCGCGTCTGCCAAGGATTGGGCGTGTTCTTTTGGTGCACGTAACAAATAAAACGTAAGTCGTTGTGCTGTTTTGGGCCCAATGCCCGGCAAGCGGTGAAACTCTTCAATCAAACGCGTTACCGCACGAGGGGTTGTATCCATACTTAACCGAACAAACCGGGGATTTTCAAACCGCCGGTCAATTCACCCATTCGACTTGCCGCGAGTTGTTGCGATTTTTCAATCGCTTCGTTCACTGCCACCACAATCAAGTCTTGCAACATTTCCACGTCACCGGCGCTGATTGCATCGGGTGATATTTTGATCGCTTGGATTTTTTGTTGACCGGTGATCGTTACTGTGATCGCACCGCCGCCCGCCGTGACCTCCAGCGTCTCATTGGCAAGCGCTTCTTGAGTTTCGATCATTCGTTGTTGCAACGATTGCAGCAGATTGCCCGTGCCACCTGCCGGGTTCACCCGCGACACTGGGGGCACTCGCCGTGGATCGCCTCGCCTACTCATTTATGCTACTCCCGGATTGTGTATTTCAGTAATTTGTGCGCCCATCTGATTGACGGCGGCTTGAATCAGTGGATCTTCTTTCACCGCTTGCAATTTGGCTTTCTTGGGCGACAAGACGCATTTCACACGATACTTGTGTTGGAAAACTTGGTCCAAGGCGCGCTCGATCGCCTCACGGCCTTTTTCTTCTTTCTCAAATCGTTTGGCATGAACTTCGTAATAAAAACCAAGGACAATCACACCTTCTTCGATTTTCAGTGGTTCGGCGCTGCGCAACAGTGCTTCGGCATTACGATTGAATTGCCGAACACGCGCCAGCACGCTATCCCACTTTTCACGTAATATCTCAATGGTCAAATCCGCCGATGAATCCGGTTCGCTCACGATGGGCGCAACGTTATCCGACACAGGAGGCGCACTCGGCGCGCGATTTTTTGCAGCGGGCTTGGTGGATGATGATTTAGCCATAGGAGGCGGCGCCACCGGTGTTTCGCCGCGCGGCGCAGTGGGTTCGCCCAAGGTTGCCTCAACGAAGGCGATTTCCAGTGGCAAGGTGGGATGCGAACTGGCGCGCAACTCGAGCGTGGCTTGATTGAAAATACGAATCGCGCGCACCAGTTGATCCACCGAAAACTGTCCGGCACATTCACTCATTTCCGCTTGCATTTCGGCGGTCAGTGTCAACGTTTCCCCACTGCCGGCTTTGATCAACAACAAGCCGCGCAAGTACTCCACAATCTCTCTCGCCAGTTGGCGTGGGTCTGCCCCATTATCCACCGCTGTCGAAATAGTCACCAAACCTTGCGCCACATTTTTTTCTGCCAAACGTCTCGCTATCTCACCCACATTCTGGCTTGATGCCGCGCCCAGCAATCCTTGCACCTGGGCAAGCGTGATCTCAGCGTTGCCATAGGCAGTCAATTGATCGAGTAAGCTAATCGCATCGCGCATGGCGCCGGTGGCTTGCCGCGCGATCAATTCGATGGCTGCCGGTTCAACTTTGAGATGTTCTTTTTCTGCAATCGTGGTGAGACGCGCGATGATTTCTTGCAACGTGAGCCGGCGAAAATCAAACCGTTGAACACGCGAAAGGACAGTTGCCGGGATTTTCTGCGGATCGGTAGTTGCCAGGACAAAGATGACGTGCGGCGGCGGCTCTTCCAACGTCTTCAAGAGTGCATTGAACGCCGCGTTCGAGAGCATATGGACTTCATCAATGATGTACACTTTGTATTTCGATTCGCCCGGACGAAAATCTACCTTGTCCCGCAAATCGCGCACGTCCTCCACGCTCGTGTTGGAGGCGGCATCAATTTCGATCAAATCGAGTAGGCGGTCTTCATTGATGGCTTGGCAGATGGCGCATTGATTACACGGCTTGTCGGAATCTTCCGAGAGGCAGTTGACCGCTTTGGCGAGCACGCGCGCGACAGTGGTTTTGCCGGTGCCACGGGGTCCCGTGAACAAGTACGCGTGCGCAATCCGTCCTAGTGCCAGCGCGTTCTTGAGCGTGGTCGTGATATGCTCCTGTCCTTCGACTTCGGCGAAGGAACGCGGACGGTACTTTAAATACAATGCTTGAGCCAATTTGCCAACTCTCCAATCTACCAATTCAAGCGGGCTCGATCACGATGCAGAGTTTACCATCAATTGTTTGGCTTGGCAACCACCCCATCAACACACTAATCACCCAATCTCCCAATCACCTAACGTTACTGCGGCGGCGTCCAATCCGCGCCCAAGATAATTCGAATATCCGAATCGCCTTGAAGGTTTGATACGTAGCGAATGTTGCCCGGCTCGACGTGAAAGATTTTTGTGAGCGCACTCACGGTGGCAACTTTTTTGCCATTGTAATCAATCAGTACGGTCTTGGCATAATCAAACCGATCCGCGTTACCGTACGAAGCGATTTGAAAGTTCTGACCTTGTAAATATTTAGCCGTTCGTTCCGCTAACTGAGGCGTGTTCGTACCATTCAAAACCGTGATGCGTGCGGCTTCTTGTTGAACGCGTCCAGCCACATCGGTGCCAGCTGTGTCTAACGGAACAATCTGATCGAATAACTGCCCAACCTTGACGCGATCGAACCACAGCACATCCGCGCCGTTGCTCGTCCGAAATTGAACGGTCATCGTTTGATCAATCGAAGCCGATTTGATATTTTCGGTTTTGACCTTTGCCCCGGCTTGGGCCAGCGCGAGAACTTCGGTCGGGTTCATATCGGTTTCAAGCGTACCCCACATAGATTGAATCAAGGAGGGCAACTTGGGCAGAATGTCCAAGCGCAAGGCTTTATCGCGAATCGCCATCAAGACTTGAATCTGTCGTTTGGATCGTCCAAAGTCACCGTCTTGATGACGCGTGCGTGCATACTTGAGCGCAAGATCGCCATTCATATGAATGCGACCCGCGGGAATGTACAAGGGACTGTAACCAAAATTCTCGTCTGGGTATTGCTGATCGTTGATCGGTTTGGGTACGTCAATATCAATCCCGCCTAGTGCATCCACCACTTTGCGAAAGCCAGCAAAATCTACCAAAACATAGTAATGCACGGGGCGCCCAAAATTGTACTCGATGGTTTTCTTGGCAAGCCCAGGTCCACCGCCGGGATATTTGTACAACTCGCCGTAAAACGCCGCGGTGTTAATGCGATTCTCGCCCACGGTGGGAATCATCACGTACAAATCGCGTGGAATGGTTAACACCCCAGCCGTGGATGCCTTGGGATCAAGGGTTACCAAAATCATTGTGTCAGTCCGACACGGACATTTTTCGGTGGGACGGCGATCAATCCCCAACACCAAAACATTGACGCGTTCGCCCACAGCAATGTTGGGGACAGGTTCACGAGTGGGCTGCGGTCCGCCCGCCGAGATCACCGGCAATTCGCCAATATCCGGCAACCCTAACGCGATCACGGCTTCGCGCACTGTATCATAGATTTGATAGGCAAAAAAAAGTCCGCCGCATGCCAACAGCGTAAGAACGATTAGCCCAATCCCCTTGAGTAACGCGTTTCCATTTTTTCGTTGACGCGGATAACGTCTTTGTGAGGAGGTTTCCATTTGATTCACCAAAAATAATTATAGCACAAGCATTGACCAAAGGCAAAGGTTCGCACAATCGTTTTGCAAACAGCGCTTTATGTGGTAAACTTGTGGCGATGTCTCTCTTGGGTGAACAACTTCGCCAAGCGCGTGAGGCGCGCGGCATCTCAATATATCAAGTTGAAATTGATACCCGTATCCGCGGGACAATTATCCAAGCGTTGGAAGAAGGTGATTATGAACATCTGCCACCCGCACCCTTCCTACGCGGATTGATTCGCACCTATTCGACTTATCTCGGCGTGAATCCGGATGAAATGCTGGAACTCTACACCGCCGATATAACGCCGCCTCCGCCGCCACCTCCCGCGCCACGCGTCGAGCCGATTGCTCCACCGATTGTTGAAAAACCGGCGCCCCCTCCGCCACCACCACCCGTTGAACTACAACCGATGCCGGAAGAACCGAAGAAAAAAATTGCACCGCCGCCGTTGATGCCCAAGCCCACCGAGCCGCCGGAAAAACTTGAACCGCCGGAATCACTCGAACCGATCCCAACACAACCCGGGCGATTTTCACTTGCCCATTTGACGCGCCGACCACCATCTCTGCCGGTCATCGCCGGCATCGTTGCCATCATTCTTTTGCTGTGTGTGACAATCGGTTTGTTTGCTTCGCTCGCAACCATGTCCTTCATCGCCCAACTGCAACCGACATCCGTTCCGACGCGCGTTCCTCCAACTCGCACAGCCACATCCGCGCCCGGCGCACAACCGACCCCCATTCCAACCCTTGCTGAAACCATCGCACCTTTTCCCACTTTTCCCGGGAATCCAACACCAACGCCAAGCGTTACGCCGCGTCGCACCGGCGAAGCAACAGTGGTCATCAATTTTGAGGTGAGCGTTACCGACACGATCAAGATTCAAGTGGGCGTGGATGGTATGATGGTGTTTGATGGTTCGATTGCCGGCGGAACCACGCGATCGTGGAGCGCGCGCGATATATTGTACGTGCGTGTCGAAAATCCCAAGAACGCGATTCTTTCGGTCAATGGAAACACGCGTTGGTTTGCCGCACGTAACTTTGCCGAAACCAAATTGATCGAACGCCAATTCACGATCAATGAACGAGGGCAGCTGGTGAGCGAAACCCCGGTGCCACCCCGACCGATCACGCCCAGCGCGCCGATGAGTACATCAACACCATCGCCTTCCGCAACACCGACCATCACGGCAACGGCAACCTCAACGCGTACGCCAACGAACACAGTTACGCCAACCGCCACACCCACCCTTTCACCCACACCAGCCGAGACACCGACCGAAATGCCGACGGTAACACCAACGCTGACCCCATCGGCAACCCCAACCGAGCTGCCAACCGCGACTCCCACATTTTAATCCTATGCGATACTATCTTTATACCCTTGGCTGCGCCAAGAACGTCGCCGATTCCGATGGAATGGGCGCAATCCTGGAACAAGCCGGCATTCAGAGCGCGGAAAACGCAAAGGATGCCGATGTTTTGATTGTGAACACGTGTGGCTTTTTACAAGCTGCGCGCGCAGAATCGCTCGCCACGTTACGTGAGTTGGGCGAACAGAAACGCGAGGGACAACTACTCATCGCGGCGGGCTGTCTCATCTCGCGTTATGGCGAAACCGTTCAGCGTGAGGTTCCCCAAGTGGATGCGGTGATTGACGCCGGGCATTGGCTCGCCATGCCACGCTTGATCGAACATCTCGTTTCGCGCGCGCGTGATGATGATTGGTTGAACGAAGCCTACGCCGGCTTGCCCACCGAGCAAATCTCCGCACGCTCGATCATCGAACGATTTCCTCGCACCATTCACGCCCCCAGCGCGTACCTCAAAATCGCGGACGGCTGTGATCGTCCTTGCACCTTTTGCCTCATTCCCGCCATCAAAGGCGCACATCGTTCCAAGCCGGTTGAAGCCGTCATCGCCGAAGCGCGCGACTTGGTTGCACACGAGGTTAAGGAAATCGTTTTGGTCGCGCAAGATACAACTGCCTATGGCTGGGACTGGGGACAACGTGATGCGCTCGCGCCGCTCATCGAAAGATTGTGTACCGAGGTCGAGGGTTTGCGTTGGTTGCGTTTGATGTACGCCTATCCCGGGCATGTTACGCCGCGCCTGATCGAAACGATGGCGCGCTATCCGCAGGTGTTGCACTATCTCGATGTGCCGCTTCAACACGCGCACCCGGAAACCTTGCGGAGAATGAAACGTCCCAACATTGTGGTCGCGCGCAAGATGTTGGAGGATTTGCGCGCTGCGATGCCAGACATTGCAATTCGCACGACATTCATCGTGGGCTTTCCCGGCGAAACCAATGACGAGTTCAACGCGCTCTTGGAATTTCTGGAGGAACAACAATTCGATCGGGTGGGCATCTTTGAGTACTCGCGCGAAGAAGGCACACCTTCGGCAACGATGGAAAACCAGGTTGCCACCAAAACGAAAAAATATCGCCGTGAGCGCGCGATGGCGTTGCAACAAAAAATCTCGCTCGCCAAAAACAAACGCTGGGTGGGCAAAGAACTTGACGTGTTGATCGAAGGCGCGGGCGATGGGGTGAGCATTGCACGCTCGTACCGCGACGCCCCCGAAGTAGATGGGGTAGTTGTCATTGAAAAAGAATTGCGCACGGGTGATTTCGTGCGCGTGAAAATCACCGATGCAAGCGAATACGATTTGATGGCAAACACTATCTAGTGCACCAACATGAACGTGCATAGTGGCAATTCGATTTTTAACCGCGTCTGGCGACGTTTTCCCATCGGTCTGGTATGCAACTATTTCATGTTGTTGCACTAGTCTTTGGAAAATATCAGAAAAAGGATTATCCGTGAAACGTTCTCGTTTATTAATAGGACTGATGATTGTTGCGTTGGTTGCGGGCATCACGCTCATTCTCATCGGCTTGATGCCCGCACCGGCGACGAATAGTTCATCCAATCGAATGACTGCCAAAGCCGGCAATCTGAATGTGCAATTGGTAATGACGCCACCGCCCGCCGCCTTTTCAACAACGACATTCGACATTACCATCACCGATGAAAAAGGCGCGCCCGTATCCGATGCCATCGTCAGTTTGGACTTGACCATGCCTTCAATGTGGATGCCGGCGAATCGCCCGCGCGCGCAAGCATTGGGCGATGGCAAATATCGTGCGACCGGTCGTTTTACGATGCGCGGCGGTTGGCAAATCGCCGTGATCATCGAGCGCGCGGGGCAAAAACAAACCGCGTTCTTTCAGTTAGGGCTGTAATTTTTTTCTCCATAACTTTTCCATATCTTGATGTTAAACTTGTGCCAACTACATCAAGAGAGGATACCTATGAATCGTTTTGTTCTGTTTAGTCTTGGTGCGATAGTCATCGTGCTGTTCACCGCCTTGGGATTCATCGGCGGAAATTTATATGCGTTCGCGCAAACTCAGACAAATCTTGCCGCCAACGGTTATGGCATGGGCGGTAGAATGATGGGACGAATGATGGACAATCGTACCGGGATGATGGCAAATTGTCCGTGTCTCGACAATTCCACGCCATCGCAAACTGTTCCATCAACTCAAGCAACCCCCAATACCAATTCGACCACGTCATCTTCCGCATCGAGCGTTGCGCCCGGCGTGCTGACCAAATCGGGTAATGCGTATGGGGGACAAGCCGGCAATCTGCGCATTACCTTGACGATGACACCGGCGCCCGCCGCATTCTCCGCCACGACGTTCGACATTACCCTGACCGATGAAAAAGGGAACACCGTGTCTGACGCCAATGTCAGTCTCGATTTGACGATGCCTTCGATGTGGATGCCGGCAAACAAACCCCAAGCCAAAGCATTGGGCGATGGCAAATACCAAGCCATTGGTCGCTTTACGATGCGCGGCGGTTGGCGCATCAATGTCATCATCGAACAGGGCGGGCAGAAACAAAACGTGTACTTTGACATTGTGCTCTAAGCCTCGCTTTCGCACCCTCGCCTGACCAATAAGCATGCGCGTCCCTGGAGCGGCTGGACTAGCCACATGGTCTATTTGACGGCGCAGGTGCGAAATCTAGGCTAATCCAACACATAGCCGCTTTGCAGACGAAATGGCACATTGATTCTAGAAAGGGATCACAGATGATCTTTGGGAATTTGGTACTTGCTTTTGTGACCGGCGTGATCAGCAGTTTTGGTCACTGCATCGGAATGTGTGGCGGCATCGTGGCGATCTATTCCGCGCGACGCCCCGCCGCCGCAAATACTGGCTGGCTGAGGCGCACAACCTCACTGGCGCCGGTGCATCTAGGCCGCGTGACCACTTATGCTATTCTGGGCGCACTGATGGGATTTGCCGGTTCATTGCTGGAACAAGCCGGCGCGTTCGTGGGTTGGCAAGGCGGCTTGTCTATCCTCGTCGGCATCGTGATGGTCGCCATCGGTCTCTCGCTGATGGGCGTACTTCCTCCCATTGAAACAATAGCAACCTCAGTAACCGGCGCCGCCTCGCCGATGAGCCGGATGCGCGGACTGTTTGGCAAATCCGGTATCGCCAGCAGTGTGGCGATTGGTTTGTTGTGGGGCTTGCTACCGTGCGGACTCGTTTACGCGATGCTGGTCAACGCGGCAAGCACGCAAACGATTTATGGCGGCGCACTCACGATGATTGCTTTCGGTCTGGGCACGATTCCAACGTTGCTGGGATTTGGGCTGGCATCGGGGGCGATTGCGCCACAATTGCGCGGCAACTTGATGAAGGTGGCGGCGGTATTTGTTTTGCTGTTTGGCGTGCAAGCGATTCTGCGCGGGCTAGGGATTATGCATTTCATTCCGGCGCTCACGGTTGGACCGTTTGTGTTATGGGAGTAACGATGGCAAAATGTGAACACTGCGACGCAGAGACCAAGCATCCGGTCGTCAAAAATATTGGCGGGCGCGATTTGAATTTTTGTTGCTACGGTTGCGCTCAAGTGTACGAGTTTCTTTTCACCGAAGGAATGCTTGCGCAAGTAAATGAAGAGAACAAGACCGACGACAACAAAAAACCGGGTCCCGCGTAGAGACTCGGATTTTTATTTGACAGAAAAACAATCCACAGATTACTCAGATTCGGCAGAAAAATTGTTCAGCGTAATCTGCAACACCGGTGGATTCTTATCCAAACAACATTGGCAACGCGGCAAGCAAATTTGGCACACACAAATCTGCATGCGATAAATCTTGATGTGCGGTAAAGTAATTCGGCACCGCAATCGCGCGCATCCCCGCCGCTTTTGCCGCCGTAATGCCGGTCGCACTATCCTCCAACGCGATACAACCTTGAGGCGCAACGCCCAGTTGCGCCACCGCGCGCAAATAGACATCCGGCGCGGGCTTGGTTCTTGGCACCTCGTTGCCGGCGACAATCGTGTGAAATCGTTCGATAATTCCCATCCCGCGCAAAACTGTTTCAACCTGATGGCGCGGTGAGCCGGACGCCACCCCCAATGGGATGCGCCGCACGCTTGCCGCCTCGAGCAAGTCTAAAACTCCCGGCATCATCACCAGATTTGCCGGGTCAGCAATCAACGCTTCATAGATCGCCTCACGTGCATTGACGATTTCTTGCGGCGTGCCTGACAAACCAAAGCGCGCCTTGAGATAATGGACATTTTCGATCACCGGAATTCCCACAAAACATTTGCCGTACTCTTCGGTTTCAAATTGATACGCGATGCCAAATTGTTGGAGTAACAGATTGACCGACCGTTGATGGATTGGCTCGCTGTCAACGATCAAGCCGTCCAGATCAAGAATGATCGCCTGCGTCATAATTCTCCCAATAACGATCCTTGGACGCCCACACCAGTTGCCCCAGATTGATCGTGTAATGCGCAACGATGGGCGCGAAAATATTTTGCGTGCTCAGAAACATCGCCGAGAGGAACAAACCCAACGCTGATGCCACGACAATGCCCAGTGTGCCTTGCGGCGCATGCATCGCCCCAAAGATGAGCGACCAAACGACGGCGAGCAAGATTGGTGGTGCAAAGCTGGCAAAGCCACCCAGCAAAAGCGAACGAAACAATACTTCTTCGAGTGCAACCGCGGGGATCAAGGCGAGTGGAATCCACACCCATTCGATTGGGCGGCGTGGCATAATGCTCTGCACGACAATTGGCGAATAGATGTGCTTGCCAAACTGCGCGATTGCCCAACGCGTGAACAAGGGAACACTGATGGCGGCAATTGCACCGACCATAACGCCTAACCAAATGTGTTGCGCGAGATTCGTCGCGTTCCAACCGAACTGCGCATCCGGCAAACCGCTGGCGCGCGCGAGCAAAAAACAAACGCTCAACAAGCCAACGCGCATCACATTTTCGGCGGGCAACAAAAGCACATTCACTTGCGACGCAATCTCACGCAGTACTCGCGCGCTGCGATATGTTGCCCACGCCAGAAAGATCAACAGCGTGAGTGTCCCCAGGATAAAGAGAAGCATTTATTTGGGCGCAACTCCCACTTGGTACTCGGTTGGCTCGGTGGTGGTCGGTGCATGTGCGGTAACCACCAACGCGGCGCGGGAAATGTCCTTGCCGAATCCGTTGATCGTTACATTACCTCGATTGAACGAATCAAGGGAGACGCGTATCACACGCGTGGACGAACCGAATTGA
Source organism: Chloroflexota bacterium (assembly GCA_037440625.1). Lineage (GTDB taxonomy): Bacteria > Chloroflexota > Anaerolineae > UBA4142 > UBA4142 > DAOTXS01. The sequence goes on from JBBITT010000013.1 coordinate 16,355, forward strand.
ATCAGTTGCACAATGTATTTTTGTGGCAACACGTTATCGGTGCGAATAAAACCGGCGGCTTGCCAGTCCCCTTCGCCGTTTTCCACATTGTCGCTGTAATTGATTTCTGGAATCGTGATGTCATCAATCGCCCAGCCCGGCGTGTTGTACGCATCGTCCGTGATATACTCAAAGCGCAAGAGAATGTTCTTGCCGGCATACGGGGTCAAATCTATTTGCTCGCGCACCCATTGCGGTGATGCCTTGTCGTCAAGGACACCCGATTTGCCGGTGAAGGCTTCGCCATAATTGGCACCATTCGGATTCTCGTTCGTGGTGAATTTGCCTTTGAGAATATCCCAGGTTTTGCCGCCATCGGTCGAGACCTCGACGTAAGCATAATCATAATTGGCTTCGATATCGTACCATGTCCAAAACTGCAACATTGCACGATTCACCTTGGTCAAATCGAATTGCCGGGTCAGCGTCATATTCGCCATATCGGCACGATTTGAGTACCACATCCATTGCCCACTGTACGCATTCGTCGCCAACAATTTTACCGTTGTGGTGCCAGTGAAATAGACGGTAACGTCACCGCTTGCCGGCTGCAATGTGAGATAACTTGCCGCATACTGTTGCATTGTGGCAGCGCGTTCGCCGGGATATTGATTGAACGAGGGGACACGGGTAATTCTAAACATGCTCTCATTGGCGTACGCGTAACGTCCGTTCTCGACACTGGGATCGTTGAGATAATTCGTAATTGCCCAATCGGCAAACAAATCGTCAAAGCGCAATCCATTGGCGCGTTGATCCAAGACCCCTTGGAAACCGTTGATGCCTTCGCGTGGCGCGTGAATCAATGCGCGAATAAAATCGGGGCCCCAGCGTTGCGCCACGTAGTTGAAGAAAAGGTACGACGCGGCATAATGCGCACCTGCGGCGTTCGGCGAATTTGCCCACGTGTTGAGTTGCGTATCGTAATTGCGAGCAAAGAGATCCAACACGCCCAGCACCGGATAGCCATTGAGTTTAATCGCCAGATCGCTCATCCCCTCGTCCATCCACCCGGCGTTGTGTTTGGCTTGACGATTGTGAATGAGATGTTGAAACTCGTGTGCGAGATCACCGTTAAATTCATTGCTCCCGGGACGCACCGCTTCGGCGTTCATATAAATCAGGTGTCGTTCGTTACTAAAGGGAACTAGCGCACGGGGGTACGTATCCACACTGCTAAAATAACCCGCCGCTTCTTGAAAGCGCGTGCTCAAGATATGCACACGCGAATCGCCGTCCAAGCCGCGACCGGGGTCACCAAAATATTTTACGTTCGTTGGGTAGATTTGCTTTTCCCACAAGTCCGCCGATTTTTGCAACGCGGCGCGATCAACGTTCAAGCCATCTTCCACCCAAAAATATCCGTTCGGTGTAACGATCTGCAACGTCGCCGTCACCGTCCGATATTTACCGGTCGCCGCATTTTCAACGACGAAAAATTTTTCCTTGTCGCCCACCTTGAGCGTGCGCGGCGTGGGGGTCGGAATCGTTTTGGCAAGGTCTGGATTCTTGCGGAGGCGTGGAACGATTTGATACAAATCGCGCGGCGGAATTTCTGTCCGCGCTAATGCCTCCAACGTCGCGGTTGAGACGGAAGACAAGGATGGGATAGGCAAAGAATTCGCGCTCGATGATTGCGATGATCCCGGCACACGGATGGGCGTCAAGACCGTGGGCGTAGGTTCCCAACCGAACAGGTGGCTTGCCTCTGATGATTGGAGCACGAGAATGCCGGTGCCTCCCAACACCAGACATATGCACAACGTCAGGATAACGATTAAACCCAACAGAAACTTGCGATTCATTTCTTGTCCTTTTGCGGAGCGATTCAAAACGCGCGCATTATAGCATAAAAAAAGACTTGCAGGTTTTGCAAGTCTTCACTGACTTATTTGCCAATAACCGGCAAGCGTCTGAGCGCGGCGCGGATGACCATCTTTGCCGCGCGCCCGGCGTAAATGCGTTCATGCACCGTCTCGCGCACGACCCACTGCGCGGTGCCATCCGCACGAAAACCATGTTCGATGCCGGCGGGGACGTACAGAATCGTTCCCGGCGTGCCACGCATTTCGCGCCCGTCAATCAAAATCGTGCCTTCGCCTTCGAGCACATCGAACACTTCATCAGTGTGTTCGTGTTTGTGATAGGGCACCACGTTGCCACGCGCGAAACAAAGTAATCGCCCGTAGAACGCTTCGCCGTCGAACAGGTTCACGTTGGTCAACTGTTCGCTTGAAAATTTTTTGAGATCGTTGAAATTTGCGCTAAAGAAACGCACGCTTTTGCTCCTTCAAAGATTATGCAAAATGATGATGCCAAATGCGATAATGATTATACCAAAAATTCGATTGACCCAACGCAACGCATTCAGATCGAATTGCGCACGTAACAAGCCCACCCCGCCACTCAGCAGCAACCACCACATCGCCGAGCCAAGGAACACTCCCAGCACCAACATTACTGAAGATAGTCCATCGCTATTGCCACGCACAAACCCGGCAAAGATCGCCGCGAAGGAAAGAAGCGTCATAGGATTAGTCAACGTGAGAAAAAACGTTGAGGCGTACGCGCTCACCAAGCCCTGCCCGTGCACCGCCGTTGCCGGCTGTGGCAATGGTCGCGCGAGAAATGTGCGAATCCCCAGATAACACAAAAACGCGCCGCCGATTAAACCCAACCACACTTTTTGTTCGACCAACACGCTCGAAATGACGGTCAAACCGAACGCGGCGATGCTTCCATAAATCGCATCCGCCGTCGCCGCGCCAAGTCCAGAAACAAAACCACTCGCGCGTCCCTCCGCCAGCGTGCGCCGAATGCACAGCACACCGATCGGTCCCACGGGCGCGGCAATCGAAAAGCCGAGTACCAGTCCCTGCAACAACAGTTCCATCTTTAGTTGAAAATCCTACGCTTGCCGTCTTGGGTAACTCGGAGGCGATACGTTTCATACACGCGCGGCAAATACCTTTTGTACAATGCCACATTGAAATCGCGGGGATGCGCCGCGCGAAATTCACGCAAGCGTGCAAGATCAAGATCGGCAACGATGATTTCTTCGCGGTTGTGCGTTTGGGTGCGCGCAAGATACGTCGTGGCATTGTCGTACAAACCGAGCGGCGCGGCGATGTGGCTAGGGCCGCAAAAATTCAAGCCGAACAATTTGGTGATGCAATACGCGCGTGTGCTGTATGCCAAACTTTCTTGAATGCGCGTTTCGTCGCCGCGAATCGCCAGATAATAATCGTTCGCTGTCGCATCTGCTGACATATCGAGCAGAATCTCCGCGCCACGCAAGGTCGCGATGCGAGTGGTTTCCCAGTATGTGAAATCCATGCACACCGGCATTGCGATTTTAGTGAATCCCAAATCGAACACGCTTATTTCGCAACCGGTCGTCAGCCAATCTTTTTCGAGCGTCGTGGGATGTAGTTTATTTTGCGTGCCGATGAGCGACCCATCCGGCGCGAACAAGTACGCGGTATTGAAGAGATGCCCTGCCCGATCCATCGTCAACGCTGTGCCCGGCATCAGAAAGACACGAAACCGCATGGCAAGTTCGCGCGCGGTCGTTTCAAAAATGCGTTTGACGGCGGGCGCAATCGTACGAAAAACACCTTCGATTGTCAAGCCGCGTCCGCCGCCTAACTCGTTCACTGCCTCATCGAGCGAAACACCTTGGCGCGCAATGTTACGCACCGGCGGCAACAAACCCAGAATCGGCAACCACGCATATTCCGGGAACACAATCAATTGCGCGCCGCGTTCGACGGCCTCCTGCACGAGCGAATAGTACTTGGCGGCGAATTGCAGCCCCTCGTTAACGAGATCGAGTTGCATTTGGACAACGGCGACAGTAACGCGATCCCGGGTAGGCAGAGGCGCGCGTGCATCTTTGCGATTCTTCAATACACGACGAATTGGGTCGGGGCGCGATTTATAGGCGAGGAGTGCATTGATGGCGGCGGAAAGTAGACGATCTTGGATAGACATAGTTTCCAAACGGAATACGCATCACGCAACACGCGCTATGTGTTCCGTCGCTTTCACATATACATTGGGAAATTGATTGGAATAAAAATCGTAATTGAAGAAATCAAAAATCGGATAAGCGTCAATCACTTGTTGCAACGCATCAAAATCGAGCGTCGCGCTGATGGTGTCGCCGGCGTTACTTTGGGCAAGGACGCCACGATGATCGGGCGTCAGTTCCACCGGCGCGTAAATCGCCGATTGGCCTTTGCCCGCCACGCACGCTTGCACCCCAAACACTTGATTTGCTTGCACCTCGCGCCAGAGATCAAGCAGGAAATGTTCTCGACTCCACGTGGCATAGGCCGCCGGATGAATCAACACATTCGCGCCTTGCAAGGCAAGGATGCGCGACACTTCGGGATACTCGACATCGGTGCCGATCACAAAACCCACGCGCGCGCTGCCGATATCGAACACGTTCAGCTCATCGCCCGGCGCGAATCCTTGCGCGATTTCTTGCGGCGAGCGATGGGTCTGACGTTGCGTGCCAACCAGTTTTCCATCCGATGCAAAAAGGTACGCGGTGTTGAAAAGCCCATCGCCTTCACGTTCGAGGAAGGTGCCGGGAGCAAGGTAGATTTGCGTGCGGCGCGCGAGGGCGGCGAAGAAATCAATAAACGTTTCACGCGGAATCGGCAAAGCAAGGTTGGGCAACACGACCAACCGCGCGCCCTCGCGCGCCGCGCGTTCGATCATCGCGGTCGCAGCGTCGAAAAACTTTTGCGACACCGTCGTATCGCTGGCGTGCCACTGAATCACCAAAACGTCAAGCATCGAAAAACCTAGCGCGCTTGCCGGGCGCGTTCGTATTCCGCGCGCTCGCGCATTTGCTCACGCAAAACCTTGATGTCGCGCGGGACCCAATACGCCGTGAGCGCGAGAAATCCTGCGCCGATCAACCACGTGGTTACGCAAATGATCAGGATGGCATCGTGCAACGACGAACGCACCGCAATGATGCCCGCCATCAACGGCGCGAGCGCGGCACCACTTCCCTCGATGAAATACTGCACGGCTAACGCGGTGCTGCGCACTTCGGGCAACGTAATGTCGTACACCGTCGAGATCACATTCGCCGAGGCAAAGGGGATAAAGATCGCGGTGAGCAAGAGCATGACAAAAAACAATCCTTGATTTTCGATGGGCACATTCATCATCAAGAAAAGGAGAATCGCGCCGGTCAAGACCCCCACCATCGCCACCAGCACGCGCCCGCGCGAGGTTCGCTTGAAAAAGAAATCGCCAATTGCCCCGCCGATGAAATAGCCGGACGCTAAAACCAGAATCGCGGGCGCCATCGTCAGCAAGACCGCATCGGGTGAATATTTGCGTTCGGTTTCCAAATAGCGAAAGAACCAATACGTGATCACGTTCCACGGAAAGACGCCCACAAATCCTTGCGCAAAGAGCAAGAGCAGACTCTTTTTCTTGAACAAGCCCAACGCAATTTTGAGATCAAACCGATAAATGCCAATCCGATCCAGGTCGGCGAGTTCCGGCTCACCTTGACCACGCGGCATCTCGCGCACAGCCAAAAAGATAACGACAGCGAGGACGATGCCGAGTGTGCCGGTCACATAAAAAATTCCGCGCCAGCCCAACGTGCCCACGAACATCGTGGCAACGATCAAACCGATCATATAGCCAAGCGGCTGCGCGATTTGCAACAAGCCGTAGATTTTGCCGCGCACCTGCGGGCCAAAATAATCGGCGACGAGACTGTACAACCCGGGATAACTCGAATCGTCAATGCCGGTGGACGCGCGCGTCGCCAGAAACGTGGGATACGTCGGTGCGATCGCGCTGAGCCAGGTGGTTGCCCCCCAAATGAATGAGGCAAGCGCGAGTAACTTGGCGCGCGCAAAGCGATCGTACAAGTAACCCCACAGCGGATACAAAATCGAGCCGACGATGAGCGCGCCGGTGAACACTGCGCCCATTTGCGCTTCGTCAATCCCAAAGGTCTGCATGATCGGTGAGGTGAGCGGACCGATCAGCAATTTGTCCGCTTGGTGGAGCAACATGAACAGGAAGAAAACAATTACGACGAGCCAGCGATAGGTAGAGGTTTTCATCGTTTGCTCTCCCGCAAATCGGTTTGTAGTCGCGCGATGCATCGCGCCGCCGTACTACGAACCTTCCTTTTTCAGAGGAAAAATATATTCCATTCTCTATGATCTCTGTGTGCCCTGTGGTTAAACTTTTTCCGCTCGATGCCGATCGCCGGCAGTCCCGCGCAACAATTCGATAGCGTGCGGGATCGCCGGCAAAATCGTCGCCAAGTTCTCACACGCGGCTGTGGGGCTGCCGGGCAAATTGACGATGAGGGTCTGTCCACGAATCCCGGCAACCATCCGCGAGAGCATCGCGTGCGGGGTTTTTTGTAACGATGCCGCAATCATCGCTTGGACCAAGCCGGGCGCTTCCCGTTCGATCACTTGCTTGGTCGCTTCGGGCGTAACATCGCGCGGGGAAAAGCCAGTGCCGCCGGTGGTCAGAATCAAATCCAGATGCGCATCGTCGCACCATTTGAGGAGCGTGCGCTTGATCTCCATAAAATCATCGGGGACGATGTGCATCAAGTCAATATCTTCCTCAAAATGCTTTTGAATCACCTCGCGCAACGCGGGACCCGATTGATCTTCGTATTCGCCACGTGAGGCGCGGTCACTGATCGTCAGAATGCCAATTCGCATGGTTGCACCACGTTACGGCAAATGCACTTCGGGATGACCATACATTTTCATCAAGGCGATGGTCTCTTCAATCGGCAAGCCGGGGACAATGTGGTCATCCCGCCCAATCATTGTATCCGATTTAAAGAGCGAGTTGAGGACTGCTTCTTCCGTCGCTTCGACCACCGACCAGAACATATAGTTGATGAGATCGCCTTGCTCGATGATTTGCTCCGCGCTGTACGTCAACGCATCGGCGAAATGTTTTTTGCGGCGCGTCGTCGAAAAAGCAATCACAAAATCGCCGCTGGTGTTGCCGGTGTGTGAGCCGGTGCGCGCCAATCCATTTTGCGCACGCATGGCCAAGCGCGTCAGAATGCGCGAGGAACACGGTGCATCGGTCGCAATCACAACGATGACCGAGCCGCTCTCCACTTGACGCTGAAACTCGCGCACCCCTTGGGGACGCCGACGCACCGGCTTATAGTGAACCAGTTCGCGTCCAATCGGCACGCCATCAATCACCAATTGCGGTCGCCAACCAAAATTGGATTGCACCAACACGCCAATCGTATAGCCGCCTAGTTTGTCCGGCAACTTGCGCGATGCCGTCCCGATGCCACCCTTGAAATCGTAACAGATCATGCCGGTGCCGCCGCCCACCGAACCCTCTTCCACTGGTCCGCCCTTTGCTGCATCAATCGCCAGAAAGACATGCTCGCGGTTCACATGCCGGCCGCGAATATCGTTAAGGTACATATCGCTTGTCTCGGCAACGACGGGACTAAGGCCCCACGTTTCAACCCCTTGTTGCGCGTTGCGTTCTAGCGACCAATCCATCACGGCATCGGCAACGCGCGCAACGTTGAATGTGTTGGTCAGCATGATCGGTCCTTCGATGAACCCCATCTCATGCACTTGTTCGGCGTTTGTGACTTCACCGAAACCGTTGATGCGCAGCACCGCACCGGTCACTTTTTCCAAAAACAAATCGCCGCCGTACGGCAGAATCGCCGTCACGCCGGTGCGAATGGGTCCTTTGCCGGGAATCAACTTGCCCTGGCCCTCGATCAACGTTACGTGCCCAACGCGTACGCCCGCCACATCGGTGATCGCATTGTAACGTCCCGGCTTGATTCGTCCGATTTTGATGCCTAGATCGCGCGCACGTGGTCGTTTCAATTTAGCACGTCTCCTTTTTCGATGGAGTGAATGACTTGCCCATCAGCGTGATCTCCATCGTCTCCCAGCCCAGCCGCTGATAGAACTCGATCACCTCCGTATTCTCGCGCGTCACTAGCAAATAGGCTTTGAGACAACCTTTCGCCGCCAAGCGTTTTTCCACCTCTGCCATCAGCCTCTTGCCGATACCGTTGCCACGATATTCGCGTGCGACGGCAAGATGATAAATAATGCCGCGCCGTCCGTCGTACCCGCCAATGACAGTGCCGATGATTTTGCCATCGTCTTCTGCCACCAGAAACAGATCCGGGTCGCGTTGCAATTTTTTAGCGATCTCCGCGCGCGTATCCGATCGGCTGAGACCAATGCCGGGCGCAGAGTCTTGCCAGAGTGCGTACACAACGTCGTAATCATCCAGCGTAAATTCGCGCAATCGAATCATCTCATCACCCAATCACCGCATCACCAAACCACCAACGCCATATGATCAAAGTACGCCGACACGCGGCGAAAATCTTGCCACGCCACAAATCGCACCGAGGCATCGTACGGATCGTTGTAGGTAACGCCGCTGTCGTTCACGCCAACAATCACGCTGGCGTGTTCGTACGGCGTCAATTTGACCGTCGTGCCATCGGACAACTTGACCACGACTGGCACTTGGTACGAATCTTGCCACGTGTGCCACCAAATCACCGGACGTCCCGCGCGCAAATGGTCAATGATCGCACTCCGAAAATCATCGTAACTTGAATTATAAAGCACCTGGGATTTGATACCGAGCGCGGCCAAACCTTTTTGCAAACCGTGCGCATAAACACCGTAATCGGTCAAGCCGCCATAGGCCGGCGCATCGGTTTGCCCGCGAATGCCGTTGAACGGATTTTCACTGCGCGGCATCACGGCAAGCAATTGACTTTCGGTGAATGCGCCACGCGCCGCCATCGCAGCGGCAGACTCTTCGCACGTAAGGGTTTGCTTTTGCTGAAACAAGGGGATGTTCGTCAATCGAATGTTCAAGGTTGAGCCGGTCGCATTCGATTGTGGCGCTGGCGCGCTTGGAATGTCAAGTCGTTGACCCGGATAAATGAGCCAATCGTTGGGCAGGTTGTTGGCGTACGCAATCGCTTGCGTGGTCGTCCCGTACCGCAACGCGATGCGCAAAAGATTTTCGCCGGCTTGGACGATGTGTGTACGTTGATTGGGGGATGATAAGTTGGCTGTGGCGCGCGATGGAATCTTGAGCGACCATCCGACATAGATCACGCCGTTCGGTGGCAAATTGTTCGCCGCCGCCAGCGCGTTGACGCTGGTACCAAATCGGTTCGCCATCGAAAAGAGTGTGTCGCCCGCGCGCACGGTGTAGAAACCGCTGGGCGTCGTCGGCGAAATAGATGCCGGCACACTCGTTGGGTTTGGAATTTTCAACTGTGTGCCGGCATACACCCAACTGTTGATGTGAATGCCATTCACGTCCGCAATGGCTTGCGGTGTTACGCCATACGCGCGCGCGATGCTATACAACGTCTCGCCCCACGCCACCGTGTGAAGCGTCGGCGATTGCGCGGCGACCGGGAGACTAAACAAGCCCGCCATTAGAATCGCGGCGATCAAAGCACCAATGCGCTGCAATCTTTATGCTCCAGAGGAATTGGCGTGATCAATCGTCGGCGATTGGTCGTTGGCGGTCTGATCCTTGGGCGTCTCGCGCGCCTTTTTTGCCGCGTCTATCGCGCGTTCCAATTGTTCGCGCCATTCTTGTGCGCGCGATTTGGGAACCAGGGGGGCTTGCGGCGCAGGCACCCCTGCCGATGGTTGGCTTTCTGCCGGGGGTACCTCCATTTTTTCTGGCGGCGTCTCCGCCTCCGGCACCGCTGGCGTGGGCGGCAATTCTTCAGCAACCTTTGGCATTTTTTCTTTGATAGTCTCTGACTCGACAAAAGCAACGTCTTCAATCCATGTCGCCGGTGCCGAGGGTTCGGGTTGAACCTCTTCCGCCGGCGGCTCGGTCTCAATCACCGGCAATTCGGGTGCCGGCACCGCTCCCTCTTCTTCGATGATGAGTGGAGGCAGAGCGCTCACCTCCGATGGTTCTTCAACGTGTTCGATGAGAGCCCCTGGCTCTACTTCGAGAACCTCCGCCGGTGGAACCACCTCAATTTCTGGAATCGCTTCTTCGCTGATCGGTTCACCTTCAACGAGGTGGCGCCAAGGACCATGAATACCATCTTCCGTCACGCCATAATACACAAACAATTTGGCGCCCACCCGCTGTGCCAAATCATAGCGCAACTTGCCGCCCCGCCGATACGTTTTGATAATCGCCAGATCATTCACCCAAGCCAACTTTTTAACATCGGGCAAACCCTTTTGATGTTCTGTAATGGCATATTGCCACAGTCGGCGCGCGCTCTTGAGCGTAACATTCTGCACGACCCGCGCATTGCGCAAATCGCGCACGGAATAGTACCACACCCCTTTGCGCTGTTCGGCGGAAACGATTTCTACGCCGGTACGCGGCGCTGCTAAAGCAGGGATCGTCTCCGCTGGTTTTTCCACCGGCGGCTCGACAACGACCGGCGTTGGCGCGGGGATGCCGGTTGCCGCCCATTCAACCATCAACGCATCGCGCACCAATTGAATGATCTCGTCACGCACCGCCAAGCCGGTTTCATTCTCCGACCGCACATAGATGTAACTATCCTCCAAGGCGTACGGCACTTGACTCCCGCGCGGCACAATCACTTGCAACACGTTCTTGCCTTGACTCTTGAGGACCTCAATCTGCACTTCGAGCGGGGGCGTAATTTCTTTGGCAATCGTGGCACGCAGTTCCGCGATGGCATGTTCGGGACGATCCACCCCCACCACCGGCTTGCGCACATCCGCGCTCGCACCGATATAAATCGTACCGCCGTTTGTATTCGCCAACGCGACCACATCTTGCAAGATCGTGCGCGCCACCCCGCGCTTGTCCAACCAATGTTCGTGGAACGCTTGGATGAGTGTTTCACCTTGCTCGCGTGCTTCGCGCAGTGGATCAAACGGTTCTTCGGCAGCAGGACGATAGGGACGCGTCCGCGAAAAATCGTTGCCGGTGAATACGGCTTTGATCGCCTCAAACGATAATTCATCGAGCAGAATTTCGGTTACGCGTTCCCCCACGCCCATTTCATTCTTGTGCTTGGGATCAAAATCAAGCCGATGCGCATCACTGCCTTGAATACAATGCATTCGGCGCGGATATTCCGGCTTGGTGCCGCTAAAGAATGCCGCCGTGCGCCGCCGCGATTTCGATTCCAGGTCGGTGACTTCGAGCGCGAGGAGGTGTGGGTCTTGGGTGTACGCAATGCGCGTCTGTCCGCCAAAATCAAAACCGGGCATGGCGACCCCGTGCGATGAATTGGCATGCGCCGCAATCGCCATCCCACCGGCTTCATCAATCATGCGATACGCGGTGAGCGCATCGGTGGTGGCACCCACTTCGCCACTGCCCTGATCCAATTTCTCTGCCGGTACACGCAACGAAAGCAAGAGATGTTCCAATTCGCGCACGGTCGTTTCCGGCGGGAAAATGCCTAGGATGTGAAATCCGAGCGTCGCGGTAAATTCAAATCCCGGGAGCAACAAGATTTTTTCGCGCAAGCGGCGAAATTCGCCGAGCCGCGCCCGTTCGTCGTCGCGCAAACGCTTGAGCCGTTCTAGTAATTCGAGCGATTCGATTTCTTCGAGCAGTTGGGCATACCCGCGCACCGAATTGTGATCGGTGAACGCAATAATGTCCAGATTTTTTTCTTCGGCTTTCCTCAAGAAATCGAGATAGGTAACGTTGGGTTGCTTGAAATCCGCCGAAGCCGGTGTATGGATATGCAAATCCATCCGGTACCATTGACGTTGAGATGATTTTTTTCGTTGAACCATAGGGGTCCCTTCCAAAGGGTGAGGAAGGATCACAGCGGGGAAAAAAGAGGCGCCACAATACCGCAAGTCATTCAGAACGAATAAAAGGCGAATGCTTGCGCCTCACACGCGCGACGGCTTAAATAGTTGCCATACGGCACAATAGAAATAAAAGCCCTAAAGGCGTGCGAATTGAATGCGCAAAATCTTTCCAGCGTCCGCAATGACCCTTGCCTGAATACGAATCATTGTCGCGCACAACGAATAATCGCCCAGCCACACAATCGTGTGTCGCCAAACAATGATTCACAGATGAATACGATAATTCGATTGTTCACTGGGGTTCTGGGATAGAATGCTCTCTAATGCGCGCCGGGTCTAATAACCTACTCGCGTGACGCGTTGGTACAGCCCATTAGATACCCCAGAACAATTTTCTCAATTCTTTCTAGCCACGCGCGGGGTCTTTTTGGGTGTTTCTGCGACGCTGTCAGCCTCCGGCCCATTCCCACCATCCGGCGAAATCACCGGCGTTTTGGTCAGCGCGGCTTCAAACACATCGCTGACTTGTTCGGCGAAGACAAAATTCAATTGCTGACGCACGTCGTCTGGCAATTCATCCAAATCCTTTTCATTGCGTTTGGGCAGAATCACCGTCTTGAGTCCCGCGCGATGCGCCGCAATCACTTTTTCTTTGATCCCACCGACCGGCAAAACCCGCCCGCGCAACGTGATTTCGCCGGTCATGGCAATGTCGTTCCGTACCAAGCGATTCGTCATCAACGACGCAATCGCGGTTGCCATCGTTACGCCCGCGCTGGGTCCATCCTTGGGCGTCGCGCCTTCCGGCACGTGCAGATGAATATCGCTCGTTTCAAACGCCTTATCGGGAATGCCCAATTCTTTGGCTTTGGAGCGCACGTACGACAACGCAGCTTGCGCCGATTCTTTCATCACCTCGCCCAATTGGCCGGTAATGATGAACCCTTTTGAACCGGGCATTCGCGTCGCTTCGATAAAGACGATATCGCCGCCCACCGGCGTCCAGACTAAACCGGTCGCCACGCCGGGCACTGTTGTACGTTCAGCGACTTCGCCATAGAACTTGGGTTTGCCCAGCAATTCACTGACCTTGGCTTTGGTCACAACCACGCGCGTCGCTTTGCCTTCCGCGATGTGGGTCGCCACTTTGCGACAGATTGAACCGATTTCGCGTTCCAGATGGCGCACGCCGGCTTCGCGCGTATAATCGCGAATGATCTGACGAATGGCGGCTTCTTCAAATTCGATTTCGTCCGGCTTGAGCCCGTTCTCTTTGACTTGGCGCGGCACCAAGTACCCCTTGGCGATATTCAACTTTTCGTCTTCGGTATAGCCCGCCAATTGCAAGATTTCCATCCGATCGCGTAACGCCGGCTGAATGGTGTCCAATTGATTCGCGGTGCAAATGAAAATCACTTGCGATAGATCGAAATCCACATCCAGATAGTGATCGCGGAAAGTTTTGTTTTGCGCTGGGTCTAGCACTTCGAGTAACGCGGACGAAGGATCGCCGCGATAATCCGCCCCGATCTTGTCCACCTCATCGAGCATGATCACCGGGTTACGCGACTCGGCACGTTTGATGGATTGGATGATCCGCCCGGGCAATGCGCCGATGTACGTCCGACGATGTCCGCGAATCTCGGCTTCATCGCGCATCCCGCCCAGTGACATTCGGATGAATTTGCGTCCCAACGCGCGCGCAATGGATTGACCCAACGAGGTCTTGCCAACGCCGGGCGGTCCGGCAAAACACAGAATCGAACCCTTGTACGTGCGGGCTTCTTCATCGCCGCCGCGCTCCAAACGCAACTTGCGCACCGCCAAGTATTCAAGAATGCGCTCCTTGATTTCTTTCAAATCATAGTGATCCTCATCCAAGATTTGGCGCGCGCGCGTAATGTCCAGATTATCCTCGGTCGTCTTGTTCCACGGCAACTCCACCAGCCAATCGAGGTACGTTTTGATGACGCTGTATTCCGCCGCCGCGGTGGGCATCGAACGCATCCGATTCAGTTCGCGTCGCGCTTCTTTCTCGGCTTCGGGCGTCATTTGCGCTTCAGCGATCTTTTTCTCGTACTCTTTGATCTCGACGCTCTGCTCGTCCTCTTCGCCCAACTCCTTTTTGATTTGTTTCAACTGCTCACGCAGAATGTACTCGCGTTGCGTTTTCTCCAACTCGCCTTGGGCTTGCGACGCAATCTTTTTGCCCAGTTCCAACACTTCGAGTTCTTTGGCGATCAAGGCGTTGAGTTTGGTCAGTTTGTCTTCGACCTTGTCCAGTTCCAACAACTCTTGCGCATCTTTCAAATCCATCCGCATCCCGGTGGCGATCATATAGACCAATTGACGCGGGTCGTCAATGTTCATCGCCGCCATAATGATTTCTTCCGGAAAACCGGTGGCGAGCGACGCCAATCGCCGCAACAAATCTACCGTGTTGCGCATCAGCGCTTCGACTTGCATGGTCTTTTCGACTGGCTCGGGCAACAACTCGACGCGCGCGCGAAAATACGGTTCGGTCGCTGTGAATTCTTTGATGCGGATACGTTCCAATCCTTGCACGATCAAACGCACCGTATTGTCCGGCGCACGCAACAAACGATGAATGATGGCGACGGTCGCCACCTTCGCCAAACTGTCCGGGCCAATCTCTTCTTGCGCATCTTGAACCAGCGAAATGCCAATCAAGCGATTGGAGGATGTTGCCGCTTCATCCACCAAGCGAATATCCCGTTCGATGCCGATGCTGAGGGGCAAGATGGTGAGTGGATAGACCACCGTGCCACGCAATGGCAGAATGGGCAATTCACTTGGAATGTTGGGCGTATTCGATTGTTCTTTCTTTTCTTCGTCGTCGCGTTTTCCAAAGATATGCATAGTTCATCCCAGAATAGTGCGTTGCTACGATTTACTCTTCCTTGGTCTGCACTCGCACCGGCACGCGATGTGCTTGCCGCAGTTTGGGGAGCATCACATACAAAAAGCCACGGTCATACTTGGCTTGAATCTGATTCACATCGTACGTGTCGGTCAAAATCACTTCGATTTGAAATTCGCCGTACGGAATCTCCAACCGATGAAAACTTTGCTTTTCTTCCGTATCTTGGCGCACGCCACGAATAATCAGCGTCCGATTGATGAACGAGATCGTGAAATCGTCCGGCGACATCCCGGCAACTTCGATCTTGACCACCGTGCCTTCTTCGGTTTCATACACATCTGTGGGCGGACGCCACAAACGTGGACGCGTCGTATATTCGTTGGGAAAGAAGGTTTGAATCATCCGATCCATCTGACGTTCCAACTCATCCATCGAATCGGGGTCTAGTATTTGCCGAGCCATACCTTGCCTCCTCGCTCGCCGAACAATCCACTGAAAGTTAGCACCATTGTAGCACAGATAGACAATTCGCTCAAGTTGATTTTTCCGGTGATCACCCGGCTTTTTTGCTTCATCCTCCACGACGCAGTATAATGAAAATGTTGTGCAATTTCACATACTCTAGAGGGGAGAGTCCACGATGACACAAGCAATCATTGTGCATGGGGGTGCCGGCGACATCGCCGAAAAAGATCGCGCTCCCCATCGCGAAGGTGCACGCCGTGCCGCCCAAGCGGGCTGGGATATTTTGCGTCAAGGTGGAACGGCGCTAGATGCTGTGCAAGCGGCAATTATCGTCATGGAAGACGATCCGGCGTTCGATGCTGGCGTTGGTTCGTATCTCAATCGCGATGGCGTGGTGGAATGCGATGCCAGTTTTATGGATGGACGCACGTTAAACGCCGGCGCAGTCGCCGGTGTCCAACACATCAAAAATCCCATTCGGTTAGCGCGGTGCGTGATGGAAAGCGAGCATACCTTTTTGATCGGAGCGGGTGCGGAACAGTTTGCACAAGAAAACGGATTCACGCTGATTGAGAATGCTAAACTATGCACCACCGAACAAATCGAAATTTGGAAACAGTGTCTCGCCAATCCGCCACACCGCGAAGCGATACACCATATTCCCATTCAAGGTTATGGAACAGTCGGTTGTGTTGCGGTAGATCGAGAGGGAAACATCGCGGCGGGGACCTCAACCGGCGGAATGAAATTCAAGCGCGCCGGGCGTGTAGGTGATTCCCCCATCATCGGCGCCGGCGTCTATGCCGACAACCTACTCGGCGGCGCATCGGCAACCGGTTGGGGCGAGATGATTATGCGTGTCGTTCTATCGAAATATGCGGTGGATGCGCTGACAAACGATCAGCACCCAACCATCGCCGCGCGCCGCGCCATCGAAATGATGGCACAACGAGTGGGCGGCACCGGCGGCATCATCCTCGCCGACCGTTTTGGACGTATCGGCTTTGCGCACAACACGCCTAGAATGGCTCGGGCATTTATCTACGAGGGAGCCCAAGATATTGTGGCGGATTGCTAGTGCTTGTCATAAATAGGGGGTGGCAAACGACAAAAACATACAATTTTTGTCAAAAAGTCGAAAAAACCCTTGACTTTACCTAATCACCGTCGTATAATGACATTGGTGAGACGGGGCAGTCCTGTCTCAATTTTATTGTTTGCTCCGCTAAGTTGACTGGTGTTGACAGAAATGACTAGAAAAATTAGTGAAAAGAAAACTAGATTAGTCAAAGCCAAGCCGACAAAAAAGGACCGCGAAACCAAAGCCGGGTCTTCGCCAGCCGCACGCACCTTGCGCGCCGCGTTGGCGGCTCACAAAGCCGATCCCGCACTCGCAATGGGACAGCCGGAAGAAGAATTGACGCCCGCCGATGAGTTGATCAAGAAAGGCAAAGAGCAAGGTTATCTCACCCAAGACGATATTCTCCAAGTCTTTCCGGAAGCCGAATCGAACTTGGAACAGCTGGAAGAATTGTACATCGTCTTGTTCGATGAAGGCATCTCGGTTGTGGAATCCGAAAAGCCGGCAACCACGGAAGATGTGGAAGAGACCGAAGCGCACAAAGCCGCGCAAGAAGACCTTGATCTCAGCGCGATCGGCATTGATGATACCGTCTCGCTGTACCTCAAAGAAATTTCACGCATCCCGCTGTTGACGGCGGCGCAAGAAGTGGAATACGCGCGCGGAATGGAGATGGGTAAACGCGCACGTTATCGCTTGAACAAGAATCATGTTTCGCCGGCGGAACGCGCGCGCTTGGAAGCCAAAATTCGCGAAGGTGAGATGTACCGACAAAAACTCATCAAAGCGAATTTCCGGCTGGTCGTCTCCATCGCCAAGAAATATATTGGCCGTGGTGTCTCGTTCCTCGATTTGATTCAGGAAGGGAACATTGGCTTGATCCGCGCAGTGGAAAAGTTCGATCATCACCGCGGTTTCAAGTTCAGCACGTACGCCACGTGGTGGATTCGCCAAGCGATCACGCGCGCCATCGCTGATCAAGGGCGCACGATTCGCGTGCCGGTGCATATGTGCGAACGCATCAACAAGTTGACGCGCGTGTCGCGCCAATTGGTGCAGGAACTGGGACGTGAACCAACGAGCGAAGAAATCGCCAAAGAGTTGGGCACCACGTCGCGCAAAGTCGAACGTATCATCAAGATTTCGCAACGACCGCTCTCGTTGGAAATGCCGGTGGGCGAAGAGCAAGACTCGCATCTGGGCGATTTTATCCCGGACGAAATGACCTTGGGTCCCACCGACGCTGCATCGCATCAACTCTTGCGCGAACAAATGGAAGACATTCTCACTTCCCTCTCACCGCGCGAAGGTCGTGTCCTGCAACTGCGGTTCGGTTTGAAAGATGGCAAAGCGCACACCTTGGAAGAGGTAGGGAAAAAGTTTGGCGTAACGCGCGAACGCATCCGCCAAATCGAAGCCAAAGCGTTGCGCAAACTACGCCATCCTTCGCGCTCGCGTAAACTGCGCGACTATTTAGAGTAAACCAAAAACCTCCGATGCAAACTCATCGGAGGTTTTTCATTTTTGGCGCTAGGGCAAGAATCGCCAAAACACTTGATTCGAGAGCAAACGGCCGCGCGGGGTCAGCCGCACCCGGGTATCGGTGCATTCAAGCAAGCCAAGTTCACTTGCCTCGCGTAATGGCTGGGCATATTTTTTCCGCGCATCTTCACTGTAACGACGAGCAAATTCATCAAAGATGATTCCTTCATTCAGTCGCAAACCCAAAATCATCGTCTCTGCCATCTCCAACTCGCGGTTGATTTCTTCACGCCCTGCCACCACACTTGTCTTTTGCTCGATGCGTTGAATATACTCCACCGGCGACAACACATTCCAAAAGCGTTCGCCGCCAAAACATGAATGCGCGCCCACACCAAATCCCAGATACGGATCATTGTGCCAATAGGTCAGATTGTGGCGAGATTGAAATTGAGCGCCTTGCCGCGCCCAATTTGAAATTTCGTACTGTGCGTATCCCGCCGCGTCAAGCATCTCCTCCGCCATCTCGTACATCTCTGCCGCCAGGTCATCGTCTGGCATCGGATATTTGCCACGCTGGATTTGATGCGCCAAACCGGTCCCCTCTTCCACCTTGAGCGCGTAAAGCGAAAGATGCTCGGGTTGTAACGCCATCGCACGGTCAAGTGTGGCGCGCCAATCCTCCAACGTTTGCAAAGGCAAGCCGTAAATAAAATCCAAACTAATGTTGTCGAACCCGGCTTGACGCGCCTGATCGAATGTAGCAAGTGCGTCCGCAACCGTATGCCCGCGATTCAAGCGACGCAACGTGGCATCCTCGAACGCTTGCACACCCAAACTCAGCCGGTTGATCCCCATCGCGCGCAAGGCACGCAATTGATCGGCATCTACGTGACCGGGATTTGCCTCCAGCGTAATTTCCGCGTCCGGCAAAATCGTAAACGTATCCCGGCACGCGCGCAGAATCTTTTCAATCGCCGGGATCGGCATCAGCGACGGCGTACCACCACCCAAGTACACACTTCGCGCAGTCAACTCTGAATTCTGAACTCCAAACTCTGAAACCTCGCGCGCCACTGCCTCGGCGTAGGGCTCGATTAAACGGGTCAGATGCGCATACACGTTGAAATCGCAATACGTGCATTTGATTTTGCAAAAAGGAATAAAAACAAATAACGCAATGGGTTGAGTCATCTATTCACCGAACAACTGGGTCAGCCATCCCACCACCCCTTGGGGCGGTCTTTCCGCGCGCAGATTGCCGGTGCAACCATTGATGACGATACCGTACTGTTTGCCATTCATGCGATAACAAGTAACCCACATCGGCACCAAGATCAATTTGTACGAATCCACCATCACATTCGCAGAACTCACGTTGAGATCGGCATATTGATTGAAAATACCCCGCGCGATGTCTGCTTTGACTTGGTGAAATGCTTGCGACCGCGCCACGATGGAGGCATCGCTCACCGCGACGTCGTACGTCTCAGCGGGAAAATCGGCGAGATAGCGCGCATCATACGGAACAAGTTGATCGAGCGGCGTCCCACGAATTTCTTCGGACAGAACCGGGGACAAATGATGACTCGCCGGCACAATCAAATCGTTTGCCAAAACGGCACGATTGCCGGACTCGACCACCCATTGCTTGTTACGATAGACGCGACAGCGCCACGTTACTTGACCGCCCACATCAAACGTCCACGCCGGCAAATAGACGCCGGCCGGCGGCGCGGGATCAGCGCGCAAACGCCAACCTTGTTGGCGAAACCATTCCATCTCTTTTTTGAGTGCGGCATCGCGCGTAATCGTAAAAGGCACCACGCCTTCTGGCTCGATGAATTCGCGTTCTTCGGCTTGTTCGATCACGTACGCGGATGCGCAGTATGGACAATTCTGCGAAATCGTTTGAGGCGTCAAGAGAAAGGATGCGCCACACCCTTTGCATTTGATTGCACGCGCGATGGTTGGCTTGGAATGTCCCTTGGCAGTCGCCATCGCCACAATAAAATCTTGTTCCTCCACGACGTTCAAGGACTGATCGAAATCGAGGAGAGATTGGGTGTAGCCACAATACGTACACTCGAGTGTGGTGGCATCGGGTGCAAATTGCATCTTGCCACCGCACTGCACACAAACGAATCGGCGGGCTTGAGTCGGCACAGGCAATTCCAACACGGGCTGGGAAAATTTATTGGGGTCAATGATCTCGTCTGGCTTGAGCGTGCCGTTCAAAATTGCGAGCGCGCGGCGCGCTTCCGGATCATTTGGACGATAGGCAAGCGCGTGATCCAGATACTCTCGTTTTTCCTTGGGATCATCCACAACGTCTGCTAACCAACGATAGGCATCGGCGAGTTGATCGTGTGTGGCATCCCCAGCGCGCGTAACCCATTCCAGATAAAACTTGGCTTCTTGGTTGGACTGGCCTTTGGCGGCGGCAATGCCGCGCACTAATAAATCGCGAACGCTATCGGACATTGGCGAACCTCGTCGCTGGCAATTTCGTTTCCGATTTTATCACAGAACCCCTGATTAAAGAAACAGTCGGAAGGTACCCCTTTCCGACTGTTCCACTGTCTCACTATTTCACTGTCGCATCTACACTCGCGCTTCGCCCCCACACTTCGGGTTCGTACATCGGCGTCACTTCGGCGGGCAGCGCGCGGAACGTGCCGCTCGTCGTCGCGCGAATCAGGTACGCGTACGTATGTTTGCCCTTCCACATATACGTCGTAAAGAACACCGCACGATTGTCGCGCAAGTCCGGGCGCGACCAGTAAAAGCGTTCGCCGCCGGGTCCAATGCCGCTTGTGGCTAGCGAATAGTTGATTGCTTCAAAGCCCGCAGGCAGCGGATCGGTGAGCATCATATACCAACTCTCGCGCGGCGCGTCCACGGTCAGTTTGACGCGCACGATGTCGCCGACCTTGAACGACGTAAGCGGCTTGTTCGTCTTGGGATCAAGATACTCGCGCGAGATGATGGGACCATCTAACGATTTTGCCGCGCCGACCGTTTCGGTTGCGATGTAGTACTGCTGCGCCGTTGCAAAGTACAAGCGACCCTCGCCGCGCTTGACGATGCGGATCGCATGATCGCCCGGCGCGACGTTTAGCGTGACGCTCTGCTGTTGCGCGAGATTTTCGCGCGTGACGGCTTGCTTGATGACGCTCTTGCCATCCACAAACACTTCGTACGAGTACGTCGTGTTCAGTTCGCCCGATTGCGCAAGATAGTCCGTCAGCGCGATGATCGTCTGCGCGGTCTCTTGCGTTGTGCGCCAATAGCCGCCGAGACGATTCTGCATCAAATAGCGCACCGTCTTGGCAACCAAACGCGATTGCGGATCGAGCGCGAGGATCGCACGCAAAACGGTCGCGGTCGTGCGCCCGTTGCTGATGAAATACTCCCAGCGACGACGCGACGCGTCGGCTTCGCGCCAGTACGCGGTCTGCGTGGATTCGACGGCGATGTTTTCGAGCGCGGTCACGATTTCTTTCGCGCGCGCTTCTTCGCCGACCGACTTGAGCAAGAGCGCGAGGAGCGCGCGCGAGTTCAGCGACATCTTGTCCTGCTTGTCTATCATTGCGCGCGCGAGCGCGGGATCGCCCTGCCCTGCTTCGGCGAGGACGTACGCGAGGTACACTTTCAAATCGTAATCGTTCGTATCCACGAGCGGTTGCTTCAAGAATTGCATCGCGCGCTTGAGCGCGTTCTCGTCAACCTTGTAGCCCGCTTTTTTCGCTTGCAGCAAACCGTCCAGCACGTACGCCGTTTCGTACGGAATCGAGTCATCCGATTCCCACCAGCCCCAGCCGCCGTCGCCGTGTTGAAACGCGTACAAGCGCGTCAACCCATCTTCGACTTGTTTCGGGATTTCCTTTTCCAATTTGTCATTTTTAATTTGTAGTTTATCTAACGCTTGCTTGACGAGCACGGTTGGCAGGAAACGACTCATTGTTTGTTCAACGCAGCCGTACGGATAGCCCGTGAGATATTCGAGCGAATCAATCAGCCCCGCCGCGAGCGAAGGCGATGTTGAAATTTTCAAAGTTGCAAACGTTGCATCTTTGGGAATCGTGATCGTGAAATCGGTGTTTTCGAAATCGGCTTGACCTGCGGTTGTACCCACGCGCTTTTCGCCGAATGGCTCAATCGGAATCGAGAGTTGCACTGCATCGCGTGCCGTCTCGCCGCGCGCGCCAATCGTGATCGTCGTCGAGATTGGCACGTTTGGCGCGTTGGGCTTGATCGGCACATTGGGAACACTCACCCACCAATTCACCGTCGCCGATTGTCCTGCACTAATCGTTAACGTGCGCGTGAGTGGCGCCGCCAACGAAATCGTCGTCGCCGAAATCGAGACCGTGACGCTTTGCGTTCGCTCCGTCGAGTTGCGCACGATCGCGCCAATGGTCGCTTGATCGCCGACGTTGAAAAAGCGCGGCAACACGGGGCGCACGATCAAATCTTTCGTGACGATGGTATCGCCCGTGCCTTTGCCAACTTGAGTTTGCGCGGTGACGCCGTTCGCAATCGCCGTCCACGTCGTCAAGTTGTCGGGCAATTTCACCTCGACGCTCGCGCTGCCGTTCGCGTCGGTGACGATGGTTGGATTCCAGTACGCGATGTCGAGGAATGTTTTGCGCGCTTCCTCTTCGCCATCACCGCCACCGCCGCCGTGATCTTCGCGCTGGTTGACGCGCGCGAGAAACACGGTCAGCGATTGCGACGTCTTGACCGCGAGATCGCGTTTGCCGTAGAACGCTTGCACGATATCGAAACCAAAGTTCTGCGCGAGCGCGAGTACGGCTTTGTCCACGACCGAGAGCGACACTTCCGCGCTGACCGGCTTGCCGTTCGCGTCAGTTGTTTTGATGTTGAACGCGGCTTTGTCTTGCGGCGCGTACTGCGGTTTCGCCGCCGCGACGCTCACGTTCAAATTCTTTGCGTCCGAAACGACCTTGATGTTTTCCAAGCCCATCTTGAAACTCGGAATGCCATCAGGCATACCCCCCTGGGGTATCAGCACGACGCCGACGTACACGTTTGGAAATTGGTCGTTGGTAATTGGGATTTCGACCGTCGCGCTGTTCGAATCAAGTGCGACGAGTCGCTTGGAAATGATCTTGCCGCGTTCGAGCGTGACGAGCGCGGTCGCTTTTTCGTACGGCGATTGAATCAACACCTTTGCCGTATCGCCGACCTTGTATTCCTTTTTGTCGAGGACGAGTTCGATGCGGTCGTTGTTGTCAAAGCGCCACGCCAAGAACTGCGTGCGGTCGCTGACCCAGAGCCAGGTTTGCCCTAGCACACGATTGCCACGCGCATCGCGTCCTTGCGCATCCACGCGATACGATCCACCGCGCGGTGGCGTGAACGCGAGTTGATATTTGCCGTTCGCGTCGGTCGTCAAATCGCCGCGCTGAATTTCGGTCTTCACTTCGTCGCATTTCCAAATGTTGCGTCCCTTGTCGTCTTTGGTGCGTTTGCAATCCCAGTTGATCAAATTGATCGCGTAACTGATCGCGACGCGCCCGAGCGCTTTGCCGTTCGTATCGAGCGTCTGCACGTCAAAGCGCGCTTCCTTGCCTTTGTCCGCGACGTAATTCGTCGGCTTCATCCCGATGTAGAAATTGCCGCGATGCACAATCGCGCGCGCGACCGCCGATTGCGGCTGATTCGCTTCGTCAGTCACCGTCGCTTCGATGGTGTAAACCTGGCTGCGCTCTTCTTGCGAAATGTTCGCGGGCAATTTCACCGAAAATTCGCCGTTCGCATCGAGGGTTGTATCACCCGAAGAAATTTCTTTGCCATAGCCCCAGTAGAGACGAGTCGCCGACTCGTCTTTACCAAAATCAAAATCGCCGCCTGCCCAGTAAAAATAGTAATCGTTCTGGTACAGCGTCCAGTGCACTTGCGCGCCTGTCACCGCGCCGCCGAAAAAATAATTCGCGCGAATCGTCGCAGTGATCGTATCGCCGTTGATGTACGCGTCGCGATCCGTCTTCACGCTGACCGCGTATTCGGGCTTGCGATACTCTTCGACTTGAATCGTGTTCTCGTACGTTTCATCGCCAATCGTCGCGGTGATTTGGTACGTGCCGAGTCCCGCTTCGGGATTGATCGTGAACGAATCGGCGAGCGAACCGAACGCGGTCGTCCTCAACGTTTTTTCGTACAACACACGATCCTGCCAATCGCTCACTTTGACTTTGACTTCGGTGCCTGCGGGCGGTTGCGAGTACGCGCCATCGTCGTCCGCGCGCACAATCGCTTTGAAGAAAACCGTCTGCCCAGGACGATACAGCGGTCGGTCGGTGTACACGTAAACGCGATACGTGTGCTTCATTTGCTCCCACTGATATTGCACGCCGTCGAAGCGCCACGGCTCGATGCCCTGTTCCCACGTATCGCTCACCGCCGCGATGTCATTCTCGCGAATGCCGACGACGGAGAGATCGCCTTTCGTCGCTTTGATCGTCCCTTCGAACAAACCATCCGCGCCCGTCGCGCCCGTGCCGACGTTTTCGCCTTTCGAGTTGTAGAACGTGAGCAACAATTTATTGACGGGCGATCCGTCCGCGATGTTCGTCGCCCAAACAAGCACCTGATCAGTCGTGCGCTTGAGCGTCAGCGCGGTTTTCGTCGCGACGAGGACCTGGGTATCGTTGACGCCCTCCGCTGATTTCACGGTGAGAAAGTACGTGCCAGCGGGCAGCGCGTCGAGTTGCAAATCTTGCGTGACGTACTGATCAATTTTCGCCGACGGCGTGATGCTCCACGTTTTGATCGGATCGCCGCTCGGTTTGAAATTGCGCCACGCGTCGTACGAGAACGCGAGCGATTTGATGTACGTCTCGGTGTCGAATTTGTACAGCGCGGCGTCCATCTTCGACACGTTGACCGATTGCAATTTCAGCGTCGTCGGTTTGTCTGCTGCTGTGACGCCATAGCGGCCAATGTTGATGATCGCGAGGTACGGATACTGCTGCGTCGTCGTGAACGACCACGCGAAATCGTTCGGAATCGTCAAACCGTACTGGCTATCTTTTGCGCCGCTCGGCAAAAATATTTTGTACGTCGTCGAGGGGCGCAAGTTGCCGCCGATGATGAGTTGCTTGCCCTGCCACAATAATTTCATATTCGCAATGGCGGGCTCAACCTTCAAGCGTTCCTCAACCGATTGCTGATCCATCTCACGATTGAACGTGAGCGTGAGCCGATCGCGCAGGTACGCGAACTGCGCGCCCTGGCGCGGCGTCGTTGCGACGACCATCGGCGGCGCGAGCGTGGTGAACGACCACGCGAACTCTTTTTCCGCGCGGCGCTGCAGCCAACTGCGCGCGTCGCGCGTCACCGTGATGGTGACGGTCGTGCTGAGGGGCCATGATTCTGCGGGTGTGAACGTCGCGCTGGCGCCGCTCCACGTCCACGCGCCGCGCACCTGCGGCGAAATCTTGATCGCCGCGTCGTTCGCGGTCATCGGCGTCAAGAACGTGATCGTGATCGGCGCAGTGGGCGCGACGTCTTGCGCGTTGAACGCGGGACCGAACGCGAGGACTTGTGGCGCGCGCAGCGGGCGCAGCACGTCCTTGACGACGGACGGCGTCAAGCCGCGCAGCGCGCTCGTCACTGGCGCGTCGAGTTCCGTGAATTGGAAAAGCACGCCACAGACGCAGAGGAGGAGCAGCGCGGCGATAGCAACAAGAATTAAGCGTCGAGTGGTTTGCATTGGGACTCCAACGCCGTGCGATCAAATCGCACGGCTGAGCAAGTGAAAGCTCGATGAATTGGGCTAGCGCGTAGGCAATCGGCTTGAGCCGATCCTTCACTTTGTGAAGGACAAGTTTTGACTCGCATTAGCCGCCGAATTGATTCAGTGTGGGCGCGGGTGTGCAGGCGGCAAGGAGGAGGCCAACGGACAAGATCGGATTGAACGGACGTGTGCTTGCGTGATTGTCCGTTCAATCCCATTCCGTCCGTTGTAATCAGCGGCAAGGTCGGCGGGAATCGCCAGCGACGCCGATTTCTTGCGGCGCACGCGAATCGGTTTTTCCCACGCTGAATCGTCGTCGCCATGCGCAATGACAATTCGGTCAATTTCCTCTGGCGAGAGATTCTGTTTCATCTCGCACCATACTCCCGTTCCATTTATCAAAAATCGTAACTACTCACCGCAGAGGCGCAGAGAACGCCGAGTTTCATTTTGTTTTTTTCTCCGCGCCCTCGGCGTCTCTGCGGTAATTTGAGAAGGGCTGAGCAGTTACCAAAAATCGGCAATCGCCAATCGGGAATCCTATCGCTTGCTTGCGTGCAAAATCGTGTAGCCCACAATTGCTTTGCCTTCGTATCGCACAATCACATCTTGCCCGTCTCAACTTCGCGAACCGCCAAGAGTTCACCTGCATTGCCTGCCAAAATGCGCGCTGGCTAGGCGATCGTTTCGAGAACGTTGTATCGCCAACCCGCGAGTTCGTTGTGTTCTTCGGCGATGTGCGCCCAACGTTCGTCGGTCAGTCGGATTGGTTTTCCGTTTTTGGATGTGACGATGTCTGGCATACAGGCTCATCTTCGGAGTACAGGATCTGCGCTGTCCGCAAGATTTCTTCGCGACGCACCCAGTTCGCGCTACGCTCCAGCGCGCGCTTGCCGATCAGATCAACACTTCTTGTTGCCTCGTGCAGGGATTCTCTACACCTCAATCATACCACAAATCTCACAAATCCGATACCCCGAATCCCAACTTCTCCAACGTCGCGCGCAAATCCTCTGGCAACGGCGCGACGAAATTGACCGCGCGTCCATCGCGCGGCAGCGTGAACGCGATTTTCCACGCGTGCAAAAACTGCCGCGTCAACCCCAGCGCATTTTTCTTTTTACCGTACACTACATCACCCACAACGGGAAAGCCAAGAAACGCGAGATGCACGCGAATCTGATGCGTGCGCCCGGTTTGCGGCTCAACTTCAAGAAGCGTGTACGCATCAGTACCTTTCGAGCCGAGCGATTGGTCGCTTGGCAACCACGCGAGTGTGCGATACACGGTTACCGCCTCGCGCCGTGCACCCCGCGTTACCACCGCCATCCTTTGCCGATGTTTAGGATCACGTCCAATCGGTGCGTCAATTTTGCCGCGCGGCGGTTTCACAATGCCTTCGACGAGCGCAAGATATGTTTTGTGGACGCGACGCGATTTGAATTGCGTTTGCAAATGGTGCATCGCCGCATCGTTTTTGGCAACGAGGATGATGCCACTTGTTTCACTATCAAGACGATGCACAATGCCCGGACGTTCCACACCGCCAACATTGAGATTGGGACAATGCGCTAGAATTGCATTGACAAGCGTGCCACCGCGATGTCCGGCTGCCGGATGAACGATCATCCCGGCAGGTTTATTGATGACGATGAGATCATTGTCTTCGTAGAGAAGGTCGAGCGGGATTTGCTCTGCGCGGGGCGTCGCTGGTTCAGGCGGCGGGACACGCACGATGATTGTCTCACCGGCTTGGACACGATAACTGGGTTTGCGCGCACGGTTGTTGACCAGAACAAAGCCATCGTCAAGCAAACGTTGCGCCGCCGCGCGCGAAAGATCGGGCAGATGTTCTGCGAGGTATTGATCGAGCCGCGCACCTGATTCGGTTACCGCGAGAGTGATTGTTTCCATTTCGATTTGATAGAGAACGAAAGACGAAGGACGAAAAACGCGCCTTCGTCCTTCGTCCTTCTAAACACAGTTGGGGCTATTCGTTACCGGCTGATTTCACCTCATCCGAAGAGGAATCCAGCGGCGCGGGTTGCATCTCAGGTTTTGGTGTCGTGCGCCACATATGCCACATTAACAACCCTACGCCGCTCACAATTGCGGCATCGGCGATGTTGAAGACCGGCACAAAGCGCACGTACAACAAATCGGTGACCGCGCCAAAGCGCAAACGATCAATCAAGTTACCCAGCGCGCCGCCCAGTTGCAAACCCAACGAGATGCGCACTAGCCATTGGCCAGCCGGAATCGAACGATAGTACCACACAATGGCAAATGACACGATGAGGGCGATGAACGTAAATACCAGACTCAATTGTGGAAACAACCCAAATGCCGCGCCCGAATTCGTGATGTACGTGAGGACAAAGACATCGCGGAGCGGTGGAAGAATTTCGTACGTTGTGTTGAGCGGAATGTTCTCAATGACCCACGCTTTGCTGGCTTGATCTATACCCAACACCGTCAGCGCAATCACCAACAACAAGAGATTGCGCCATTTCATTGGGGCACCTCACTCATACCATCACCTTCATCGAAGGGCGTGTCTGCAGTTTAGCACAATCAATGCAATGCGTCGCTGCCGGCATCACTTTCAAACGTTCTTCCGGAATCGGTTTCTTACATCGTTCGCAAATTCCGTACGTACCTTTTTGCGCGCGCACAATCGCGCGATCAATCTCTTTGATCATACCCTCCAAATGCCGGCGCAACGCCAACGATTTGGCTTGCGCTTCGACTTCACTCGCATCGTCCGCCATATGATTGCCCGTCGTCGGCCGATCCTGAGCGAGCATTTCTTGACGCTGCAATTCCTCGACCAAACGCCGCCGTTCCCGGCGTAACATTTTGAGCGCGGGATGTTCCTCAATCGGACGGGGTTCAATTTCGACGGGGGGCGGCATGGTTCGGCCGGTCACCAATACTGCTTTTGCCGATTTCTTGGCATGCTTGGCAACCGTCGTTACACCCCGGACAATTGTCTTCCCCACCGATTTCTTTTCTGTTTCTCCGTTCTTTGGCATCGTGCGCCTCCCTGCGATGAAGCATCCTTGGTTCATCGCTTACCCACAATTCTAAACGAGTTTGGGTTACAAGGCAAATTTCACCAAATCGTACAATACCTGTTTCGCATGTTCAAAAGCAATTTGACTGGCAGCCGGCAGTTGGTCCAACGCAAACCAACGATACTCGCTCACATCATCCGCCGCATGAAGCATGCCGCCCACCGGCTCAACCACATAGTAATGATTCAGCGTAAAAAGATCCATGCCGCCAAAATTGTACCGATCCATATACACCCCAAGCAGATCAATCACGCGAACATCCAAGCCGGTTTCCTCTTTGACCTCGCGCAACATGCCATCGCGCGGATGTTCACCGGGATCAAGAAACCCGCCCGGAATGTCCCAGCATCCTTTGAACGGTTCGACCGCACGCCGGACGAGCAACACACGTTTGTCTTGGACGATGAGCGCGCCGGCGCACGGTTTCGAGTTATGGTACCACGTGCGTCCACACGGCGCACACTTTTGCGGCGCAAACGTGTCATTCGATTGTGGCAATGCCGCGCCACAGTGAGGACAAAAGTTAAAAGCCATGGTGTGACCAAAGACCGAGGACGAAAGCCCTGTTCTCCGTCTTCGGTCTTGCGTCCTCCGTCGGTTTATTGCTTCACCACCGCCACCGTTACCTGCTCGCCATCAAACGAATCTTCGACGGACACCGCGCCCGGTGGCGCGCTCCCGGTTTGCAATTCCACTGCCAGAGTCTCACCTGCGATATATTCGCGCCACGTTTCGATGGCACTCGCCAGTTTGGGCGTCGCCGTGTAATAAACCGTGATGCGATCCGAAATATCCAAGTCAGCACTCTTGCGCAAATCTTGCACGCGTCGCACAAACTCGCGCGCCAACCCTTCGGCGACCAAGTTGGGCGTGAGCGTTGTATCGAGTGCAACAACAAGCGTACCTTCGGATGTAACCGCAAAGCCGGGTTTGGGCTGCGGCGTAATCAACACATCGTTTGGCTCAAGCACAATCTGTAAACCGTTCACGTTTAGTGTGAAGGATTGCCCTGCGCGCACCATCGCCGTGACCCGGCTAGCATCTTGTGCGTTGAGCGCGGTTTGCAAACCACTCATCACGGCTTTGCGTTTTTCGCGCGCATCTTTCTTGGCTTGCTTGTCGTCCGTCTCGGGATCGGGTAAGAGTTGTTTCACTTTTTCGTTCAGCGTTGCAAAGTTGGGGCGTAGTTGATACGTCACCAGTTCTTCTTCGCGTTGCGCGTACTCGACGACCTTGACATTCAACTCATCCGCAACCAGATCGCGTAGATGGGTGAGCGCATCTCGTTGCGTTGCATCCGCAACGACAATCGCACGTGCAAGCGGCTGGCGCACCTTGATGCTCTTTGCCGCGCGAATCGAATGTCCCAGATTCACCACTTGACGCGCGACCGCCATATCGGCGAGCAATGGTTTTTCAAGTTTGGATTTGTCCACTTGTGGCCATTCGCAATGATGCACCGATTCCGGCGCGCGCGAGTTCACAGATCGCACAAGGTTTTGGTACATCGCTTCCGCCACAAATGGGACGAACGGGGCGAGCAATTTCGATAGCGTCACCAACACTTCGTACAACGTCGCATACGCGGCATGCTTGTCGTCATCGTCTTCCGATTTCCAGAATCGGCGGCGCGAACGACGCAAGTACCAATTGCTCAAATCGTCAATGAAGGGCTCAACCGCGCGCGCCGCCGTGGGCGCATCGTAATCGTCCAACGCGACAGTCATTTCCTCAATCAGCGTTTGCAACCGCGCCAAAATCCAACGATCAAGGTTGTTCGTTCCATCCTTCGTCATCCGTCCTTCGTCAGGTTTCCATCCGTCCAAATTCGCATACGTTACAAAGAACGCGTACACATTCCACAGCGGCAACAAGAACAGCCGGCGCGTTTCGTCTGCCACGTGATAGCCAAACAACATATTCGATTCGTACCGCGTGCGCGAGTACATCCAACGCATCACGTCCGCACCAATGTTCTCCGCCGCTTCGTTGAATTCAATCGCATTGCCCAAGGATTTGTGCATGGGGCGACCATCTTCCGCAAACAGAGTGCCATAGCCCATCAGTGTTTTGAACGGCGGCTTGTTTTCCATCACCGTCGCCATCACCAAAAGCGAATAGAACCAATTGCGGAACTGACCCGGGAACGATTCGGTAACGAAATCGGCGGGGAACCATTGTTCCCAGTACGCCCGATTGGTGCGATAGCCCATCGTGGACATTGAGACGATCCCCGCATCGAGCCATGGATTGCCCACATCTTTGATGCGCGAGGTTTTGCCGCCGCATTTTTCGCATTTGATTTTCACGTCGTCAATGTACGGACGATGCGGCGTGTGTCCATCGAATTTGTCCCAGCCCTCGATCACGCGCGCCTGCAATTCATCGCGCGAGCCAATCACGTTGGCGTGTCCGCACTCCAAACATTCCCAGATTGGCAATGCGAGACCCCAGTAACGTTTCTTGGAAATCATCCAATCGTGCATCAGACGTAGCCAATCCATCTCGCGGTCGTACCCAAAACTGGGAATCCAGCGAATCTGATCTACCACATCCATAATTTGATAACGCAACGAACGCGCTTTTTCTTCCGGCGTGAGTTGGTCGCGTGGCTTGTCGTACAACTCACCCATGCTGATAAACCATTCATCCACCAAACGGAAGAGTAATTCTGTTTTGCATCGCCAACACGTTGGATAGCGATGCGTGTAATCGTCCGTCCGATACAGATAACCTTTGGCTTGCAACGATTCGATCACGCGCGGCGCAACCTCGAACGCGCTCATTCCACTAAACTCGCCAAAGTTTTCGATGAACACACCATTCTCATCAATCGGTGCGACGACCGGCAGATTCAACTCTTTGCCCAACCGAAAATCTTCCGCGCCACAACCCGGAGCGATATGGACTAGCCCGGTGCCTTCGGTTTCGCCAACATCCTTCCACAAGATGACGCGATGCGCTTGCACCGCATTGGTCGCCGGGCGAGTGATGTGATTTTTCAATTCGATGGGCACAAAGCCACCCTTTTGCTGTTGCGCTGGCAATTCATCAAAGGGACCATCGTACGTCCAGCCCTCCATCTCGGCACCTTTTAGTTTGCCCAGCACTTGATACTCGCCTTTGAGCATTGCCACGGTACCTTCGGCAAGATAGTACACCGCATCTCCTTGCTTGACACGCAGATACTTGAGTTCGGGTCCCACCGCGACCGCCACATTCGACGTGAGTGTCCACGGCGTTGTGGTCCACACGAGCA
This sequence comes from Chloroflexota bacterium, assembly GCA_037440625.1. GTDB lineage: Bacteria > Chloroflexota > Anaerolineae > UBA4142 > UBA4142 > DAOTXS01. Next base: position 48,241 of record JBBITT010000013.1, read on the forward strand.
GATATTCATTCTGGCGACCACGCAAGGGAAAACGCGCCGTGATACTTGTGTGCGTGAGGTCGGGATAATCCTCGGTACTGATTTCGTGCTCGCTCACCCCGGTGCCACACCGCGCACACCAGGGCATCACGTCCGTGCCTTTGTAGAGCCAGCCCTTGTCCGCACATTTTTTGATGAACGCCCAAATCAAATAATTATTTTCATCGCTAAAGGTGAAATACGAGCCGCCAAGTTCCGGCATTCCCAGGCGTCCAACAATTTGTTCGACCGTGCCGCGCACCTTGCCCTGAGGTCCATCGAGTTCGATGATTTGATTGGGGTCTTCGCCGAGTTTATCGCGCAAGAAACGCAGCACTTCCGGATCGTTCCAATCCATCCAATAGCCAAGTCGAATGGATTGCTCGGTCTGCACCGCCGCATAGTTGAGCACCCGTTGCTTGCACAGGATCACAAAGGGTCCCAGTCCGTACGCTTCAATGTCGCGTTTCGATTGGAATCCCAGGTCTTTTTCGACATTGACCTCAACCCACAACCCTTGGCAATCAAAGCCGTTCTGCCAACGTTGATCGAATCCTTGCATCGCCTTGTAACGCTGGAACAAATCTTTGTATGTGCGTCCCCACGCGTGGTGAACGCCCATCGGGTTGTTTGCGGTGATGGGACCATCCACGAACGACCATTTTTTACGGCCCGCGCGCAGTTTGCGTAGTTTGTTGAACGCGTCGGTCTCTTTCCACCAGCGCAAAATCTCGCGCTCGAGTTCAGGAAAGTTGGTTTTGCTGGAAACAGATTTGAACATAGATAACTCCATTATCTTACCCCCGAGAAGAAATCAATCTCTGTGAGCTCGGCGTGCTCTGCGGTGAAATATTATTCCACCACAATGCGTAGCCGCTTGTTAATCTTGCCCTTGCTCTCGTGTCCCACTACTTTGATGCGCCCGACCTCGCGTGTGTTTGCCACGTGCGTCCCGCCATCCGCCTGCAAATCCAGCCCAACGATTTCGACGGTGCGTACTTCTTTGATGTCGGGTGGAAGCAAATTGATTTTGGTGCGAATCAAATCGGGAATCGCAAATGCTTCTTCGCGCGGCAAAACTCGGATACGAATATCACGCGCGGCGGCAACTTCGACATTGATTTTCTCTTCGATCTCTTGCGCAAAGGTTGCGCTCATTCGCTCCAACTCAAAATCCATCCGCGCCGCGAGCGGTTCCATATCGCCGCCCGTTACGCTGACGCCGTAATCGCGAAACATTACCCCACACAAGATATGCAAGGCGGTGTGTGTGCGCATCAACTTGTAACGCCGCTCCCAATCAAGGACGCCATGCACACTTGCGCCAACGGCGAAATTTGCCGCGCGGTCAAGTTTGTGCCACACTTCGCCGGCTTGCTTTCTCACCTCCAGCACGCGATACGTTTCACCGGCAACGGTGAGTTCGCCTTGGTCGCTGGGCTGTCCGCCGCCGCGTGGATAGAACGCGGTGCAGTCAAGCGCAACTTGATCGCCATTGACAACGATTACCGTCGCATCGAATTCTTTCAAGTACGCATCGGATTGGCAAAGTAGATCGGTCATCAAAACCTCATCTTGGATTTTGGATTCTTGATTTCCAATTTTCGATTGATGGTTGCCCAACCATTTTGAAATCGCAAATCGAAAATCCAAAATCGAAAATAAAAAAACGCCCCGCCCCAAAGGGACGAGACGCTTACGCTCGCGGTACCACCCTTCTTAGGTGATTGGAATAGTGGGTGATTGAAGACAATGCCTAATCACCAAATCACCGAATCACCAATCCACCTCACTTTGCCGAGGACCAGCATCCCCGCGTTTTGGTAACGAAGCACGACTCCGTCGCAATCTACTAGTCAACGAGTTGGCTCATTGATGTTCAACGCGCCGCTCCGGAAGGATTTTCCGCAAGGTTCACGCGCTTGGCTCACACCTGGTCCAAGTTCGCTTGGCGCTCTACTCGCGTACTCGTTTCCATCATCGCGTTTATTAGCTAAAGTATAACGTAATCCGTTCGAGTTGTCAAACAAAATAATCCTTGGCGTTCGCGGTCCCCAACGCCGCCATCAATTTGATGCGCGCCTTTTGTCCGTTCAAACCACCGGCAAACCAGCAACCAATCTGTTTCAAATCCCGATGCGCGCCAACGTAGCCATAGCGATCCACCGTTCGCCCCGTCCCCACGCGCGAGGTAATGACGATGGCTACCCCTTGCTTGATCGCGCGTTCGATGGTCGGCAACCACCACGGCGGCACGCGTCCGCCGCCTAGCGCTTCCAACACAATTCCTTTCGCACCGACCACGTCCACCAAATATTCCAACAAACCTTCGCTCATTCCAACAGTCAATTTCAACAACGAGACATTCGTTTCGAGGTGCATTGCCGGGATGAATTCGCGATGAGTAGGTTTGTGCGCAAGGTTGACGCCGGCAAAATCAATCCTGCCGATGGCGCCAAATTCCGGCGACAAGAAGGTTTCGAGCGCGGTTGTGTTGGTCTTGGTCACATCGCGCGCGGTGTGGATTTCATCGTTGAACACAACGAGCGTACCGCAATCGCGCGCGTCATCGCTTGCCGCCACGCGAATCGCCGATGCAATGTTTGCCAAGCCATCGTACCCTAATTCCGAAGCCGTCCGCATCGCGCCGGTGAAGACAATCGGTTTGCGCGTGTTGATCGTGATGTCGCACAAATACGCCGATTCTTCGAGCGTGTCAGTCCCGTGCGTAACGACCACCCCATCAATCATTGCATCGGAAATGCGTTCCGCAACCCGGCGCGCAAGATTCCAAATGTGATCGAGTGTGAAATGCGCGCTGGGCATATTGGAAAATTCCTCGGTTACCACTTGGACATCCACGGGGAACGCATCGCCAAAATCCAAAGCCCGCAATGTGGGCACAGCGCCACCCGCGTTTGCATCTGCGCGCATTGCAATCGTGCCGCCGGTGGTGAGAATAAGAATTCGCTTCATAGTGCAAATTCCTAGCCCACCGAGATAATCGGCAGGTCTACCATCGTCACCAAACCCGGTGCCGCCGCGATTACACGCCGCACGCAATTCGCGGCTACGGCTGCCGTCGAAAGATCGCCATGTACCCCTTTGATGATCGAGTGAATTGGCGGCTTGCCCTCGATAATCACTTCGTCCACCGATTCGCCGGCGTCCACACACATTCGCAGATGCAACTCAATTGCTTTCGCACCATTCACATATCCATAGCCGTACTGTTCGACGCCGGTCACAAACCCAGGTTGCACCTCAAAGTACTCGGTCGTGACCGGCGCGCGGGCGATCACCGGTTGAATGGTTTCTTCGCTGCGATCCAATTTCCAACGCAACGCCGCCGCAACCATTCGCACCGATTCCGTCAAACCCACATGCCGAATCTCCTTGCCGGCTTTTTGCTGAAACTCTGCCACCGTCATTCCCGTACCGATTTTCGCTTGCAAGGGTTTGCGCCGTTTCGATGCGTCCACGGTACGATTGACGCGAATCGCTTTGACTTCTTGGCAGACGCCGGTCAAGAGAATCGGTAACGTGTCCATCATAAAGCCGGGATTGATGCCGGTGCCCAGCACCGTAACTTTGTGTTTCTTTGCCAGCGCATCAATCCGTTTGGCAATTGCCTTTTGTCCCCAGGGCATCGCCAACTCTTCACAGGTCGAGACAATGTTCTTGCCGGCTTTGATGATCATCGCCAATTGCGGTTCCGCTTTGGCAAGGGAGGACACCGTGCAATGCATCACCACATCGGCATCCTTTTTCAATACCTTTGCCGCATCATCCGAGACCTTAATGCCTAAATCGCGCTCCAAGCCGATGAGTTGTCCCAAGTCCTTGCCCACTTTGGCCGGGTCAATATCCACCGCACCAACAAACTGATAATCGGGACGCTGAGCGATCACCCGCGCGACTCCCGCGCCAATCGGTCCCAAGCCAAATTGAATAACTTTGATCTTTGCCATTGTGTATTCCTCTGTGAGTGTTACGTTCTTCAATGAACGCACTATTGTTCATTATATCCCCACGCCCTTGTCTGTCAAAAAATAAAAACTCTGGGTTTCCTCCAGAAACCCAGAGTCCGCACCGCCCCTCTAGCGCGGCTTGGCAGTGAGCGTTTGATACACCCGCAAGAGATTACTTCGATGAAGTTGCTTGACCAAGCCATCGAGTGCAATCGGCGAATACCCGCATGACTCTAAACTGATTTCGTTGACCAGACGTTCCTTGGACATTCGTGACGAGAGTTTGGATTTCACGCGTTCGTAAATAGTGTCCAGATATGCCACCCCTTGATCGAGCACGTCATTAATCTCGCCTTTCAAAAGAACCTCGCCATGACCCTGCACGATATTTTCCAGATTCATTTCCTTGATCATCTTGAGCGTCTCTTGCAACTGCACACGCTCGCCCCAAAAGATATACGGCAGAGGCATCACCGCATCACCGGCAAACAAGATTTTTTCTCCTTCGATATATACGCCAATATCATCCGGCGTGTGGCCGGGCAGAGGAATTAGGCGCATGATCCGATCGCCCAGATGAATAGTCAATTTGTCCGGAAAGGTGATGTTGGGCAAGCGCAAAACCACTTCGGCAAGTTCGGGAGTTTGTTGTTTTGTCTCGGCGAGGTTCTTCTCACCGGTCTTGCGCATAATCTCGCGACATTTTTCGCTGGAGATGATATCGGCTTCGGCAAACAGATAATTGCCATAGACATGATCGGCGTGGTGATGCGTATTGATCACATAGCGAATGCCGCGCCGCGATTCGCTCCGCAAAAAATCAATCATCTCACGCGTTTCGCGCGGAAACGGTAACGTATCAATCACGACGGTGCCCTCATTCGTAACGATCGCCCCCGCCGTTACTTGGGCATACGCTTCACTGGTAAAGACATAAACATTTTCGGTAACGCGTTCTTTGCGCATGACCTAATGGCTCCAATACCCCTTCAGACTCAACTGGGGCAGAGGATAACACATTTGATTACACACTGTCAAGACCCCAAGCAAACGCAGGCACGGCTTCTCAAAAGTCAAAACGCCTCATGTCATTGCGAGCCGCGCAGCTTTTCTCCTTGTCAAGCGACTTTTGAAAAGCCCTGCAAACGCAGGATGCTCTATCACACGAATGCCGATGGTCTTGAAACCATCGGCATTCATCCCGGGTGATCGGCAAAAAACGCAAGCCCCACCACGCCGTGTGTGCCCAGAGTTGTGAACCCGCTTTCGCAGGTGGGAAACTACTCTTCGAGTGGTCCGGTCTCCATGTGGAGCGGGCGCGCTCTCAGCAGAAGTCGTCTCCCGATGTGTAAACGTTGGCTCAAACGCCGGATGGCAGATCACGCACGCAGTAGGGTTGCGGCATAAATGCTAGCACTATTGAATCGAAAAGTCAAATTGAGAAACAACGGATCAGACACTAATCCGAAGATGCAACTCGCTCAACTGATCAGCAGAAATCTCCGAAGGCGCATCGGTCATGAGATCCGTTGCCGCCGCAGTCTTGGGAAACGCAATCACTTCACGAATGCTCGTCTCATCGCACATCAAGGCAATTAAACGATCAATGCCGGGGGCCATGCCACCGTGCGGCGGTGCGCCATACTCAAATGCCGTGAGCATATGACCAAAGCGTGCAAATGCTTCTTCGCGCGAGTATTGCAAGATTTCCAACACCTTTTCCTGAACCTCCCGCCGATGAATGCGAATGCTCCCACTTGCCAGTTCGAATCCATTGCACACCAGATCATAACAATTCGCGCGCACGCGTCCAGGGTCGGTATCCAAAAGGGGCAAATCCTCCGGCTTGGGCGATGTGAACAAGTGATGCATCGCTTCCCAACGCTTGGTCTCGGCATTCCACTCGAACAAGGGAAAGTCCACCACCCACGCAAACGCCAGCAGATCGGGATCCACCAGTTTCAAACGATGCCCCAGTTCCAGGCGCAACGCACCCAAAGCATCGGCGACAATCTTGGATTGATCCGCAACGAACAAGAGGAGATCGCCGGGTTGTCCTTGCAAACGTTCAATCAGCGCGTGCATCTCGGACTCGGTCAAGAACTTGGCAATCGGCGATTTGATGCCTTCGTTTGTCAACGCGATAGTTGCCAAACCTTTTGCGCCTTTCGCCTTTGCCATTTCCGTCAATTCATCAATCTGTTTGCGTGTATAGTTGGCGCAGCCCGGCACAAGAATGCCTTTGACCTGGGCTGCCGAGGCAAAGACTTGGAAATTCGTTTTGTTCGCTAGATCGGTTACATCGGTCAATTCCATCCCAAAACGCACGTCCGGTTTATCTACGCCGTACCGGGCAATCGCTTGATCATAGGTCAAGCGCGGAAAAGGTGAAATCAGTTTCTTGTGTGGCACCACCGCGCGAATCATCTCAGTGAGGCAACCTTCCACGAGATTTAACACATCCTCTTGTTCGACGAATGCCATTTCCAAATCGAGTTGCGTAAATTCCGGCTGACGATCCGCACGCAAATCCTCGTCCCGGAAACAACGCGCGATCTGATAATAACGATCGAACCCAGCCACCATCAACAACTGTTTCAATTGTTGGGGCGATTGCGGCAGCGCGTAAAATTTACCGGGATGCACACGGCTTGGCACAACATAATCGCGCGCGCCTTCCGGCGTACTCTTAATCAGAATCGGTGTTTCGATTTCGATGAATCCACGCGCATCGAGATAATCGCGCATGAATTTGATCGCGCGATGCCGAATGGTCAAATTGCGTTGGAGGCGTTCGTGCCGCAAATCGAGGAAACGATATTTGAGCCGCAATGACTCGTCCACATTTTCTTCCACGTTGATGAGAAAGGGTGGATTCTTCGAATCGTTCAAAATTTCCGCGTGCGTAACATATACTTCGATTTCCCCGGTCGCCAAATTGGGATTCTCTTGCCCGGCGGGGCGCGCCGTTACTTGGCCCGTAACACGCACCACAAATTCCGAACGGAACGTCGTTGCAAGTTCGTGGGCTTGGGCTGCCGTGGTGGGATTAAAGACGATTTGCGTCAAACCGAAATGGTCGCGCAAATCAATAAAGATCAAGCCCCCATGATCGCGGCGGCGATGCACCCACCCTGCCAGCGTAACGGTTTGTCCAACGTGTTGTGAACGTAGTTCACCGCAAGTGTGCGTCTTTAACATAGAATCGCCTCAAAAAATTTTTGGAGATTATAACACAACTTGGTCTCACAAGGGAAATGGTGGCGCCATGCCAACTACCATTCGCCACAGCCACGCAATTGGGGGACCCAAAAGGCTGGCAAGAATATTCGTGCCTAAAAAGCGATCCGAAAGAATCAAGCCGATGATGATCACCAGTCCGATCAATTCAAAGCGTACCACTTGGATATACCATTTGGTCGGCAAGATGATTTGCCACAGACGCGAGCCATCGAGCGGGTTGAAAGGAATCAAATTAAAGATCGCCAGTGCAAAGCAGAGCCAAGTTGCATAAAGAACGATTCGCCCGATTGAAAAGAATTGCCATTCGGGTGGCAAGAAATCGGTTTCAATCCAGCGTTCCGGCACAAGCGAAAGTAAATGCAAGCGCAGGGGAATCGCCAGCATCAAACCGAGCAGGATGTTCGATAGCGGTCCCGCCAGAGCAACGAGCGCCATTCCAACTTTGGGATTGGGTTTCAACTTGTCAGCATTGATCATCACCGGCTTGCCCCACCCCAAGCCAACCGTAAGAATCATCAACACGCCAATCGGCTCAAGATGGGCAAACGGATTGAGCGAGAGTCGTCCGGCTTTACGCGGCGTGTCATCGCCCAACAGTAACGCCATCAAAGCGTGGCTTGCCTCGTGAATCGTTAAGGCGATAAGCAAGGCAATCAACAAATAAATGACTTCGGGTCCAAAACCTGCAAAAAGCATATCTCTTCCTTGTTACGGAAACACCGCACCTTGCGTGATTCCGTGCTGGGTCTTGCGATCGTACTCAACATTGGTTCGATCAATCAAATCATAGTGTTGACGAAATAGATCTTGTAGTTGCGACTGAATCGCCGTGCAATTCACTGCCGGCGGATAATTGCCAAGTTGCTTTTGATAATCGCGCGCACCGTCGTACGCAATCTTGACGTGTTCGCGCTCGTGTTGAACGGTATTATTCAGAAACGTGTTCCACCGGGCTTGCACTTCAGGCGCAACATTGGTGGTAACCAGCGCGGGCAATGTCATCGTAACGATGATCGAAACTTGGGCGCGTTCCACCTCGCAGCCACGAGCGGTCGGTACGTAAAACCATTTTGCCGAAAGATACCAATCTGTCCGCGCATAAAACCGTTTGCCGATTTCGTGCGGATCGCTCAACGCGTTGGCTTCAAGCGATTGATGAATCTTCTTCACCGATTGACCTTGAACATTGTACGTTGTAACGGCGAACCGGGTCTCGTACGCGACCGGGTATTTCAACGCGACGCCGGTGGGCGTGGGCACCGTTATTTCATTTGGATTGATGCGCGTTGGCACAACAGCAAGGTCTTGAGGCGTAGGTGTGGCACTGGGCGTTGTCGTTGGATTCATTGCGCCGAAACGCACCGGCTCGCCCATCAACCACAAACCCAACATTCCAATTGCCACGAGCCAGGTTAGACAACAGCACGGCAACAAAACAACGATACTCAGTGTCCACCACGGTGATGATGTTTTCATCGGTCATCTTCTCGCACACGTCCATCGCGCACGCGAATAATTCGCGAGGCGGCGCGCGCGAGGGTCTCTTCATGTGTGACTAACACAATCGTCTTGCCGGCGCGATTCAATTCCTCCAACAATGCCACCACGCGTTCGCCGGTTTCCGTGTCCAGATTGCCGGTCGGTTCATCGGCAAGCAAGATGGGCGGATCGTTGACCAACGCGCGCGCAATGGCAACGCGTTGTTGTTCTCCACCCGATAATTCGGAAGGCAACTGCACCGCGCGTTCACGCAACCCCACGCGTTCCAACGCCAGCAACGCGCGCGCGCGTCGCTCATCGGCAAAGGTGTTGCGCAACTCCATCGGCAACATGACATTTTCGATGGCGGTGAGCGTGGGCAACAATTGAAAGAATTGAAAAACAATTCCGATCTTGCGCCCGCGCCACTTGGCAAGCGCGTTCTCACTCAGCGTATCCACGCGGACGCCATCCACCCACACTTGGCCCGCGTTGGGTTTATCAATCCCGCCGATCAAGTTGAGCAACGTAGACTTGCCACTGCCCGACGGTCCCACAATCGCCACAAATTCGCCGGCCTCAATCGTCAACGATACATCGCGCAACGCATACAACGTGCGCGCGCCGACCGCGTACGCACGCGTAACCTCTTTTAATCGAATCAATCCATCTTGCATCAAGTTCGAATCCAAGTATAATCCAGCCGCTATGCACCCATTTCGGTTGCCGGACTTGGAGTTTGAAGGTCCGCTCGATCTCTTGCTTCAACTCATCGAACATCGCGAGTTGGATGTGACGACCCTCTCGGTCGCCGCCGTTGCCGATCAGTATCTCGAATTGATCAGCACCCCGGGCGCCGTCGCGTTGTCCGCGCTCGCCGATTATCTTATCATCGCCGCGAAACTGATTTTGATCAAATCACGCATGCTGTTGCCGCAACCGGAAACCGAATCTGCCAGCGAAGAGGAAACCGGTGATGATTTGGTACGTCAGTTGCGCGAGTACAAGATGTTCAAGCAAGCCGCACAATTTTTGCGCGAACGCCAACAACAAGGATTGCGCGCCTATCCGCGCACGGCCCCGCCACCCCGTCCGCAACCGACCGCGTTGAAATTGGAAGGGGTGAGCGGCGATGATTTAGCCCACGCCTTGATGCGCGCGCTCAAGATTCGCCCCACCTTGCCGCAAGGCACACTCACCGTGCCGCTCGCTGTTTCGATTGATCAAGAAATCGCCAAGATCATTGATCTCACCCAACGCGAAACGACGGTGCGCTTTTCTCACCTACTCGAGCATGCACAAACGCGCGTAGAAATCATCGTTACGTTTCTGGCGATTCTGGAGTTGATCAAGCGACGACAGATTCGCGCGATGCAAGAAGGGTTGTTTGGCGAAATTGTTTTGATGCGCCGCGCGGACGCAGAAAACCCCGCCGAGTTGCAAGATACCCAAGCCAGTTGGGAGTAGCCCGATTTCAGGCAAACGATTTTCGGCAACCTATTTGAGAAATAGCCACACTGAAACCACCAACCCTACCAAGATCACAAACGCACGAATGTAATGGGGGTTCACCCGCTTGGCAAGCCGCGCCCCCCCGTATCCACCGATGATAGCGCCGATTGCCATCAACACAGCCAGGTTCCACACCACCAAACTCTTGATCGCAAAAAAGAAAAAAGCGATCACATTGATGATGGTCCCCAGAATCGTCTTGAGTCCATTCATCCGATGAATGTCGTGCAAGCCCATCACGGACAGCGACCCCAGCATCAGAATGCCGATCCCCGCACCAAAATAGCCGCCGTACGTTGCCACAAAAAGTTGAAACAAGAATCCCCACACGCGCCCCAGTGCAGTTACACGCTCTTCACCGCCACCTAGATTGAAGAGCCGATTGATCTGATCGCGGAAGGCAAAGAGCAACGTGGCAAACAAAACCAAAAACGGAACGATCTCATCGAACAATGCCGGCGGCGTAACAACTAAAGCGAGCGCGCCCAACAATCCGCCGATGATGCTAGGGATAACAAGTGGCAAGAGCAAGTCACGATAAATCTTGGTGTCCTTGCTGTACGCAAACGCACTACTCAGCGTACCGGGCCACAGCGCCGCGGTGTTCGTCGCATTTGCCGGAATCGAAGCAACGCCAAAGCCAAGCAACGATGGAAACGAGATGAGACTGCCACCTCCCGCCACTGAATTGATCGCCCCCGCGATCACAGCGGCAATGAACAAGCCAATCCAACCTACCAGATGTTCCATAAATCAATTCCTCTCCATTCATTTCTTATTGTTCTTTCAAATATCGAATAATGTCAGTGGGTGTAGCCAACCCGCCTGCATCCGGCGCGTAGATGCCCGCCCGCACCACTTCATCGTCCTGAACCAGCCAGAGCCACGTCCCGCCTATTCGAACGTCCCACGTATCTGGAAAGCAATCCACAGCCTCACGTTTTAGATCGCCGTTTATATCCGCAAAAATTTCTGTGTCCGCCGCAAATTCCTTGCCCCATTCTTTACCTTGCTCTATATTGGCGGGTAACACAATCTGCAAACGCGTGCCCGTTTCTTCAAGCTTGCCTTGTTGCGCGACAATTTGTTTAGCGTATCCCTGACAAACGCGGCACGCCGGAGCGTGCGCAAAGAACAAAATGGTTTTGGAAAAATCCTGCCCGATGTGCCCGGTGTGCGGCGGAATCAGAGTCCATTTCGATAAATCGGGAATATAACGCTTGACGTTGAATCTTCGCATTTGCGGTGCATCGAACGTGTAGCCGGCTTGGAGCAACACATCTTCCAATTGCTCTAGCGTCGGTTCGGCAATCACATTGACCTCATCGCCAAAGATCAGCGTGGGTGTACGCATCATTCCCGCATTGTATTTGCCCAACAAGGCAACCACATTCTCATCGTCTTCTTTGGTTCGTTCGGTGAACGGCACATGCAATATCTTCAAGCGATCGCGGGTAATGGCTGTGTCTTCACACGTGTACGACCCATACATCACAATCGGCAGAGTCATCACGACCATCCTCGCCTAACCCTATTGCAACTCATCATCGCGATTATACCGATGCTTGCCAATTTGCGCAACCGTTGACAACCCGGCGACTTGGCATTACAATTGCTTTCAAAGCGAGCAACGGCGCGCGCGTTTCGTCTCCCAGCCGATTGTTGCGCGGAGACGTTTTTTATTAGGGAGGTGAACAATGCACCGCCCGTTGACAAAAAGCGAATCCGCACTCGTCGAAATCGGCTTGATGTTTTTACCGGGCATTCCCGCGCTAATTTGGCTTTGGACCCCTATCCAGAATACCGTTTGGGAAACGCCAGCGAACGTTGCAGTGTACGTTTACTTTATCGTTGGTATGCTCTTTATCGGTCTACGCCGGTGGAGTTGGGACGAGATTGGCATCAATCGCCACGGCATCGGTTTCAGTCTTGCATGCGGCGCAATCCTCATCCTCGCTCGATTGTTCGCGCTTGCCAGTACCAATATTCCATTCGTGTGGCAACTCACCACACTCGACCGGTTCATTGGCGAAATCGTTTTCTATTTTGCGCTCGTTGGCTTGGGCGAGGAATTGATTTTTCGTGGTGTGCTGTGGCGCGCGTTGGAAGAATGGCGCAGCACACGTTGGGCAATCTGGCTCACAACCCTTGGCTTTGGCATTTGGCACATCGGCGGCAGGGGGCTTGGCGGTATTGCGGTGGGAATCATCTACGGCATTTTCTTTGCAGCGATCCGCTGGCGCGCTGGCGGAATCGTCGGTTTGATTATCGTGCATGCGTTGATGGATTCGTCCACCGTCGCGATTGTGCCAAACATCGAAATGAATTATTTGCTGACCCAAGTTCGGGTCGTCAATTCATGGTTTGCAATTTTGAGCGAAATCACCTTCCTTGGTTTGTTGATTTATCTTTGGAAAGCACCCCGGAGGCAAGCTGATGTGTGATACGATTGTCGCACTTGGCAATGTTACCGCTGACGGCGTAACGCTCTTTGGGAAAAATTCCGACCGCGAACCGAATGAGGCGCATCAGCTTGTTTGGATTCCGGCGGCGCGCCACGCCCCCGGCGAACAAGTGAAATGCACCTACCTTGAAATTCCCCAAGTCGAGCAAACGTATGCCGTGTTGTTGGCCAAGCCGTTTTGGATTTGGGGTGCAGAAATGGGCGCGAACGAACACGGCGTTGCGATAGGCAACGAAGCCGTGTTCACCAAAATTCCGTACGATAAAAAGCCGGGTTTGATTGGGATGGATTTCTTGCGCCTCGCGCTCGAACGCGCACGCACCGCGCGCGAAGCGTTGGATGTGATCACGAATTTGCTTGCGCAGTACGGGCAAGGGGGCAATTGTGGATTCAAACACGCAACCTATTATCACAACAGTTTTATCATCGCCGATCCACGTGAAGCGTGGGTACTAGAGACTGCTGGCAAACATTGGGCGGCAGAACGCGTCCAAGACATTCGCACGATTTCGAACGGCATCACGATTGGTAATCAATTCGATCTTGCCTCACCCGATCTCGTTGCGTATGCGATGGAGCAGGGCTGGTGCAAGGGGCGCGGTGATTTCCACTTTGCGCGTTGTTACTCCGATTTTCTCTTCACACGCTTTAGTCGTTGCCATGATCGTCAATGCCGCACGACCGATGTGTTGAGCGCGCAACGCGGCAAGATTACCATTCAAACGATGATACACGCCCTCCGCGATCACGGCACCACCGATCCGCAATGGACGCCGGCGCGCGGCATCACCACCTTCACCGTTTGCGCGCACGCGGGCTGGGGACCCGTGCGCAGCACTGGCACGACAGGTTCGATGGTCTCGCATCTGGCGCCGGGAACGCAAACGCATTTTGTTACCGGCACGGCCGCGCCATGCACCAGCATCTTCAAACCGGTTTGGGTAGGCCACCCCTTGCCCAGCGATGAACCGATACCCACCGGCGAATACAACGCCGCTACACTTTTCTGGCGTCACGAAGCGTTGCACCGCGCCACGCTTCGCGATTACGCCACTGCCATCGCCACGTACCGCGCTGAACGCGACGCCCTGGAACAACAATTCATCGCCGCTGCATTCAAATGCGATCCCGCGCAACGGGCGGCGTTTTCCGCGCAATGTTTTCAGCAAGCCGATCAAGCCGAAGCGCGTTGGCTGAAAAATCTTCCATCGCGCGAATCGTACCCCGGCTGGCTATACGCGATGGCGTGGAACCAATTTGACGCTCAAGCAGGAATAAAGAGTAAAGCGTAAAACGCCAGAACACCCTTTCATTGGAGATTCACAATGACGCGCACACACCTTCGCACTCTTTCACTCATCACCCTCATCTTGCTCTTTGCCTTGGAACTCTTGCGTGTTTTCATGGCAACCGTCATCGCGTATCTGGGGCAATTCATCGGCGCAGTACAACAGGGTTTATTCGCGCTTGCCGTCTTTGGCTTGGCAATGCTCGCCCCCCTTGTGCGCAAATCGTTGGGCGAGCGTGGCACGCTGGCACTGACCATTGGTGGACTCGCGGTGATTCGCATCGTAGTTCAATTTGCCGGCACACCACTCTTGCAACTGATTTGTGCGACGCTCGGTCTGATTCTGTTTGGTTGGTTGCTACCGGTCTGGCATCAATCGCCGCGCAATCGCGCAAGCGACGATGATGTGCCGATGCTCGTCCCGGCATTCGCACTTGCCTTTGTTCTCGATGTAACTTCGCGCACAATTCTGATGACGTACGATCTCGTGTGGCGGCGCGATCCTACTTCGATGTTCGTTGCTATGGCGTTGGGAATCATCGCGCTCGGATTGCTTTGGCTCGAATTGAAACAACACGTGGCAGAAGAAATCCAAGAGCCATCGCTCGGTCATTCACTTGCATTCCTCGGCATCGGTGCGTTTCTGTACCTCACACTCGCCATCGTTCACAATTCAGCCGTTCTGATTGCCACGAGCAAGCGCGAGGATTTTGTCAACGAGATTGTTGTTGCTACGACGATCTTGAGCGCGTGCCTTGGCATCGCAGCGACCGGGTGGAGAACACGCTGGCAGAACGTACTGGGCATTGGCGCTGTGTTGGGGTTGGCCGTTGCCGCGTTGACCTTCTTTGCACCGGTTGGTGAATTGTGGTTCGCGCTCAGTGCGATCACAATCTGGGTGTGCGTCAGTTGGTTGCTAACGAGTACGACACGCACCGCACCATTGCAACCCAGCTTGTGGCGCACGAGTCTCGCCACTTTTCTCGCGTTCGTCATAATGCTCGTCAGTGTCTTTGTTGTGGGGCAGTACAAATTAAACGCGGTCAACATCGTCGCCGGCATCGTTATGCTTGCCACAACTCTTTGGGCAACGCGTCATCCTCGCACCGTGCCGCGTGCCGACTTCGTTCAAAAACTTGTCATCCTTGCAATTGGCGTTGGCGTGATTGCATGGTACGCCTTTTGGTCTGTGCCGCTACCACGTCCTACTTCTATCGCGCCGCAAGTAACGCCCCAACCAAGCATCCGCGTGATGACCTACAATATCCATCAAGGCATTAGCGCAGATTTCGCTGTGAACCTCGATGCCATTGCAGAAACGATTGCCGCGCAAAACCCAGACATCGTTGTGCTCAACGAAGTCAATCGCGCGCGACCGAACTATGGCTTGATTGACACCTTGCCGCTCATCGCGAATCGTTTGGGAATGGATTACGTCTTTGGCGCGAATTATCCGGACAATCAATATGGCAATGCGATCCTCACGCGCGCGCCAATTCTTGAAGCGAGCAACACGCACTATCGCGCCGAGACAACCGAAACGCGCGGGGTGTTGCGCGCAGTGATTGACTCGCCGATTGGCAAGGTAACCGTGTACGGCACACATCTCGATCACATCAGCGGCGTGAAGAATGTGCGCGCACAACAGGTTGCCGAGTTTTTGCAAATTTGGAACAAGACACCGTATTCGATTCTGATGGGCGATCTCAACGCCGAGCCGGACAAACCGGAATTGCAAGCGATTTATCAAGCCGGCTGGGTGGATGCGTTGCGCGTTGCTGGCAAAGACGATGCGTTCACGTTTTGGGATCCCACCCCGATGCCGGGGCGCCGCATTGATTACATCTTTGTTACACCGGATTTGCGCGTGCTTTCCGCCAACGTCGTTCAGGTTCGCACCTCCGATCATTTGCCAGTGATCGCCGAGATTGGGAAATAAATATGCTTCCATCTTCCAGCCAAGCCCTCATTCAAGAATTTGAACGCGGACTCGATCCGCAACATCCAGAACGCAGCGCCATCCCGGCACGCATCCTGGGTTACGGTGAAATCAGCACCGTGTTCGAGATTGACGCCGAAGGTTTGCGCGAGTTGGCTTTCAAACGTCTGCCGCTCTTTTATTCGCACGCCGAGGTTGAAAAATATACGGCGGTCTTTCTCGAATACAATCGTTTGTTGGAACACGAAATCGGCATCCGATTGCCGGCGCACGATCACATCATCGTGACCAACACCCAAGGCAAACCCGTGTTCTACATCGTCCAGCAAAAGTTGCCGGCGGAATCCATCGGCAATCGAATTCTACAGCGTGCGGCGCGCGACGAGATGCAGGCGTTGCTTCGCCGTGTGTTGCGCGAGGCACGCAAGGTCTGGGATTTCAATCGCAAACAAAATCGCCTTGAGGTGGCGATTGATGGACAGATTTCGAACTGGGTCGCAAGCGGCGATGCGTTGCTGTACGTGGACACCAGCACGCCGCTCTTTCGCGTGAATGGTATCGAGCAACTCGATACCGAATTGTTTTTGCGGAGCGCGCCCTCGTTCCTCGTTTGGATTCTGCGGCTCTTGTTCCTCAAAGATGTCGTGAATCGGTATTACGATTTTCATCGCGTGGCGGTAGATTTGGTTGCCAATTTTTACAAGGAACAACGCGCCGATTTGATTCCTGATGCGATTCACATCGTCAACGATTTCTTCACGAACGAAGCACGCGAACTCAACATCGCCCCACTCACCGAAAAAGAGGTGCGCGATTATTACAAAGAGGATGCATTCATCTGGTCGTTGTATTTCACGATGCGCAAGATAGATCGCTTTTTGCGTACGCGTGTCTTGCGCGGCGAATATCCCTACATCTTGCCGGAAAAGATTGTGAGGTAAACAATGTCGCTCATCGGTCAATCGTCCAAAGCGGACATCGCCGAACTATTTGCGCGTCATGTCTCCAGCGGCAAGGTCGAATTCTTTCGACAGTTTGGCGTGGATTTGATTTTCGGCAAACGCGAGGGCGTGTACGTTTGGGATTTGGAGGGGCATCGTCTCATTGATTGTCATTGCAATGGAGGCGTGTTCAACTTAGGGCATCGCCACCCGCGCGTGATCGCCGCCCTCCAACGCGCGCTCAATGAACTCGATATTGGCAATCATCATTTTGTCAGCGAGCATCGCGCCTTGCTCGCCGAACGTTTGACCGCGCTCTGCCCCGGCGATCTCAAGCGCGTGGTGTTCGGTGTGAGCGGCGGCGAAGCGATTGATTTGGCGATCAAACTTGCGCGCGGGCACACACGGCGCACCAAAATCATTTCCGCGCGCGGCGGGTATCACGGGCATACCGGTTTTGCGCTCGCCACCGGCGATGAGCAGTACCGCGCGCCGTTCTACGCCACATTTCCCGGCTTTGTCCAAGTGCCCTTTGGCAATCTGGATGCACTTGAAGCAACCATTGACGATGACACAGCGGCAGTGATTTTTGAAACGATTCCGGCGACGATGGGCATCGTCATTCCACCGGAAAATTATTTTGCCGGCGTGCGCCAACTGTGCGATCAACACGGCGTGGTAATGATTATTGACGAGGTGCAAACCGGTCTGGGACGATGTGGCGAAGTGTGGGGCATCAACACCTACGGCGTGATCCCAGATATTTTGGTAACCGCCAAAGGTTTGTCCGGCGGCATCTATCCGATCACCGCCACGATTTACCGCGAGCCGCTCAACCGCGTCTTGCACGAAAATCCGTTTAGTCACATCTCGACGTTTGGCGGCGCGGAGGTGGGGTGTTATGCCGCGTTGGAGGTGCTGAACATTTTACAAGAGCCGGGATTTCTGGCGCACGTGCGTGCGATGGCGCAATTATTCCGCGATGGATTCACGCAATTGCAAAATAAATATCCCGCTCTGCTCGTTGAGGTTCGACAACGCGGGCTGATGATGGGACTCAAGTTAGCCCAGCCAACCTTTGGTCCAATGCTCACGCTCGCGGGACTGCGATTTGGCTTGCTCACGATTTATGCGAATCACGATCAATCGGTCAATCAAATCCTACCGCCCTTGACAATCCAAGCCGATGAGGTTCACCAAGTCATCGAAACATTGGATCGAATGCTGGGTTGGTTGAAACAAATGCACCAAGATTAAGGAGAATTATGCAATTTGGAATCATGACCATGCAATTAAGCGCGCTCATTCCCAGCGCGTCATCACCCGCGAGCGCAATGGCACAGATCAGCCAGTTTGATTTTTCCGCGTTGGTGCGTCAACTTGCCTCACACCAATTCAACCCCATCGAACTGGGCGGCGATTTGGTGATGTTTATGCCGCACACCTTCGCGCCGCCGTCCATCGAAAAACTTGCGGCGGTCAAACAAGAACTGAGAATCGAGTACACCGTGCATCTGCCGCTATGGTCAGTTGAGCCCTCCACCCCACTGACCCCGGTGCGGCAAGGTTCGTTGCAAGCCGTGATTCAGGTGATTCGCGCAACGCAAGCGCTTGAACCCAAGGCGTACGTTCTGCATGCGTATGGCGCACTCGCCTCGGAATTCTATCGCATGAAATTGCCCGAGTCGGCGCGCGCGCTGATTTTGCAAGTCTTTCAAAACAATGCCCGTGAAAGCGTCAAGACGATTCTGGGGGAAACCGGCATCGCTAGTCGCCAACTGGCAGTCGAGACCATCGAATTTCCTTTAGAGCATTTGCTCGCGCTTGCCCACGAATTCGACACTTCGATTTGTTTCGATACCGGGCACGTGCTGGCTGGCTTTGCCGGCGACATTGATTTCTGGGACGCGCTGGAAAAATGTTTGCCGCGCATCTCACACGTGCATTTGCACGATTGCCCGGCGTACACCCGGACACGCGAACTGGGATACGGCAAAGATCATCAGCCCCTGGGCAAAGGGGATTTAGAGGTGACGCGTTTCCTCAATCGCTTGCAAGAAGCAAACTTTGCGGGGACGATTGTGTTTGAATTGACGGTGGCAGAAGCGTTGGCGTCTCTACAAGTGGTCAAGGCGTGGAAAGACTAGTGCACCAACATGAAATAGTTGCATACCAGACCGATGGGAAGACATTGACAGACGTGGCTAAAAATCGAGTTTTCACCACGCGCTTTCATGTTGGTGCACTACTAGTCATTAAATCGCATGAATCATTGTTGCCGGATCAGAAAACCCGCCTGCGCTTTAGCCAGACGGGTTTCGCTCACACCCCAATTCTGAATTCGTTATCTTTTTTTAGACCCAATATATCCTAACGCGGTCCTCCATTTGTTTGAATTCAGGATCACCGGTTACGAGCGCCGCTTTATTTTCTCTGGCAAGCGCCGCCGCAAAGCAATCCGCATAAGACATTTTGTGCTTGGCTTTAAAGCGAGACGCCTCTTGAGTTAAATTCCAATTGACATCCACAAACTCGATTCCAAGATGTTTAATTTCGCTAATACTGTTGTCTGCTTCCGTCTCCGATACCTCACGTGCAACAATGTACCAAACTTCGCCCACATTCACAACACTCATCATCAGCGGAGTGCCAGTTTCGTGGGCATCTGCAATCAAATCAGCGATCTTTTGTCCCGCCGGCTCATCTCCCCAATATGCTAACATTGACCATGAATCCAGAACATACGCCTTGGGCTTTGTCATGCTACAACTCCCGCTCGCGCTTTTTCTCTGCGATCAACGCTTTGAGTAAACCCTTGCCCTTGTACTTGCCACGCAAACTATGAATGTATTCCCGTGTAATCGGCGTCAAAATGATACGCTTTCCTTGCTCATCCACTTCAACTTGAATCCGCGTCCCTTCCTTGATACCGAACTTGCGTCGCACCGAGGAGGGAATCACGATTTGCCCCTTCACAGTCGCAAAAGTTTCCATATCAGCCTCCAGTCTTCATTTCTGCGTAAAGTATAACATAAAACGAAAAGTAAGTCAAGTTGGTTATTGACTTACTTTCGCTAAAATTCTAACCAGATGGTCTGGAAGCCAACCGCCCTTTCACCGTAACCCGCCCAACATTTGCACGCCCTCCCTCAGCATCATCCCTGCCACTCCCACCAACAGGACGCCCAGCCCGCGCATCAGGTATACATATGGCTTGCCCATAAACCAATTCCGCGATTTTCCTACAAGCACAGCCAGCAAGAATTTAGAGCCCACCAGACAACTATAGAAACTCGCTACAAACGCAACTGCCGCGAACGGGGTCTCCGCCCACGCCTTGACCACAGTCGGCGCACCAACGGTCAGCCAGAATACGTACGGGTTTGGGTTGAGCAAATTGACCACCACACCTTTGGTCAACGATTGCGGCGCGTCCATTTGCCCGGCAAGTTCAATGCCGCCCGTACGAAAACTTTCATACGCCAGATAAAGCAAGAACATTCCACCAACGATGGAGAGCCCACCCAAAAACGTTTGCGAACCGGCGATTTGTGTCAACACCACCATCGTCAGCACAATAATAGGCGCATCACTAAAAAGTGGCGCGAATGAAACTTTGATTCCTTCGCGCGTGCCATATTTGAGCGTCTGCGAAATCAACAAAATCGAAAGGGGACCTGGCGAAAACCCCGCCGACAGCCCCAACACCAACCCCGCAACCATCAAACCGATCATCGCGCGCTCATCTCCGCGAACGCCAGCGCGCCCAGCACACCCGCCCGCTTGCCAAGACCCGGCGGCACGATATATTCTTCAATGCGCTCCAAGATCGCTGGCGATTGGATGTAGCCATTCAACAATTCAATGACTTGGCGGCGAATCAATGGGAACAACTGCGCTTGCTCCATCACACCGCCGCCCAAAATGAGGCGTTGCGGTGAGAGCACGCAAATATAATTCACCAACGCCAACGCAATGTAATGCGCCTCGAGTTCCCACGCCGGATGATCGCTGGGAAGCGCTTCACCGCGGCATCCCCACCGTTGCTCGATGGCTGGACCGGCGGCAAGTCCTTCAAAGCAATCGCCGTGATACGGACACGCGCCGGGAAATGGATCGCGTGCAAAATCGTGCGGCAAACGAAGGTGGCCCATCTCCGGATGAATCAAGCCGTGCAGTAATTTGCCGGCAGACAAACCTCCGCCACCGATTCCGGTACCAATCGTTAAATAGATGAACGAATCCAATCCTTGCGCCGCTCCCCAGCGATGCTCGCCGAGTGCAGCAACATTCACGTCCGTATCGAAAGCCACCGGCACATGGAGCGCGCGGCGAATCGCACCCGCCAGATCAACATTTGCCCAACCGGGCTTGGGCGTCGTGGTAATATAGCCCCACGTTTTCGATGCGGGATGCAAATCAAGCGGTCCAAACGCGGCGATGCCAATTGCCACAACCGGCGATTGCGCGCGGAAAAATTCAATCGCGCGCGCAATCGTTTCGGTGGGCGATGTGGTAGGAAAGCGCGTCTCGTGTAAATCATCCGGCGAGGTGCCCACCGCACAAACAAACTTGGTACCGCCGGCTTCGATCCCGCCAAAGAGCTGCATCATCCATGCTCCTCATCTTGGCGCGCCGTTTATCCCTTCACGGCTCCTGCCGTGAGTCCCGCAACAATATAGCGCTGGGTTATCATGGCGAGCACCAGAACCGGCAAGGTAATCAACACAGCCGCCGCCATCAAGCCGCCCCAATCAATCTGCGCGTACGAAATGAAATTATAGATCGCCACCGGCACCGTTTTTGTTTTGTTCGTCGCCAATACAATCGAAAACATAAAATTGTTCCACGAGAATACAAACGAGAGGATTGAACCGGTAACGATGCCGGGACCACTAATCGGCAAAACAATTTGAAGAAATGTCTGCAAGATGGTTGCCCCATCCACGCGCGCGGCTTCTTCCAATTCGTGAGGGATCGCTTCAAAAAACGGAACCATCACCCAAACGATGAACGGCAAAGTGACGAGCGCGTGCGACAAGATCAACGAAAGGTACGTATCAATCAGACCCAGTTGGCGATAGATGATGTAGAGTGGAATGAGAAAGGTAATGCCCGGCACAATCCGCGCAATCAAAATGACGACGCCCAGCAAACGCTGTTTGTAGCGTGCAATCGAATGAGCCGCTGGCAAACCGATCAACAGACCCAGGCCGGTCGAACCCACCGCGATGATGATGCTATTCCAAATGTATTGCGCAAAGTTTTGATACCGAAAGACGTTGATAAAGTTGTCCAGCGTGGGCGTAAAAATCAAATCGGGTGGCAGTTTGATGATTTGAAGCGGCGTTTTGAACGCGTTGAGCAACATCCACAAGAGCGGCAACAGGAATGCAAACAACACCAAGGTAACCGCCGCAAAATACACGATTTCGAAAAAGATCTTGAGCCAGCCCTGGCGGTACGTCAGCGACATCTTACACCTCCACCGTGCGGCGCAGGTAGGTTGTGAGCAAACTAACCCCTAGCACCAATGCAAAGAAAACGACGAGGAGCGAGGAGGCGTAACCAAAATGTAAATAGTAAAACGCATTTTGATACGTCAGAATATTCAGCGTCTCGGAGGCAAAGCCGGGTCCGCCGAGCGTCATCGTGTAAATAATATCAAACGTCTTGAGCGCGTCAATCAAACGCAACAACATCGCGACGGTAATCGTAGGCATCAAGAGCGGCAATGTAATATGCCGCGTGATCTGCCAGTACGAGGCACCGTCCACAATCGCCGATTCAAAGGGATCGTGCGGAAGCGCGGTCAAACCTGCCAAACAGATCAAGACAATCATCGGTGTCCATTCCCAAATATCCACCAACGCGAGCGAGGGAATGACCGTATCCTTGCCGCCAATCCACAAGCCGCGTGGCAAACCTAGCTGCTTGAGCGAAAAGTTGATGATGCCCGCCGTAGGTTCGAACATCAACAACCAGACCATGGCGATTGCTACCGGCGTCGCCATCATCGGCAAGAGCATGATGGAGGTGATGATTCGCTTGCCTTTGAACTCGCGATTCAAGAGCAAGGCAATGGCAATCCCCAGCCCCATTTCGATCAAGACGGCAAGCGCAGTGAAATAAACGGTGCGCACCACTGCCCCTTGAAAACGTTCATCCTGAAACAATCTGATGTAATTGTCCAAACCAATAAACGTGGCGGGCTTGGCGGCACTTAGACTCCAGGCGGTGAGACTGTTCCAAAAGGTATATCCCAATGGAAAGATCATCATGGCAATAATGAACACCAGTGCCGGCAAAGGAAAAATCCAACGAACGTAGCGATCTAGCCAAGCGAACATGGCGCACCCTCCTTGGAAGAATGAAGGATGTCCTTACTCAGGTTCATCCTTCATTCTTCGTTTTTCAACCTATGGGCGATTTACTTTTCAGCGCTGAGCAACTGTTGAAATTCAGCGTTGGCTTTCTTGGCTGCCTCTTCAACGTTGCCGCCTTCGATCGCCGTCACAATCACCGTGCCGATAATATCACGGGCATTGGTCACTTGGACGACCAACGGACGATCATAGCCACGTCCCTTGGCAGAAGCGGCCGTGGCTTCGACCCAATCGGCGGGGAATTTAGCTTTGCCTTTGGGATCGTTCCACACCGATGTCCGCGACCCGGGCACCGCTCCATCGCCTTGGGTCTTGAGCATAATCTCTTTGCTGGTTGCCCATTTGACAAATTCCCACGCCGCGTCTTGCTTTTTCGATTGCGCGCCAATCGAAAGACCCCACGAGGTTACGTTATACATGATTTGACCTTTGGGTCCGGCAGGAAAGACCGCGACGCCGGTCTTGTCCGCTACCGCCGACTTGGCAGGATCGAGCAAGTTGGCATAGATCGAGTTGGCATCTGTGTACATCGCCGCTTTGCCTTGTGCAAAGATCGCTACGGCTTGGGGCCAGGACATGTTGGTCACGCCGGGCGGTCCATAATTGCGTAGCAAATCGCCGTAGAACTTGAACGCCGCAATGGCTTCGGCTGTATCAAGCGTCGCCTTGCGTGTGTTCAGATCGAACCAATCGCCGCCAAACGAGTAGAGGAACGATGAGAATTGAGTTACAGCCGGACTGCGTTGCCCGCGCGCCACAAAGCCATAGACTTCATTCTTCTTGTCCGTCAATTTCTCGGCGGCAACCTTCAATTCGTCGAGCGTCTTGGGAACTTTGAGCCCGGCTTTTTCAAGCAAATCTTTGCGATAGTACAGCACTTCTTGTTCAGTAACGATTGGAATCCCGGTCAGTACCGTGCCCACCATTTCTGTCCCAACCGCACCTGCCATCAAATCATCGAACGCATAATCGGCGGGGGTCTTGGCGGGATCTTTGACATACTTGTTGAGATCAACGTACCAGTTGTTCTGCGCCATCACCTTGGCTTCTTGCAAGGGACGTTGCATAAATACATCAATGTCCGAATTGCCTGCCGTGAATTCGGTGGTCAATTTCTGATTGAGTTGATCCTCGCCGTACAATTCCAAGTTGACCTTCATCCCGGTCTTGGCTTCAAAATCGGCGAGCAGCGGTTTGATAGCTTCTGCCCAGGGATGATTCGCGCCCACCACGCGCAACGTCGTGCCGGCAAACGGCTTGGCAGCCGCACTGCTGGGTGCGACAGAACTGGCTGACGAAGACAAGGCGGGAGCGCGAGTAGGTTCTGGGGTCGCACAGGCAACCCCCAAGATTGCCACAACGAAAAGCAATCCCAGCAAAACAAAACGCGATTTCATTTGAATCAACCTCCTAGTTGAATTTGGCTCCACATAGAGTCGGGTTCCGAACTGGCAAAAATGATTTGGGCAATCACCTCCTTCGTTTCACAATGATTCAGGGCTTGAGCATCACCTTGATCCAGTCGGCTTTGCCACGCGCCAAATCATCAATGATTTGTGTTCCTTCCGCCAATGTTGCCCGATGTTCAATCAGTCTAGTCGGGTCAATCCGCCTCGAACGAATCGCTTCGATGGATAAAGCAAACTCGTCATTGAAACCGTAGGCACCTTGCACGGTGAGTTCGCGTGTAACGATTTGCTGCATATTGATCGTCACTTCGGGATCCGAGTTTCCGATCCAAACGATCGTCCCGCCGTTGCGCGCCATCAACAACGATTGCTTGGTCGTGGCGGTGATGCCCACCGCTTCAATCACGATGGGCGCACCTTTGCCGCTTGTATGCGCCTTGACGACTTCGACAGCGTCTTCTTGGGACGGGTTGATGATGACATCGGCACCCAATCGGCGCGCAAACTCCAAACGATGCTCACTCACATCGGTTACAATAATTTTGCCCGCGCCTTTCATCTTTGCCGCCAGAATCGTCAACAGCCCAATCGTTCCCGCGCCCAAGATCACCACCGGATCGAGCAAGCGAATGGGCGTGAGATTGACTGCATGCATACTCACTGCCAGCGGTTCGACGAGCGCGCCTTGCTCCCAAGACATTTCGGCGGGCAAGCGGAATAACATTTTCTGGGGGACGAGAACGTACTCGGCGTATGCCCCGTTGAGATTCACTCCTAATCCACTGCGGTTTTGACATTGATTGGGAAAACCCGCGCGGCAATTATCGCACGAGCCACACGTGAGTAAGGGGGTTACCACCACGCGATCACCCACTTGGAACTTTCGAACCTCTTTGCCCACAGCGGCAATCGTACCGCTAAACTCGTGGCCCATGATGATCGGCGGCTTGCGGCGGCCCGTGGTCCCTTTGTAGCCGTGCACATCCGACCCACACACACCCACCCTTTCCACTTTGACATTGACTTCTTCGGCGGTTGGTTCCGGAATCGGCACCTCACGCAACGGCATTTGCCACGCGCCTTCGTAAACCAATGCTTGCATTTGTTTCCTCACCGATGAATGACAACCTTCGATACTCCTCGGTCGTCGTTCTTGTTTGCTATTTCACACGCTTGATACCAATTGGAGTATTTTTAACGCGCCGCACGAGATCGCGCAAAATCTCTTCGAGATGGGGATCTGCCGGTTTAAATTCGGTACCACTAATGACCAGCGGTGCCCCAAACACGACGATCTGCGCCCCCATCTCCAAGGTTTGGATGGCTTGCTCCACCGACAGCCCCCCCACCGCTTGCACCGGAATCGTCACGGCTTGCAACACCGCCGGCAAATCATCCAGCGGCGAAAGCCCTTTGATCAGATTGCGCTCATCGAAACCGGTATGGACGATGATGTAATCCACACCCATTTCTTCGGCTTGGCGCGCCCGCGCGGCTTTGTCTGGGCAAAGCATCACATCACACATCACCTTGCCATTGTATTTTTTCGCCATCCGCACCTGCTCAATGATGCTTGCATCGTGTGCTTGGCCCATCACCACCACCAGATTTGCGCCGGCTTTGAACATCATCTCGGCTTCCAGCCCGGCTCCATCCATCGTCTTCAAATCGGCGACAATGGGGATGTTGGGAAAAGTCTGCCGCAATGCTCGCACGCCATGTAAACCTTCGGCTAAAATCAGCGGCGTCCCGGCTTCCAGCCAATCCACGCCCGCACGCACCGCGGCATCGGCAACTTGCAACGCTTCATCTATCGTAGTCAGGTCAAGTGAAATTTGAACGAGAGGTTCCATGTCTACTCCAGTGTTCAGTATTCGGTGTTCAGTCTGAAAACTGATTACTGGATACTGATTACTGATTTTATATGGTCGCCCTTTTCCATCTTTTCGAATGCTTCGCGCCATTCGGTCAGGGGGTAGGTGCCACCGATCACCGGTTTCAAATCAATTTGCCGAGTGGCAAACAATCCCAGCACACGTTCCCAAGTGGTGTACGTGTGACTGAACGAACCTTGCACCGTTACCGCTTTGCCAACGATTGGATCGAGCGAAGCATCGAGCGGTTGCGGTCCCCAACCGATCTTGGTAATCTTGCCGTTCGGACGCACCATCTCCATCGCCTGTTTGAACGCGCGGCTCACACCGGTCGCATCAACCACCAAATCCGCGCCAAATCCATCGCCCATGCCTTTGACAAATTTAACCGGATCCTCGTGCTGGACATTGAGCGTGTCTGTGGCACCCAGTTGCTTTGCCACCTGCAAACGGCGCTCATCAATATCCGTCCCCAACACGATGATCGTTCCCGCGCCACGCAGTCTGGCAATCTGCAAAGCCATAATGCCAATTGCGCCAACACCTTGAATCACTACCGTCTCGCCCGGCTTGATCAACGTTTTTTCGACGAGCGCGTTGTACGCGACGCAGACTGGTTCAGTCAGCGCGGCGTGTTCAAAGGTTACGTTTTCCGGAATATGGTGCAGAATTTGCGAACGCGCCACCACCCAGCGCGTCATTGCACCATCAATTTGATTGCCGTACCCTTTGCGATGCGGACACAAGTTATAGTTTCCACTGAGGCAGTACACGCATTGACCGCACACTTCGGCGGCGGTTTCGCACGCCACACGATCACCCACCCGAAAGCCGGTAACACGCTCGCCCACACGCGCTACATAGCCGCAAAATTCGTGTCCGAGCACCACGGGCAATTTGATCTGCCACGACTGGTTATCGTGCCACATATGAATGTCGCTGCCACAAACTCCCACCGCTTTGACTTCGAGCAAAACCTGATCCGGCGTAATGTCTTTGGGTTCGGGGATGTCTTCCACGCGCACGTTGCCATCTTGACGACCGTACTTGACCACTGCTTGCATGCATCCACTCTCCTTGCTTAGCAAATTGATTTTCCTCGGTTTCCTAATCTCCTTCTCGACATTGGGAAAGAGAACCCAAGGAAACGAAGGACATTACTGCGCAAAGTATTTCGCTCTCATCCTTTTCAAAAAGTCAATGGACTCGATCATTTCCTCCATTCCATTCATCCCATCTTCGATGCTCACCCAACCCTGATAGTTCACGCTTTTGAGGATTTGGAAAATCTGGTCGTAATCGTTTAGCCCTTGACCGGTCACACCGTGCTTCAAGCCCTGCGGATAACCCAGCGTGCCATCCGCTTGCCGCATATCATCGAGGGTAAAGCCGGGTTCAAGATAGCGATCACTCGCATGCATCGTCTTGACGCGGTGCTTGACCGCGTGGAGTAGTTCGATGGGATCATCGCCGGCGACCAACGCGTTAGAAGGATCGTATTGGACGCCAAAATATTCTTGCTCATCAATGGCGTTGATGATTTGGAGAAACACCTCCATTTTTTGCGCAAACTCGCGGTACTGCCAATACCCATCCTTGAAATGATTCTCCATCGCCAACACAATGTTGGATTCACGCGCTGCCGGCAAGCATTGCTGAATGCACTCGATCACCCATTCCACCCCTTGCTCAAGACTCACTTCGGGGTACGCTTGTCCACTCAACACTCGGCACGCCGCGCCAGGTCCGCCCAAGCGCCGCGTGATGCGAATCATTTCGATCTGTTTGTCCACTTGGCGTTTGCGTTCGTCGGGATCGGGGTGCGTAAAATTAGGCGAGACGCACAACATCGGCATGGCATAGCCGGCATGGTGAATGGCTTCTGCCAAACGGTCAATGTACGCATCGTCCAACGATTGGAAAAATCCTTCGTACATCTCCAGCCCTTCGGCGCCCAACGGCTTGGCCATTTCGATCCAATCGAACACGGTCATTGTTCGGTGAACACAAATGTCGTCCAAAAAACATTTGGGAAAGGCAGAAATCTTCATCCGTTCCTTCGCTTTCGTTCCAAGGGAAATCAAATTGCTTTACAACTCGCGCGCTCGATCAATTCTGCTTGCAACAACACCGTGTCGAGGATGGGTGGCGCGGATTGATCGCGCTGTTGAATCGCACGCCGCAAGGTGGTTACGGCGGCTTCGCATACCTGCGCGACCGGCTGACGCACCGCAGTCAAAGGGGGATTGAACAACGCGATCCAAGGATTATCGTCGAAGCAAACGAGTGAGACATCGCGGGGGTAGGTCAGTTGCTTTTCTTGCATCACTTGCAAGACCCCCAGGGTCAGGGTTTGATTCGTCGCAATGATCGCGGTGGGGCGCTCGGGCGATTCGAACAAGCGGCGCGCGGCATCACGCGCGGCTTGCAAAGAATAGGAGGTCGTATAGATCAATGCCTCGTCAACGGATGCGGGATGATCGGCGAAGGCTTGGCGATAGCCCGCCAGACGTCCCGCCACGGTGGATAAGGTTGGCTCGCGGACCAAAATAGCAATCCGCCGATGACCCAATCGAAGAAGATATTGGGTGGCGGTGTAGCCAATCGAAAAATTATCAACGGCGACGACAGGACCATACGGTTGTGGGGGCTTGCGATCAATGAACACCAGAGGAATGTGGTGATGCGCAAACTCGGTCAAGAGAGGTTGCGGTTCTCCGGTCGGGGCAACAATCGCACCATCCACGCGGCGAGCAAGGATCAATTCCAGATAACGCGCCTCACGCTCCGGTTGTTCATCGGTGTTACACACAATCAGATGGTAGCCTAGCGGTTCCAAACGATCTTCAATGCCGCGCACAATTGAGGCGAAGAAAGGATTGGTAATATCTGCCACCATCACGGCGATGGAATGCGTAATCCGTGTGGAGAGGCCACGCGCAATCGCACTCGGGCGATAATTGAGACGTTCGATGGCTTGGAGCACTCGCTGGCGTGTTTCCGGCAAAACGGGGCGCGCGTTGTTGAGGACATGAGAAACCGTTGCGGTGCTGACGTTGGCAAGTTTGGCGACATCACGAATATTTAAGCGGTTAAATGACAGATCTATTATATCGTGATGACGAATATCTGTCAA
>JBBITT010000014.1:0-75992 GCA_037440625.1 Chloroflexota bacterium
TTTGGGAAATTGCAACAGTCACCACACAAAACTTTGACGCACACGCGGCAAGGCGCGCGCTTTTGACAAATGTATCTGGTCAGTGTAGAATAATTGTCGTATGTGCTATCTTTGAAACGGACGATGCTCGCGATGAAACAGACATGGAAGTTGCCTTGGCTGCAGTTCCGTTCCCCTACGCAATTTTTCGCGCAGTTTACCGCGCGGCTTGGTGCGGGGATCCTGTTGGTCTTTGTCTTTGGAGTCTCTGCCACCGCGACGGTGCATACGTCGTCAGGGGATTCCCGCGCGCCAGCCGCGTTGCTCCAACCCAGTCCCTCTCGCACGCCTAGCCCCGCCGCGACCGCTTCCCCCACGCGGGCGCAGTCCACGCGCGCGCCGCGCGCTGTGCAAAATGTCCCCGGTCAACCCCAAGTGGATGCCAACACGGTCTTGCTTTATCACTTTGATACGCCGGACACGGTCGCGGTTGACGCGACCGGAAATTTTACCGGCACATTGATTGGCAACGCGCAAGTTGGTGTGCCGTTGTTGTACTCTGGCGTTCTCTCGTTGGATGGAAATACTGCCTACGTTCGCACCGGTTATTTGGGCGATTTGAGCGAAGGAACGATTGAGGCGTTTGTGGATTTTAGTACAGCCTGTGCGAGAAGCTGGGATTTTACGATCATTTCAGCGGGGGGCGATTTGGGCAGTAACCAGCCGGCACTGGTTTTGCGCCAGCAAACTGGGTTGATGTTTGGAATCTATGTGGCAGGGCAGTGGCGCTGGGCTGATAGTGGGATAAATGCCTGCCGGTACCTGAATGCCGGACATACGAGCAATCCGCCACCCTGGGAGAATGTTCCGGTCTTGTGGCCGTATGAGACGTGGCGCTTTCATCATGTTGCTGGAACATGGGGACCGCGCGGAGTGGAGATTTGGGTAGACGGAGTGTTGCACGGTTTGGGTAATACTGATCCTAACGCGGGTTATTATCCTTATCCTTGGATGTGTAATCCGCAAGAGCAAGAGATGTCAGTCTCCTATCCTAACTGTGATTCTCCCCATATGGCGCCTCCGTTCCCAATGGGTGATTACACCGGCGGGCTACCTTCCTACAGTACGTTCATGATTGGTTGTGATTCGGCCACCTCTTGTTTCACGGGGCGGATTGACGAGGTGCGCATCAGCAACATTCAGCGTACGTTTCATTGGAGTGTGGTGCCAACGATTACGCCGACGCCCACCCAAACTCCTGTGCCCATTTCAGGTGAGTACAGTGTGGACAGCCAAACCATGGCGCTGTTCCATCTGAATTATCAAGCCGGGCAAAGTGTGCTGGAGGAGGTAACTCAACAATATCGCTATCTGAGTCGTTATTCGCAGATCGTCTCCAATGGGCGCTTTGGCGCTGCTTTATCCTTGTCTGGGAATGATTCTAGTTTTGATCCGGGAAGTCTAGGTAACCCCGGGGCGGGCACACTTGAAGCCTGGGTGCTGTTTCAGAGTTCAGCTTCAAATCAGCCCCTCTTTGCTTCCTATCAGGGTGGTACCAGCAGCACCATGTTCTTGGGTGTCCCATTTTATGCGAACACCCTTAGTCTCGGCCTTTATGATGGAAACGCCATGCAATGGGTTGATAGTGGTGTGTCGCCGAGTTCTTTGGCGGGTTGCTGGCATCACGTTGCGGGCACGTGGGGTGCGCGGGGAATGGAAATCTGGATTGACGGGATTCTACAGAATCGGAATGGATATACCGGGGGTATGCTTAATCCAACATGGTTCTGGCGAATTGGCGGGGACTTGGTTGGTAACTCCATGAGCGGACTTTTGGACGAAGTTCGTGTCAGCGCAGTACAACGCACTTTTACACGCCAAGCTTTAGCCATAGGTGCGCGGGCGCGTGCCCCTATGGTGATAGAAACACCGCTTTATCTCCCTCTGATTGCTGTGGCACCTACGCCGCAATGTCCTTTTGGACCATAAAGCCAAAACACTCACGAAGCAGAGGGTTTTGATCTGCTTCATTTTTTTGTAGCGGTCAAATTGAAGTGAGGATGACAAACTTACCTTACGCAGCAAGTTATTTCGAGGAGCAGAGCGACGAGAAAACTCCACTTTTCTGACAAAGAACTGTGATTTGTTCTAGGTTGTTCCTGTCGGAAAATTCATTTGACTTGACGTTTCGAGCCACGACGACGGTTGTGAAGTTTACGGGCAATCACCACCAAGTTGGCGACAATGATGCCCCAGCCGATCCATCGCTCGAAACCGTCGAGTCCGTGATTGGGACAACGGGTCAACTGCACCGTGCGTCGAACGACGCTGATGCGACCTTCGATACCATTTCGGAAACGCTGTCCCTGTTTGAACCAAGGTTGCTTTTCACGTTGGTGCTCCCGCGCCGTCAAGTGTCCGGTTTGCGGAATCGCAAATTGCTTGACGCCCAGCTGACGTGCTTGACGCTGGTTGTCGGGTGAGAAAAAGCCGCGATCGCCCGCCAAGACGTGCGGGGCGTGATGGAACAACCGTCGATGCTCGCGCAGGGCAGGCACAAGCCAGGATTCATCCGGTGGATTGCCCGTCGCCATCACCTGCCACGCGATAATCAAGCCGCCGTCGACTTCGGCATAGTCCACCTTGTGCCCGAACTCGGTGTCGTGCGGTGGGGCTTTGCCGCGACAGATGATTGGCGTGTGCGGCTCGACGAGACTTACGACTTTCCCAGCGGCGGGGACGCTTTCACCTTTCAGCGCCCGGCGCTCCGTTTGCGCCATGACCTGCTCAACCAAGGGGAGCAAGTCATCAAACTGCTGCCGCAGACGTTGTGCCGATACCGCCGACACTTCGCGCAAGGCTTCGGTCACCGCATGACTCTGGCTCACCGTGACGCGCGCGATTGCCAAAAGTTCAGAATACGCTTGATGGACGGCTTTTTTTTGACCTCGCTGCGCTTCGAGGCTCGCCGTCGGGCTGGGTTGGCTCGCGACCAGCGTGCGATCTGTTGCATCCGTCGGCGGGCGCTGCGGTTATAGCTCTGGCAGAGGCGCGCGCCATCATAGCGTGCCGGCAACAACGGACGCGCCCGTTTCAGCCACCGACTCAAAATGCGGACGCCATCATAAAGCAAGGCGCTGTCGCTGGGATGATGGATGTTGCTTTCGGTCACGCTGCTATCCACGCGGAGGCGATAACCCCGCGTGAGACGATAGTCCTGTGCCAGCGCCACGATGCGATCATTGATGCGCTGTAAGGTTCCGGGTTGGATCACGCGCTCGAGATCATTCGAGGTCGTATGGTCCGGCGCCGGTTCGTCGTAGACGCGGACCCATCCTCGCTTCTTGTTCGGCTTGCCGATAAGGCCACTTCTTGCGTCGGCGCAACACGGTCATTCGCAAGACCACCTCGACCGCCATGGGACGACGACCTTTGCGAGACGGTTGGTAGTGCTGGGCGAAATCACGGCGCACCAAGTCGAACAGAGCGGGGTCATCCAGAATCCAATCCCATTCCTGCAAGATCGGATCGCTTGTTGTGCATTTTGGAAAATTGGCGGGACGGACGTATCGGTCTATAATCATTGTGAACTCCAAGGGGTAAGAAGTTGTTTCGCAACTTCCATCTTATTCCCTTGGGGTCCCAACGCAAATTACGCTCAGTTTTGAATTTTCCGACAAGAACTATCTACCTACGATGCAACGGGTTCCCATCTTGAACGCGGATGGTGTGCCAATAACTGATCATATCGTGATTGAGCCCTTTGAGGTTGTCGAGTGAACTTGTCACGCTTAGATGCGGTTGTGTTAATTTTTCTGGTGCTGTGGCGTTTGCTGTTCTATTGGCCGGTTACGTTAGGCCAACGTGTCTTTTCAGAGGGCGATCTCCTCTGGTTGTTCCTCCCCATTCGAACCGAACTTTCCCGCGCGCTGGCTGAAGGGCGACTTCCGCTGTGGACGCCTGCCCTCCAAGCCGGCTTTCCTCTCTTTGCCGAAGGTGAAGCGGCTGCGCTCTATCCGATCAATCTACTCTTCCATCGGCTCTTCCCGGCACATTTGGCGCTCTCGTACACCATCTTGTTCAATCTGGCGTGGGCTGCTATCGGAATGTACTGGTTTTGTAGGACCTTCGGCTTGCGCAGCACTAGTGCGTTACTTGCCGGCTTTGTGTTTGGCGCGGGCGGTTTTATGACCGCGCACATTATGCACGCGCCGCACGTGGCAGTTGCATCGTGGCTACCTTGGCTGTTAGCCATCCAGCAAAAATATTTTCAAGCACGGCAAGAACACCGACGTTCGCTTCTTTGGTTTCTGGTAATGGCGGGGGCAGTGACGCTGCAACTGTTGGGTGGATTCCCCCAATTCGTGATGTTCAATATCGCTGCGTTGTGCCTTTTCGCTCTCGTTACTCCAATCTTTTTGCGCCCAGCATCAGATCGGTTCAAGGTTTCTTACCGCGTGATTCTCGAAGCCGTGCTAGGGACGATCTCGGCGACGGTGCTTGGAATTGGGCTTGCGGCCGTCCAGTTGCTACCGACAGTTGAACTGATCGGTCTTTCGATTCGCGGTCAAGACATGCCCAAGGCATTCTTTACAAGTTACTCGCTTGAACCGGCGGCGCTGACGCAATTTTTCTCACCATTTGCGTACCTGGGCATGCCACAAGCGAGCAATATGGAATACTTTGCCTATTTCGGAATGTTGCCCCTGCTCTTGCTTTTCCTTGCGCTATGGCTGCGCCGCAACGCGAGCACATGGTTCTTTGCTGTATTTGGCGCAGTGGCGTTGTTGCTAGCGCTGGGTGGCAACATGCCGTTCTATGAGTGGCTCTACAATGTGCCACTGTTCAATCGCTTTCGCGTGCCAGCACGATTTTTGTTACTCTTCACGTTTGCCGCCGCCTTTCTCGCCGCCGTGGGCTTGGAAGAATTGCAGAAACGGGTTCGCGACTCGGTGCGCCACGACGCCGGGCGCATTGTTGCGCTGATAGTTGGATTTACCTTTCTCACGGCAGGCATGATCTATCTGGCGTACGAGCAACCAATTGAATTCTGGCTCGAAATTTGGCAGCGGTTGCCTGTCGGATTGTTCCTGGTAAGCATCGCTCTCATCGCCGCGACGCGATGGCAATGGATGACGCGTGCCACCTTGGCAACGCTCGCCATCGGTTTGACGGTGGGCGATGTTGCGGCGTTCTCCGCAACGTTTATGACCACATTGAATCGGACGAGTACGCCAGCCGAAATGCTCCAAGTGCCACGCACCGTGCAAGCAATGGACAATCGCGAAACGCTGTATCGCGTCTTTGAAACTAAACCGCCAATGACCGAAGCGGCAATCCGCGCAGTCCTTTTCAGGAACACGCCCATTTTGCACGACAAGCAAGGCGTCAGCGGATATCTGCCTTCGCTTGCCATGCAACGGAATCAAAAATACATTGATGAAATGTCACTCGGCATGCGGAATTTGATCGGTATGCGCTATTACTTGTTACCGCTCGAGATGCCGCCATTTGGCGAACCACTGCCACCGTGGTGGGACGAGTTCGAACCCGATGGGGGTTTGACGCCGGAGGCACTCAGCGCGCAACATCCGATTCCGCCGACACGCGTGACTCAAATCGAGATCACGTCGTACACAGATCAAACACTTGATTTGCCGAATGGGCAGTTGGTTGGTGAGATCACGCTCACCGTCGAGACTGGGCAAACCATCACGCTGCCTATCCGCTTGGGGATAGAGACAGCCGATTGGGCATACGATACGATGGCAGGTGTCAAGCACACCAAGCCCCAACCCCAATTGTCGTTCCCTGCCTACTTGAAATCCATCGGGCACGCGTTTGAGGGACACAAGTACATCGCGCGTTACCCTGTCGCGACCAATTCTGCACCACTGGTTGTTACGTCGGTGAGAGCGCGATCGTTTTTGCCGGTTGGCGGACTGAATATCGAACGCGTGTGGCTCATTGACGACACAATAGGACAAACCAGGTCGCTGGCACAATTGTGGTGTCGCAATGATCTCGCGCTGGTCTTTCGTAGTCACACGGCAGCGATGTGGGAGAATCGTGATGTGCTGCCGCGTGTGTTCATCGTGCATCGCGCAGAAATCGTCAACGACGATCAAGCGCTCGAGCGATTAAAGACACCTTGTTTTCCGTACGATCAGTTGGTACTCCTGAGCGATGCACCAACATCGGGATTGATACAAACGGAAGCAAGCAGTGGAAACGATCAAGCCACCGTGGTCGAGTATAAACCCGAGCGTGTTGTGATCAATGTCAAAACCGAGCGTGCCGGCTATTTGGTCTTGACCGACTCGTGGTACCCCGGTTGGGTAGCGTGGATAGATGGTCAAGAGACCCCGATTTATCGCGCCGATTACATTTTCCGCGCTGTGCTGTTGCCCGCAGGACAGCATACAGTCGTGTTCGAGTATCACCCCACGTCGTTGCTCTGGGGTGCCGTGATCAGCGGGATGAGTGTAGTACTCTGCGTCGCTCTCGTGATCAAGTGGAGTCGCTGATGCAAACCTTGCGCGCATGGGTTCATCGCCGTAAGATACTCTTGAGCACATTCGTCATTGCGGCGATTGTTTTCATCACTTATTTTCCTTCTTTGCCCATTGGTTTTTGGATGGACGACTATATCGCAATTGATTTGGCAGGGCGGTTGGCTGGGCTGGATTATTTGATAAAATATTTCGACCCAGGCGTTCAACGTCTGTGGTACCGTCCGATGGTCGGGATGCAATGGAAAGCCGAGTATCTACTTTTCGGCAGCGAGGCAACAGCGTACCATATCGTCCAAGTGGCATTGCATTTGGCGATTTGTTGGCTGCTGTACGGACTTGTCGTGCGCGTGACACGTCGCCCGCGCGTTGGGCTTGTTGCCGCGTTCATTTATGCGACTCTGCCGTTGAGCAGCATGTCGGTCTATTGGACATCAGTGCACGATCCGCTGGCGGGTGTTTTTTATCTGGCGACGCTTTTACTATGGATGGACTATGTCGCGTCAGGTAGTCCGGTCAAATTTGGACTGGCATTGGCAACATTCCTTGGTGCATTGCTGACCAAAGAAGTCAGTGTTACTTTGCCGTTGATACTTTTCCTTGCCGATCGTTGGCTGGTAGGCAAGCCCGCACGGTTGGTGGAATTGGTGAAACGGTACGCGGTCTTTGCCCTCCCGCTTGGAGTCTATGCGTGGTTCGAATGGATTGTAACCACACGCAGCGAATTTACTCAGCAAATTGGTTATCGTGTGGGTGTGGATACGTTGTATGTCCTGGCGAAATTTCTTTCGTTTCTCGCGTTCCCTTGGGAGTTGGATGAACGACTCAATTACCTCGGCTTGATCATTGCCAGTGGTTTATTGATCTTTTTTACTCTCACGCGCGACCGCCGGTTGGCGTTCTTGGGTGCGGCAGCGGTTTTACCTACCTTGATTGCCGCGCCGATTCCACCGCATCTGTTCAACCCGCGCTATCTTTATCTGCCGCTCATAGCATCGGCTGTCGGTTATGGCTTGCTACTCGAACTCGCGCTCGAGGTGGCGCAGCGTTGGCAGTGGAACATAATCGCACGTGTCGTGTTGGCGGGCATCGTTGCCCTGGGGGTCAGTCTCGGCAGCGCGACGATTGCCGAGCGCACCGCGAATTTTGGTGGGTTTATTCGCCAAATCCGTCTGTCGTTCCGTCCGATCTACCAACGCTATCCAACGTTTCCCAACGATACCTTCTTGTATTTCATTGACTTGCCACTCCAAACCCTCGATATTTCCGGTTTGATGTTTCTGCGCTATGGCACACATGTCACGGTGGGTGGCATAGATCGCGGCGGATGGAATGGCCTGCGTGATCACAATGCCGCGTTTGTTTGGTACCTTGATGAGTCGGGACAGTTCAGGGAGCAAGTAGTTGCCTCAGCGGTACACACACACCTCGTACCGGCACTGCCCGTGCAATTCGGCAACGCCATCGTGCTCGACGCGCTCGAAGTGGTTACCGATCGCGTCAAGCGAGGTGAAGCGGTAGTTGTTCTCATGCGCTGGAAGACGATTGGCTGGGTGGATCAGGATTACATGATCTTTGCGCATCTCGTCAACGAAAAGGGCGAACGGGTTGCGGGGTACGATACTCAGCCGCGCAAAGGGCTATCGCCAACAACGACGTGGCGCGTGGGAGATGTGCTTGCCGATGGCATTGTGATTCCAACACCCCACCAAGCAGGACAGTATCAAATTGCAATAGGATGGTATAATCCGAAAACGATGGAACGCTTGCCACTTGGCAATGCCAACGGTCAAATCATTGGCGATACGCTCGTGATCGCTCCCATCATCTTAGAGTGAACACCGTCTATGTCGAAGAAACACACCGAGTTGAGTGTCTTGATCATCGCCCTCACCGCGCTCTTGACCTACCTCCCCGCGCTCAAAATTCAATTCTACGATGGCTGGTGGTACCTCATCTGGTCTGCTACAATGGACTTGCCGCGCTATCTCATCCAGTTTCTTGACCCAGCCAATATCACGCAAGGGTATCGCCCGGTGCAGGGTTTGTATATGTACTTGCTGTACCACCTGTTTGGTTTCAATCCTGATGGCTATCACTGGGCGCACAATCTTTTGCACGCCGCAAACGCGGTGCTTTTGTTTCTCATCGCCGCCAAGGTGAGCAAGCGTTGGCGTTTTGCCTTCATCGCCGCGCTCATCTACGCGGTGTTGCCCAATTACTCGCTTGCCGTGTTCTGGCACGCCGTCGTTGACCCGCTCGCGGCGTTCTTTTATTTGCTAACGATCTTGCTGTGGACGCGCTATCTCGATACGCGCCACGCGCGTGATTACGTGCTGGCATTTTGCGCGTTCGTCTTCGCGCTCTTTAGCAAAGAGATTGCCATCTTTCTGCCGCTCTTTCTCTTTCTAATCGAATGGTGGTTTTACCGCGTTCAGCCGAATCGGCGCACGCTCGTGCCGCGCTATATGCCATTTCTCGTTACCTTCATCCCCTACCTCTGGTTAGTGTACCAAGTGCAGAGTCACGGCGAATTTGTGGGCCAGTTTGGTTTTCGCATCGGACCACATATGCTCAACAATCTGATTCCCTACGCAGCGGTGCTGGCGTTCCCTTGGTTCACCACTCTCCCCACTGATGCGCTCGCGTACGGGTGGCTCGCGCTGGTCGCAGTGGTCTATGTCAGCGTGATGGTTTATCAACGCAGCCCACTTTTGCTCTTCCTTGCGCTCTTTGCGATTTTGAATGTTTCGCCATTGCTCGGCTTTCCGCTCGATTATTTTCATCCCCGTTATCTTTATCTGTCCACCATTTCAACAGCAATCATTGCTGCGCTAATCTTTGAAAAGTTTTGGGAGTTGGCCAGCATACAGCGTTGGCTTAAGCTGGGGGTCATTGCGCTCCTTGTTCTGATTGTTACCGTGAGCAGTATCCAAGTTGCCGATTCTGCCTCTGGCTTGGCAGAGTACACGCGCCAAATTCGCGTGCCTTTTCGCGATATTGCACGTCAGCATCCCACATTTCCTCCCGGCAGTTATGTGTACATCGTTTATTCACCGTTCACTTCGTTTTGGGATTATGAAGGTCTGTTCTTTGCGCGCTATGGCAAGAACGTCAAAGTGAACGCGACTGATCTGGGACGTCCGGCGAATCTACGTGATTATGAGCATGCTTACGTTTACTATTTCGATTCGACTGGCAAGCCGATTGAAATTCTGGTGGATCGGCAATCAATAACATTGGCGACGCTATCGTTGCCTGCCCGCTTTCAGATTCCCATAATGCTGGAACGGTACGAAGTACCGACCACGCGGCTTGAACGTGGCAAAGCACTCGTTGTCATACTCAATTGGCGCGCAACCGAGAGCATCGAAAAGGATTACACGATCTTTGCGCATCTCGTTGATGCACAAGGACATTGGATTGCCGAGTACAACAGTCAACCGGTGAATGGCAAAGCACCCACCTCACAGTGGAATCCCCATCGCACCATCGTGGATGCGGTGGTCTTGCCGATTGCCGATGATGCGCCGCTCGGCGACGATTATCGTTTAGAAATTGGAATGTACGATTTGACCACAATGGAACGCTTGGCTTTTGTGGATGAGCAGGGTCATCCGATTGCTGACAAGATGATCGTGAGTTCTTTTAGCGTCGTCGAGCGGTGAATATGCTTAAAATATGGGCTGCCCCTTTCCTGCTCGTTGCCATCGTCTTGATCACCTATCAACC
Source organism: Chloroflexota bacterium (assembly GCA_037440625.1). Lineage (GTDB taxonomy): Bacteria > Chloroflexota > Anaerolineae > UBA4142 > UBA4142 > DAOTXS01. The sequence continues at coordinate 10,224 of JBBITT010000014.1, forward strand.
CAGTTTCCGAATGGGATTATATCTCGACGATTATTACAACATCGAGCGCGCCGGACGAATTGAAGATTCCGATGCACTGCGACAAATCTTTGATCCGCGCGTGCAAACCCTGTGGTACCGTCCGTTGCAGGGTTTGCAGTTTTTTATCGCGGTCCGATTATTTGGATCGAATTCCAACGCCTATCACTTGATCAACATTGCCTACCATGCAATCAACGTGTTGCTCATTTACGCGCTCGTCTGGCGAATATCGAAAAAGTGGTTGCTTGGATTTGCTAGCGCATTTTTCTACGCCACCTTCACCGTGTACATCTCAGGGGTGAACTGGGCGGCGATTGTTGAGCCGTTGCTCGGCGTTCCTTACTTGCTCAGCATTTGGTTTTGGTGGGGCTATCTCGAGAAAGAAAATCGCCGCGATTACGTACTGGCGCTCGCCGCGTTGATGCTCGCGTTGATGGCAAAGCAAACGGCCGTCACCATTCCGATCGTATTCTTCTTGATTGATCGCCTCATCGTTCGCCAGCCCCTTGGTCTTGGCGCGCTGATTCGGCGTTACACGGTCTTTATCCTCGCCACCGGCTTTTTCGTGTTTCTGCAATACTCGGCGCAAAGCACCTATACCTTTGCCGGCACCTTTGGTTGGAAACCCACACCGGAAATGGCGCGCATCTTTTGGGAATATCTCGTTCTGCTCTTGGTCCCCTGGGGCACGTTCCCATCTATTGATTTGAATCCCCCGACCGTTGGCGAACCACTCACCTATGCATGGGTCATGATTGTACTCGTCTTGTTGCTGGGCTGGGGCATAGTCAAACGCAGCCGTCCGCTGCTCGTGCTGGGCGCCTTTACCACGCTAACCTTGCTGCCGGTCTTGCCCTTTCCATTTCTCGAACATCGCTATGTCTATTTGCCGATTATTTCGGTGGCAATTATCCTAGGTTGGTTGCTCTATCACACCCATGCCCGATGGGGTAAATATCGAGGTGCAATTTTTTCTGCATCGTTAGCGTTGGCGCTCATCGCTTTGGGCAACGCTCTTGCCTTGGTGGATTCGGTTGCCGCTGCCGCAGAGTGGACACGTCAACTCCGCGTTCCGTTTCGCGACATCGAGCGACAAAATCCAACCTTTCCCCCGGATACGTTGTTGTATTTCATTGATCCCATCACCCCAACCGAAGGCGGACTTTCAGGAATGTTTTTCTTGCGCTATGGTAAAGGGGTTACAGTTCGGAATTGGACGCAGTCCGCTGGCTTGCGCGAACATAATGCCGCGTGGGTGTACTATTTCGATGAGCAACGTCGTCCGCAGAAAATAGACATCGAGAAAAATGCAGTAACCACTATCGAGCCAGCGCTCCCCGTCACTTTCCAAGCACCGATTCGATTGGAAGGGTACGAGGTCTCGCACGTTTCGCTCAAACGCGGCACGCCGCTCGCCATCATTCTCTATTGGCGCGCGCTGGATACCATCGTGCAAGATTACTCGGTATTTGTCCATTTGGTTGATCACGCGGGAACGATTGTCGCCCAATACGATAGCCCACCGCGCAAAGGTCAAGCCCCGATGAGCAAGTGGGAGCCGAACAAGCCGGTGACGGATGTGATCTTGTTGCCGATAGATGCTTCCGTGCCGCGCGACGCGGGTTACCGCATCGAGTTCGGGCTGTACGATCTGCACACGCAGCAACGGCTGCCGATTTTGGACGCGCAGGGCAAAACAATCGCCGACAAGATAATCCTCTCATCATTCAGTATCGTCGAGTAACAAGGCCTATGACTCAATCATCCGCAGACACACGATTGAACGCGCGCCGCTTGGCATTCGGCGCGGGCGTGCTTGGCATCGTCGTCTTCATTGCATACTTTCAAGCGTTGAAATTGCAATTCGTTGGTGACGATTGGATTTTCATTGACCTCGCCGGGAGATTGAACCTGGCAGATTATCTCGTCAAGTATTTCGATCCGCAAGCGCAAACCGCGTGGTACCGTCCGGTGCAAGGTATGCTCATTCGCATTGGCTATGTGTTCTTCGGCGTGGACCCGATGCCGCACCATCTTGTCAACGTGTTGATTCATCTCGCCACGGCGCTCGCGCTCTTTATCGTCGCCAGCTACGCGCTCGGACGATGGCGTGTCGGATTCATCGCTGGTTTGTTGTTCGCCACATTTCCGATTGCGGTGGAAGGAGTTTTCAAGACCGGCGTGATTGACCCGCTCGTCGCGCTGGCGTTCGTGATTGCGATTGGATTCTGGATTCGCCATCTCGAATCGGAACAGAGCCGATTCTACTGGTTCGCGTTCGCCGCATTCCTCGTCGCGCTCTTGAGCAAAGAAATCAGCGTGACGCTGCCGATCACGCTTTTTCTGTTCGACCGCCTGTTCATTCGCAAGGCGGCAACCCTGCTTCAGTTGGCGCGCCGTTACCTCTGGTTCGGTGTCGTCGGGATTTTCTACGCGCCGATCGAGTACATCGTGACACGGCGCAGTGTCTTTGTACATCGCGAGGGATATGCCGTGAGTGCACGGCTTCTCCCAAACTTTTTCGATTACCTCAGCGGACTGGCGTTCCCGTGGGGATTCTTCCCGCCCGCGAGTTATGTCTGGCTCGCGTGCGTTTCGATTGCGCTGGCATATCTCATTGTCGCGAAGAAAAAGATCGCGCTCGTCCCGGTCATCGCCGGCGCGGTCATGGCGTTTCTGCCGATTCTTCCCTTTCCGGAGGTCTCGTTTCGATTTCTGATTGTGTCGTTGCTGGGGACCGCCCTCCTCTACGCGCTCGCGTTCGATTGGGTGTGGCAGCGCGCGCCGCGTGGCTGGGCAACGCGCGTCATCGGCTGGGGCGTGCTTGCGCTCATCGCGGTGATTGGTAGCGCGCGAGTCACGCAAGCCGCGCTCGATTTCGGCGAGTTCGGGCGCGTCAGCCGCGTTACGTACCGCAATGTCTGGCAAGCGCATCCTACTTTTCCCGACGACACCTACCTCTACTTTTTCTATCCGCCGGTGCCTGGTCCCAATCTATCCGGCATGTTTTTCACGCGCTATGGCACGCGCGTTACCGTCGGCGCGACCGATGGCGGGCAGCCGGCACGCCTGCGCGAGCATGCGGTTGCCTACGTCTATTATTTCGACGCGCAAGGAAACCAGAAGGAACAGCGTGTCGAAAAAGAAATCGTCACGCGTGCCACACCCGAACCACCGCTGACCTTCACCGAACCAATTCGCCTCGACGGGTACGAACTCGTGAGCGCGCGCGTGCCGCGCGGGCAGGCATTCCTGCTGCTGCTGTACTGGCGCGCGCGCGCGCCCATCGCGCACGATTACACGGTCTCGGTACGCTTGGTTGACGCCGCCGGCAAAATCGTCGCCGAGTATTTCAAAGAGCCGCGATTGGGCGCCGCGCCAACGAGCGCGTGGCACGTGGACGAACTCGTGGTAGACGCGATTCAACTGCCGATTCCCAACGACGCTGCGCCGGGTGCGTATCGGTTGGAGGTGGGGTTGTACGATGCGGCGACCCAGCAGCGCATCGGCATCGTGGATGCGAGTGGCAAGGTGAGCGCAGAGAGGATGACCATTGAGGTGGTGTGGGTAGAATAAGTTGGACCGCCAAAAGGAGTGTCCTCTTGAAACAATGGCGTGCATTATTGGATAATCATAGCGTGGTAATCATTTTCGGCATATCAGCGGCCGTTGTTTTCGCCTTTTATCACCCAGTCTTGAGCGGACATTTCATTTCGGATGATTATGCGTTCGTGGCGCAGTGGTTGGAGCGCGCGCCCTTTCTTTTGCGCGGTGAACAAATTTGGGAATGGCTCTTTGCATACAATCCCGTCTTCCTACGTCCGGTTTCACAGTGGTTATTCTTGCTGAATTATTGGGCGTGGGATACCAATGCTGCAGGTTATTACGCGCTCAATCTCGGATTGCACACCCTGAACACCTTCCTGGTTTATCTGCTGGCTTTGCAAATCATACGCGATCGCTTTGGCGCATTGGTGGCTAGTCTTTTGTTTGCATTGCATCCGATTCATCCCGATTCGGTTTGCTGGATCGCGGACAGCGTGGATCTCTTGGCAGCATTTTTTCTGTTGCTCAGTGCGGGATACTTTGTGTTATTTCGTCGCAAGTCCAAGCGCTTGTATCATCTTGTCTCGCTGACCAGTTTTGCGCTTGCCACGCTCACGAAGGAAAGCACCCTCACTCTACCGGCGGTCTTGTTGGTATATGATCTGTTGTTCCCCCGGCGTGTTTTCGACTGGAACATTCTCAAAGCCCAACTACCTTTTTGGGGTATGGTACCCGGTTATGTCCTAGCACGTTTTCTGCTCTTCCATGGTCAATTTGGCGGTTATCGGGATCAAGGATTCCTCAAATTCGGCTGGGACTTGTTTGTCCAGTACTATGCTTTGGCTTTTGCCAAACCGTTTTTGGCGGATATTGATTCCTTGACATTCACAATCCTGCTCGTAGCACTCGTGTGGCTCTTCGTTCTCTTTCGTCACGCCCAAGGGTTCTGGTTGGGTATCTTGTGGATCATCGCGCTATTGATTCCAGCGGGAAGCGCAAACTATGTTGCCCCGCGTCTTGCCTATATTCCATCTGTTGGTCTAGCGATTATGCAAGGCACGGTTTTGGGAGCACTCTTTAAAGAGCACAAACTCGTTTGGCGCAGCATAGCCCTCGGCGCGACATGTCTCCTGGTTCTCGTCTATGCCTGGGCGTTGGCTCTGCGTGTGGATGATTGGGCGGCGGTGGGCAAAACCACGCGTGCCGTGGTGGAAAAGACACGCGCATTGTATTCAGCATTTCCCCCGGGCGCGCGGCTGTATTTCATCGGCGTTCCGGAATATCTGCGCGGCATTGATGTCTACGCAGGGAATTTTCCATTTGTCTTCCAGATTGCTTATCGAGATAATCCAAGACTGTACGCCCAAGCCGTAGATAGATTTCCACTGATCACTGATCAAATTGAACAAACCTACTTTTTCGAATACCGACGCCATGATGTGATTGAACACCAAGAAGTACATCCCGTGTTGTTGGCGCGGCAACAATGTTCGAATGTGAAATTTCTTGCGGTTGAATGGGATTTTAGTCAGGGGGCGCAGGGTTGGGAGCCATGGCATGACATCGCGGATTTTCAAGTGCGTGATGGCGCACTCGTGTTGCGCGCTGACGGCAAAGATCCATTTCTAGGTGGGCCCGAGGTAGAGATTTCTGCTCTGGCACTTGCAGGGATTGAGATCACAATGCAGGCGCAAGCGGAACAGCCGTTTCTGCAAGGCCAAGTGTATTGGCGGGTAGCAGGCGCGAGCGATTTTTCACCCCATATCCACCAAAAGTTTGAAATCATCGCCGATGGTGAGTGGCGCACGTATTATCTGCCGCTGGCAAGTGGATTATTAGCCCTGGATGATCGTGTGATCCAATTACGCTTCGATCCGGCAGATGCGCCAGCGCAGATTGGCATCCGAAACATTCGCTTGTTGAGCCATTGCGTTCGCTTGGAAGAAAGATATTGCCGGTGTATTCAATGACAAGTTCGGACTTGCCCGCCGTAGGATTCTCTTACTTGCCTTTGCGTCTGGCGTCACTGTGCGGCATATTCTTCGCGGTTCTTGGATTTCCATATGCGCTATTTGTACTTGCCCCGCGCACGGTGCATGGATTTCCGGTCGAAGGGCGGGCTTCGCTAATGATTGGGCTCTTGATCGTTTCCGGTATCCAGATGACGATGTTAGGAATTCTCGGTGAATACTTCTGGCGCAACCTGGATGAGACGCGGCGTCGTCCACTGTTCTTGATTGCAGAGACAATTGGCGTCACGTCGAGCAGAGAAGGCGAGTGATGTCTCAACGCTGGCTCGCCCCGATCCTGCTCGCGTTCATCGTGCTTGCTGTCACGTACTCCGTCGTCACCCCCATCTTTGAAGCCGGCGATGAACTGTGGCACTATCCGTTCGTCCAACATCTCGCGACCGGACACGGCTTGCCGGTTCAAGACCCAAACGTCGAAACGCTGTGGGAGCAGGAGGGCGGGCAACCGCCCCTCTACTACGCGCTGTCTGCGCTCGCAACGTTCTGGATTGACACGCACGATTTGCCCGAACGCTTGTGGCGCAATCCGCACGCGCGCATCGGCATCCCGCTTGACTATGGCAACAAGAATATGATCGTGCACACAAGCGCGGAAAACTTTCCTTGGCAAGGCACCACGCTTGCCGTTCATCTCATTCGCTTCCTCTCGATTCTGCTCTCGACCATCACGGTCGCTCTCACATATTTCTTCGCGCTCGAAATAAAAAACGATAAAAACCTCGCCGCGCTTACCGCCGCCATCGTCGCGTTCAATCCGATGTTTCTGTTCATCAGCGCGTCGGTCAACAACGATAATCTCGCCACGATGCTTGCAACGCTTGCACTTGTGCTGCTCGCGCAACTCATCACGCGCGGCGCAACGATACGCCGATTCATCGCGCTGGGTATCGTGCTGGGATTGGGCGCGCTGACCAAGGTAAGTTTGCTGGGGCTCCTACTCGTCACGGCAGTTGTATTTGCGTACTTGTTGTGGAAATCAATAGGAGCACCCAATCACCTAATCACCCAATCACCCACGCTCCCTCTCGACATCATAAAAGGTAGCCTCCTCTCCGCCGCGCTCGTCATCCTCATCGCCTTCTGGTGGTACGTGCGCAACTATATTCTGTACGGCGATTTTTCTGCGTTCAACGTCTGGCTGCAAATCGCCGGCGGACGACCCACCCCGGTCACGCTGGCGAGTCTGCTCAACGAGTTTCAGGGCTTTCGCATTTCGTTCTGGGGCAACTTGGGCGGCGTGAACATCATCGCGCCCGAATGGGTGTACATCGCGCTCGATGGATTCACCGTGCTTGCGATCATCAGTCTCGTCATCGGTTTCATGCGACGAACGTTACCGCGATTGCTTTGGCTGCCCGCACTCTGGCTCGCGCTGATTCTGATTTTGCTTGTGCGCTGGACGTGGCTCACAATGGCATCGCAAGGACGATTGATTTTCCCGGCAATTGCGGCAGTGGCTGTTTTACTCGCACACGGCCTTGGGCGATTTCAGATTTCAGATTTCAGATTTCAGATTTCACGTATTACGCACCACGCCTCACGTTTCACGTCTTACGTTTTACTTTTGCCTTTTGCCTTTTACCTTTTTACTTTTTCCTTGCTTGCACCATTCACCATCATTGCACCCGCTTATACGTTGCCCACGCGCCTTGCCGAGGATTCGACGGTGCCCAATCATCTGGGTATCGTTTTCGATGCTCACGCCGAACTCGTGGGCTATGCCTTGCCACAACGATCGGTTACACCGGGCACTGCATTACCCATCATTTTATACTGGCGGGCGCGCGAACCAATGACCGAAGATTTTTCCGTCTTTATTCGCTTGTTCGATGCGGATGGCAAGATCATCGCCCGTTGGGATGCCTTTCCCGGCGGTGGCTTGTATCCCACGCGCGTGTGGCAACCCGGCGAAGTGATTGTGGACGAGTACCGTATCCCAATTCCGTTCGATGCGCGCGCCGGCGTGGGACGGATCGAAGCCGGGTTATTTCGTCGTGTGCCGCTGGAGACATTGACCGCACGCGATCCACACGGAAATATAATCACGCCAACCATCGCGCGATTCAAAATCGCCGGGCAAGCCAAGATTCAACAAATCGAAAATCCGGTCGCTTTTCAATTTGGCGATCGTATCGAATTGGTCGGTTATTCATGGGCGCACACTATTGCGCCGGGTTCAACGTTGCCAGTGAAATTGTATTGGCGCGCATTGAAACCGATCGCTGAAGATTACTCGGTGTTTGTGCATTTCGTTGATACGAATGGGAACATTATCGCGCAAAGAGATAATCAGCCGCAACACAATACATATCCGACTTCGTTTTGGGACGTTGGCGAGACGATCGTGGATGAGTACGCGCTCGAGATTCCGCGCGAGGTCAATATTGATGAAGGACGTCTGGTGATCGGTTTATATCGTCATGACGGCACCCGCTTGATGGTGGGAGAAACCGATGCGCTGATGCTCGGATCGGTGCGGCTCACAAAATGAATTGACAAATCCATCGGCTTGTGCTATAAACTACCCGCAACTGAATAGGACTGGACACTCATCCAGAGAGGTGGAGGGAACGGCCCTGTGAAACCTCGGCAACCGCTGGGTGGTCAGTGATGAGTGGTCGGTGATCAGAAAACGGATCACTGTCCACTGTTCACTGTCCACAGAGATAGGTGCCAATTCCGGCAAGCGTGGCGAACGCGCTTGGAAGATGAGAGCAAATTTTTGCCATTCTCTCTCATCGAGAGAATTTTTTGTTGTCTGGAGTAGCCGATGCGAACGATCGAGATGAACAATGGCGTCGTCAAAATGATTGATCAGCGCAAGTTGCCGCGCCAATTCGAAATCGTCGAATGCCGCGATTATCGCGCGGTGGCGCAAGCGATCAAAGATATGACGATTCGCGGTGCGCCGGCGATTGGCGCGGCGGCGGCGTTTGGTCTGGCACTCGCCGCGCTCGAGTCAAAAGCAACAACCCGCGATGATTTGTTGCGCGATCTGGATGCCGCCGAAAAAATTTTGCGCGCTACGCGTCCGACCGCTGTCAACTTGATGTGGGCACTCGATCGGGTGATGCGCGCCGCACGCGCCGCCCATCTCGATGGGAACGGTTTGCGCGATTTGGTAGTGCAGGAAGCCCAAACGATTGCTGAAGAAGATGTGGCGATCAACACGGCGATGGCAAAGCATGGGGCGGCGCTCATCAACGATGGCGATACCATCTTGCATCATTGCAACACCGGTCCTCTTGCTACGGTAGAGGTAGGCACCGCGCTCGGTTGCATCATCGAAGCGCACAAGCAAGGCAAGCGTGTGCATGTCTTGGTGGATGAGACACGCCCACGTTTGCAAGGCGCGCGGCTGACGGCGTGGGAGTTGATGCAATACGGCGTGCCGATGACCTTGATCGCCGATAATGCGGCGGGCTATTATCTGCGCGCCGGCCAAGTGCAAAAATGTTTCGTCGGTTCAGATCGCGTGGCGGCAAATGGCGATGTGGCAAACAAGATTGGTACCTACAAAATCGCGGTGGTCGCGCACGAAAATCAAATTCCGTTTTACGCGGTGATGCCCACTTCGACGATTGATATGAATTTGCCGCACGGCGATTTGATTCCGATCGAAGAACGCGATGCACGCGAAGTAACGCACATTGAAGGTGTACCAATTGCGCCCGAAGGTGTGCGCGTGGGCAATCCCGCGTTCGATGTAACACCGCACAAGTATATCACCGCGTTGGTGACGGAACGCGGCGTGGTGTATCCGCCGTTCGAGGTGAACTTGGCGCGCTTGTTCGGTTAGTAAGCGAAGTGGTCGCGATGGGAGGGAAAGATGTTTGACCTTGACCTCAAACGACTCTATTACGGTGCAACCGCGTTCTTGGTTTTTCTTGTCGCATTTCTTTCAGCCCAGACCTTGACCGATAGTGTTTTGCGCCTGAGCGTTGTCTCGAACGTGTCGTTCGAAGAGCGGCGTCCACCGATGCCGATACCAACGCTTCCGCCTCCGCCCACTGCCGCGCCGGTTGCCGACACCCATCAACCCACGCCGGTACCGGAGGCAACGCTTACGCCGGAGCAACGTGAGGCGATGCAACAGAAGGCGCAAGTGCTTGCGGAAGATTGGGAATTGCGCAGTGCGAAGGGAAGCGTTGCTTCATCGTTAGCGATTGTGTTGGTGGCGCTGCCGGTGTGGTTCTGGCATTGGCGGCGTTGGCGCGTGTTGACGCAAACCCAATCCGCGCAACTCTTTCGCATGTATGTTTACGCACTGATGTTGGTCGCCCTGGTCACCGCCGTCTTTCGTGGCGCCAGCGCGATAGGCAAAGTGCTCATGTGGCTTTTAGGCATCGCCGATCTTTCCACCCGCTTTGCCGCGCTGACGTTTGCGCAAGAACTCGTGGGGAGCATCCTCGGCGGACTGATTGCCTTGCTCGCGTGGTGGTATCATTGGGCAATCGTGCGCGATGAGAGCGAGGTGGGAGGATGAACACAGTGAGCCTCATCATTCCTATCATCGTTCTTGTGTTTCTCATTGGAATCATCGCGTTAATTGTTTGGGTGGTGCGGCGCGACAATGTCGTGATGGATATCCGACAAATCTATTTCTATCTGGTCGCGTTCGCCGCGCTACTGCTTGCATTCGTTGGCGCAGTGCAACTGGTCGGGCAAATCTTGACCTTGTTCTTGCCGGACTCGGAAACCGACTCGAATATTTTTATACGACAACAAATTGCCAACACGTTAGGTCTCTTGCTGGTTACCAAGCCGGTCTGGTGGTTTCATTGGCAACGCGCTCGGCAACGAGCATTACAAACTCAACGTCGCTTTGGGTTGCGCGTGTATCTGTACACCATTACGGTCATTGCGTTGATTGTCGCCGTGATTATTGCAGGCAACGTGGGGGAAGCCATTTTCAAAGCATTGCTTGGCTTGATTGATTTTTCGAGCCCGCTGAGCATTCGATCTTTTTGGCGTGATGAATTAAGCGCGATTGTCAATATGTTCGTTGCGCTTGCCGTTTGGTACTACCATTGGCATGCCGTCGAACGCGTACCAACCGCCAGCCACTGACCACTGGAGTTCCAATGAGTGTTCTCATCACCGGCTCAATTGCCTACGATTACATTATGCAGTTTCCCGGCTTTTTCAAAGATCACATTTTGCCGGAAAAGATCGAAAACATTTCTGTCTCGTTTCTCGTGGACTCGATGAAGAAACAACGCGGCGGCGTGGCAACCAACATCGCGTACAACCTCGCCTTGCTGGGTGAGCGCCCGCGCATTATGGCGACCGTCGGTCAGGATTTTGCCGAGTATCGCGAGTGGCTTGACGCGAACGGCATTGACACGAGTGCGATTGTTGAAATCCCGGAGGATTTCACCGCCTCGTTCTTTGTCAGCACCGATGGCAAGCAAAATCAAATCGCCATGTTTTACACCGGTGCGATGGCGCACGCACACAAATTATCGTTCAAGCAACATGCGCACGGTGATACGATTGATTTGGTTGTCATTTCGCCCAACGATCCGCGCGCGATGGTGAACTATGTTCGCGAGTGCAAAGAGTTGCGCTTGCCATACGTCTACGATCCGAGTCAGCAAATCATTCGCTTGAGCGGTGAGGAACTAGCAGAAGGTGTGCGCGGCTCGGCGATGACGATTGTGAACGAATACGAATTCGAAATGCTCAAACATAAAACCGGTTGGACGGACAATCAAATGGCTGCCCAAACTCACACGTTGATTGTTACGCTCGGTGAAAAAGGTTCCCAGATTTGTGTCGCGGGCAAATCGTTCAAGGTGCCGAGTGTACCGGCGCGCCGCCAAGCCGATCCGACCGGCGTGGGTGATGCGTATCGCGCCGGGGTCATCAAGGGATACTTGCACAAACTGTCCTGGGAAACCATCGGCAAAGTGGGAAGTCTGGCAGCGACCTACGCGCTGGAAGAGTATGGAACGCAAAACCATCGTTACAACTTGATGGAATTTCAGAGGCGTTTTCAGAAAGTATTTGGCGAGGAATTGCGATTGGATTAATCCACGCTCGGCGTTGGGCATACGCCAGCGACAAGATGCCGAATGCCAAGGCCGGCATTCAACATTATTTTTCCAAGGAGGATTCAATGCCACCCGGAATGTTCGATGACAAAACCTTGCAATTGGAGATGCCACCCGAAGGTGATCTCAAGGTTCTGGGCGGAGTGCGTGCATTCTTGATGAGCACGTCATCTTTCGCCGATTTGATGGATGATTTTTATCTGGTCCTCGGTGAACGATTCGTCAATGCGCGAATGTATATGGGCGGCCGCCGCGCTGGCTCGCGCACGGCGCCCGCGCTGGCTTCAATGTTCAAGGTTGATCAGAGCGCCAAAGCCAAACTCGAAAAAATTTTTACCGACCTCGACTGCTCAATCGGCTGGGGCAGGTACGAATTTCATTTGGATTATGCCGCTGGCAAAGGATTTGTTCTTGTTCATCATTCATTTTTAGCCGAAGGAGTCTTGTCCAAGTTTACGGCGAACGGTAAGACGACGGCGATGCCGGTTCGCGATTCGTTTCCGCGCTGTCCTTTGCTTGCTGGGTATCTGGCGGGCTTGTCCTCGTTCTTGCTGGGTCGCGAAGTGGATATGCAAGAAACCGAATGCCTCGCTTTGGGGCATCCCGCGTGTAAATTCGAAATTCTCGATCATCGAATTCATGTGGCGCACAATCAATAAAGGAGAAGATAATGACCAAACGTGAGCACGATGTCAAAGACCTCTCGCTGGCGGAGAAGGGACGTTTCCGCATCCAGTGGGCAGAGAACGATATGCCGGTGTTGCGGCAAATTCGCGCGCGTTTCGAAAAGGAACGTCCCCTCAAGGGCATTCGCATCGCCGCGTGTTTGCACGTTACGAGCGAAACCGCCAACTTGATGGGGACGCTGGTTGCCGGCGGCGCGGATGTTGTCCTTGCCGCCTCAAATCCACTTTCGACCCAGGATGATGTAGCTGCGTCGCTCGTTGCCCATTTCGAAGTGCCGGTCTTTGCCCTCAAAGGGGAAGACCATGCGACATACTACCGGCACTTGCGTGCCGCGCTCGAGTTGGCACCGCATATTACGATGGACGATGGCGCGGATTTGCTTTCGACCTTGCACAAGGAACGCACCGATTTGTTACCCAACGTCATCGGCGGAACCGAAGAGACCACGACCGGCGTGATTCGTTTGCGCGCGATGGCAAAAGATGGCGCGCTGAAATATCCGGTCATTGCGGTGAACGATGCGTTGACCAAACATTTCTTTGATAATCGGTACGGCACCGGACAATCCACGATTGATGGGATCATCCGCGCGACCAACATCCTCTTTGCCGGCAAAGTGTTCGTCGTCGGCGGGTACGGTTGGTGTTCGCGCGGGATTGCGATGCGTGGGCGTGGTTTGGGCGCACGCGTCATCGTTACCGAGGTAGACCCCCTCAAAGCCTTAGAAGCCGTGATGGACGGATTCGAAGTGATGACGATGGCGCAAGCGGCAAAGGTGGGCGATATTTTCGTCACAGCCACCGGCGACAAGAATGTGATTGACGAGCGTCATTTCCCGTACCTCAAAGACGGTGCGATCATTTGCAATTCGGGACATTTCAACGTCGAGATCAACATTCCCGCACTGGAAAAACTCGCCATCGAGAAACGCCGCGTGCGCGATTCCGTGGATCAGTACATCTTGCGTGATGGTCGGCGCATCAATTTGCTCGCCGAGGGGCGCTTGGTCAACCTTGCCGCCGCGGAAGGACATCCGTCGAGCGTGATGGATATGTCGTTTGCCAATCAAGCATTGAGCGTAGAATATTTGGTCAAGTATGGCAAGACGCTACCCAAGAACGTCTTTCCCGTCCCCACCGAGATTGACAAAGAAATTGCGCGGCTCAAACTTGAAGCCATGGGGATAACAATTGATCAACTCACGCCGGAACAAGAAGCGTATCTGGCGAGTTGGGAAGAAGGAACGTAAACAGTAAGCAGTCGCCAGTAGGCAGAATGCAGAAACTGCCTACTGCTTTCCGCCTACTGCATACTGACAAAGAGGAGAATGAGATGACTACCACATTCATGAGCGTACCCAAGTTGTTGCTCACGTCCGAATCGGTGACAGAAGGACATCCGGACAAAGTCTGCGATCAAATCTCGGACGGCGTGTTGGATGCGATTTACGCGCAAGACCCGTACGGGCGTGTGGCGTGCGAAACCGCGGCAAGCGGCGGCTTGATCGCCGTGATGGGCGAAATCACGACGACCGCTTCGTTCAATCCGTACGAAATCGTGCAAAGAACTTTGGAGAAAATCGGTTACACCGATTCCAAATACTGGCTTGATTACAAAACCGCCGGCATCATCACCGCGATCAAAAAGCAATCGCCGGATATTGCGCAAGGTGTCAACGATGCCTTGGAAGAACGCGGGGGTAGCGGCGATCCGATTGACAAGATCGGTGCCGGCGATCAAGGGATGATGATCGGCTTTGCGTGCAACGAAACGCCAGAATATATGCCGCTGACGATTGCGCTAGCGCACGAGTTGGTCAAGCGGCTTGCCAAGGTGCGCAAAGAGGGTATGTTGCCGTACCTGGGACCGGATGGCAAATCGCAAGTTACCGTCGAGTATGCGTACGGCAGACCCAAGCGCGTAGATGCCGTGGTGATCTCGACCCAGCATCTGGATAGTGTGTCGCAACAAAAGATTCGCGAGGATGTGATTGAACACGTGATCAAACCGATCATCCCAGCACAATTCTTAGATGTGCAAACACGTTTTTACGTGAATCCCACCGGGCGTTTTAACATCGGGGGACCCGTAGGCGATGCCGGGTTGACCGGGCGCAAGATCATTGTGGATACGTATGGCGGCATTGCGCGCCACGGCGGCGGCGCATTCTCCGGCAAAGACCCAACGAAGGTAGATCGCTCCGGCGCGTATATGGCGCGCTATGTTGCCAAGAATATCGTTGCCGCCGGCCTCGCCGAGCGGTGCGAAATCCAAGTCGCGTACGCCATCGGCGTCGCGCGCCCTATTTCGATTATGCTGGAAACGTTCGGCACAGAAAAGGTGCCGCACGAGAAAATCGTGGCGTTGGTGAATAAGCATTTCGATATGCGCCCGGCGGCGATCATTCGCGATTTGAATTTGCGGCGTCCGATCTATCAAGCGACGGCGGCGTACGGGCACTTTGGCCGCCACGATATTGACGCGCCATGGGAAGTGATGGACAAGGCGGAAGTATTGCGGAGTGAAGCGGGGTTGTAAACACGATCTTTCCTCGCTGAAGCGGCGAGGCAATCTCTCCGACCGCTTTGAAAGATTGCTTCGGCGCAAAAAAACGCGCCTCGCAATGACATATCAGTTGTGAGGTTCCTCCTTGTCAAGCGACTTTGACGCAATTTGCCAGAACCGGGCATCTGTGCTATAATCCAGCCAACTTTGCAAGACGTATCACTGGAAGGGAGACAGCATGGCGTTAAAGAAGGCAGAAAAATCCGCCATCATGGACAAGTTCCACGTTCACGCCAACGATACCGGTTCGCCCGAAGTCCAAATCGCGCTCTTGACCACCCGCATCAACCAACTGGTCGAGCATCTCAAGGGACACAAACACGATAACCACTCGCGGCGTGGGTTGCTCAAGATGGTCGGTGAACGACGACGGCATCTCACATACCTTAGCAAAAAAGATGCCGCCCGATACAAAGAAATCGTCGGCAAACTCGGGTTGCGCAAATAAACGAGGACGAGACGAGTAGATGTGGAGCGCGGCAGACCCATCTACTCGTTTGTTTGTAAATCGCATCTGTCGCATCACGGCGCGGAAATTTTTGTTGCAAAAAAGTTAACAACTCAGACAACTCTTTTACCGCCAAGAACGCCGAGTGAAAAATGTTTTTTACGTTCTGTGTGCTCGGTGGACGCTTGGTGAACAACTCTTTGCCCCATCGGTGAGGGCGGGAATTGGAGAATGTGCCAATTCGGGTCACGGTTGATCGAACTGACCCATTCTCCAGTCCCTGACCTCCGAGGGGCATCACTGGGTTGAATCGTTGCGTGGTTTGATCACACCTCCAACGATCCAACCTCCAAACTATTGAACCTTAGGAGGTTTTTTGATGTACGACACTCATTCTTTCTCGATCCCTTTTGGCGATTCTACGCTCACGATCGAGACCGGCAAACTGGCTTGGCAAGCCAACGGCGCCGTAACCGTTCGCCATGGCGACACGGTAATTCTGGCAACCGCCACCGCCGCTGACGAACCACGCCCCGGCGCGGACTTTTTTCCACTCACCGTAGATTACGAAGAGCGACTCTATGCCGCAGGCAAAATCCCCGGCGGCTTTTTCAAACGCGAAGGCAAACCCGGCGAACAAGCCATCTTGCTTTGCCGCCTCACCGATCGCCCCTTGCGTCCCCTCTTTCCCAAAGGATTCCGCAACGATGTCAACATCGTGGTAACCGCACTCTCGGCCGATCAAGAACACTATATTGACATCCTTTCGATCATTGGCGCCTCCGCCGCGTTGACCATCAGCGATATTCCCTTCGAGGGACCCGTGGGCGCTGTGCGCGTGGGATACATTGACGGTCAATTCGTTTTCAATCCCACGTCATCGCAAATGGAAAAATCCATCCTCGATCTGCGCTTGGCGGGAACACGCCAAGCCATTATCATGGTGGAAGCCGGCGCCAACCAAGTCACCGAAGAATTGATGCTCGACGCAATGCAACAGGGCCATGCCGCCATGCAAGCCGTGATCGAGTTGCAAGAAAAGATGCGCGCCGAACTGGGCAAGCCCAAAAAAGCATTTGCCTTGCACATCTTGAGCGATGAACTCAAGCAAGCCATCGCCGAAAAATTGGATGGACGCATCACCGCCACCATCAAAGAAAAAGGGGTCAAGTCCGAACGCAACGAAGCCCTCGACGCGCTGAAAAAAGAAATGATTGAAGCGTTCACCGGCACGTACGACCCGGTAGATGTCGCGGAAGCGTTTGAAGCTCAAGTCAAAACTGAACTGCGCGCGATGGTGCTCGACGAAAATCGGCGCGCGGACGGACGCGATCCGGCGACCGTGCGCCCGATCACTTGTGAAGTGGGCTTGCTCCCGCGCGCGCACGGCTCGGGCTTGTTCACGCGCGGCGAAACCCAAGTGTTGACGATTGCGACACTCGGCATGCCCAGCGAATCGCAAACGATTGACTCGCTTTCGCCGGAAGAAGAAAAACGTTTTATGCATCATTACAACTTTCCGCCGTACTCGGTTGGCGAAGCGCGCTCTTCCCGCGGACCCGGGCGCCGCGAGATTGGCCACGGCGCCCTCGCTGAACGTGCGCTCGCCGAAGTGATCCCGGACGAATCGGAATTTCCGTACACCATTCGTTTGGTCTCCGAAGTCATGTCCTCGAACGGTTCAACTTCGATGGCAAGCGTGTGCGGCTCGACCCTCGCGCTGATGGACGCCGGCGTGCCGATCAAGGCGCCGGTGGCTGGCGTGGCAATGGGGCTCATCACCGAAGGCGAACGCTATGCCATCCTCACCGATATTATCGGGATGGAAGACTTTTTGGGTGATATGGATTTCAAAGTGGCGGGCACCGCCACCGGTATTACCGCGTTGCAACTCGATTTGAAATTGCAAGGCATCGCCCCCGATCTTTTGCACAAGGCGATGATGCAAGCCCGCGAAGCGCGTTTGTTCATCCTTGGCAAAATGCTGGATGTGATGCCCGAACCACGTCCTCACATTTCGCGCTATGCCCCGCGCATCATGACCATCAAGATTGATCCAGAAAAGATTGGCGCGGTGATTGGACCCGGCGGCAAGATGATTCGCAAACTGCAAGAAGAATTCGATGTCAAGATTGACATCGAAGAGGATGGCACCGTCTTTATCGCCTCCACCAACAGCGAAGGCGCGCTGCTGGCACAGGATCGCATCCGGAGTATGACCGAGACTCCCAAGATCGGCAACATTTACACCGGCAAGGTTACGCGCGTTGAAGATTACGGCGTCTTTGTGGAGATCGTTCCCGGCACGGATGGGATGGTGCATGTCTCACAACTCGATACCGAGCCCATCAAGAATGTGCGCGATCATTTCAAACTGGGGGATGATTTGATGGTGATGGTGATCGGCATTGATGAAGCCGGCAAGATTCGTTTGTCGCGCCAAGCCGTGTTGGAAGGCTGGACGCCGGAAGAAGCGGCAGCGCGAGACCGGGGACCGCGCAGCGGAGGTGAGCGTGGCAGTGAACGCGGCGGCCGTACGAGTGCGAGCCAGCGCGGCAGTGAACGACCGAGTCGCGGACGGGAAGGTGAACGCGGACGTGGCGGCTATCGCCCACGCCGATAAAACCTTCCTGGGTTCACCTATCCCAAAACATTACCCCCCAAAAGAGACTCAGGTCAATGGACTTGAGTCTCTTTGATACGAGGGTGAGTCAAACCACTATGAAGATAGATGTTCGGGTTTTTATTGTTGAACGCGATTACTTTGCGCGTCGCGGGCTCAAGTTCCTGATTGCGATTGATCCGCGCGTCCGCTTGACCGGCGAAGTCGAGTCCTTTGATCAACTGGATCGGTCAGCCGAAGATTTTCAATCGGCGGATATTTTGCTCATCAATGCCAACCAATTCGATTCGTACGAATCTTTGCT
This sequence comes from Chloroflexota bacterium, assembly GCA_037440625.1. Lineage (GTDB taxonomy): Bacteria > Chloroflexota > Anaerolineae > UBA4142 > UBA4142 > DAOTXS01. The sequence continues at coordinate 28,504 of JBBITT010000014.1, forward strand.
GAAAACCATTTCTACTCTGCATCACGCTTTTCCTCGCAAGAAATTCGTCTTGTTCGATGTGCCCCACGCCGAACATCTCGATGCTTCGCTGTTCACGCTGGGAGTGGCGGGCGTGTTGGTCAAGAACGAGATCCGTGATGGCATTGCCAGCGCGTTGGCACGCGTCTACCAAGGTCAAATCGTGATTTCAGAGTCTATTTCCAAATTTACCCATCGCTGGTCTCCTCAGATTCGCAATCAAATCCACGTGATGCCGCCGGGGTTGCGGTTTGGAAAACTCAGCAAACGGCTTTATCAAGTTGCTGATCTGTACGCCGGCGGACTAACGCCGCTCCAAATCGCTGACGAACTCAAATTAACCCCGCAAACCGTGCGAACCTACATCAAGCGAATTTACGACATTGTAGGTGCTTCAGACAAGTGGCAGGTTTTTCAACGCTTGACCGCTCGTCAGGATGAAGACGAGCAGTAAGATTGAATCAAGTTGCAAGGAACAACCGGTGGTTTAGTTTTTTGTCCCCATTTTGGGGGTTTACCACTTGGCGAATCCGCCATATTATTCGCGCGTGGGTTGAACCTCCTGATCCGCTTCAAGATGACGACCCACCCTAGATCAAATTGACCCACCTCAGCTTGGCGCGCATTTGAATATTCAGAGATCGTTGAGCAAATTTCCCAATTTGCCCTTCAACAAAATATCAGAGGCGCTCGGGGACGATAGATTTTCAAAACACGCTTACGCGATTTTACCGCCGAGCACCCGGGGAAAACCATAGACTTCGCGTTGAACTCTGGGACGAACAAATCGTTGACCGCGTAACATCGGTAACCTAACTAACAATGGTCGAACCAAGCAAAGATCAACTCTGGCACGCGCTCACTTTAAATCAAGTTCTGCAAAACCTTGAAACCGATCCTCATCAAGGTCTCACCTTAGCCGCCGCGCAAGAACGGTTAGCGCGATTTGGGCTCAATCAACTCAGCGAAGGCAAAAAAGTAACCGTCCTTGAAATGTTCATCGAACAATTCAAGGATTTCATTGTCCTCACCCTCATTGCCGCCGCGATCATCTCCGGTTTTCTGGGCGAATGGGTGGACGCCACCGCCATCATCGGCATTGTGATTCTCAATGCGATTCTGGGTGTGGTGCAAGAATATCGTGCCGAAAAAGCACTTGCCGCGCTCAAAAAACTGGCTGCCCCCACTGCCCAAGTCATCCGCGACGGAGTGCCCCAAACAATTCCCAGCGCCGAATTGGTCCCCGGCGATCTGATTGTTTTGCGTTCCGGCGATCTGGTCCCCGCGGACGCGCGTCTTGTTGATGCGCATATGCTCCAGGTGGAAGAAGCGATGCTGACCGGCGAATCGGCCGCCGCTGAAAAATCGGCCGCCGATATTGTGGCACCCGAGGCGGCTCTTGCCGACCGGGTCAATATGGTTTTTGCCGGGACCGTCGTTGCGCGGGGACGTGGACACGCCATAGTAACCTCTACCGGGATGAAGACCCAACTCGGCAAGATTGCTGGGATGGTCGCCTCAATCGAAAAAGAAGAGACGCCCCTGCAAAAGCGCCTCGATCAGGTGGGCAAGCAACTGGTCTATGCCGCACTCGCTGTGGTGGCGATTGTGTTTGTTCTGGGCGTCATTCGCGGCGATGATCCGGTGGAAATGTTTTTGGTTGCGGTGAGTCTGGCGGTGGCGGCGGTGCCCGAAGGACTGGCAGCGGTCGTCACCATTTCGCTGGCGCTGGGAATGCGGCGGATGGTGCAACGGAATGCGCTGATTCGCAAATTGCCGGCGGTGGAAACGTTGGGCGCGGCAACCTTCATTTGTAGCGACAAGACCGGCACGCTCACTGAAAACGCAATGACCGTGCGCGAATATGTCTTTGCCGATCGCACGGTTACGGTGACCGGCGAAGGATTTTCGTCCGCCGGCAAATTTTATCAAGACGGACAACCGATTGACCCCGCCAAGGATCGTGCGTTGCGATTGGCGTTGACCATTGGCGCACGTTGCAACACCAGCGAAATTCAACCGATCAGGGATGGGAGTGATTATCGCGTCATTGGCGATCCGACCGAAGGCGCGCTCTTGATCGCAGCGGAAAAAGCCGGGGTGTTGGAATCCATCGAACGCGAATACGATTTTGTTGCTGAATTACCTTTCGATTCCACGCGTAAACGAATGACGGTGATCTGCCGTGCCACCGCCGGCGAATATCGGGGCAAGCAAATCGCGTTTGTCAAAGGTGCGTTGGGCAGTGTGATGGATTTGTGCAAGTACGTTGACCGAAATGGTACGATCGCAGAGATTGATGATGCCACGCGGCAAAGAATTAGAACGATCAACAGCGAGTTAGCCAATCAAACCCGGCGGTTGCTTGCCTTGGCTTATCGCCCTTATGATGAAACAATGGCACCTTCGATTGAAACTGTTGAACGCGATCTGATCTTTGTGGCACTCGTGGGAATGATTGATCCGCCACGCGCCGAAGCCAGACAAGCCGTTGCCGAAGCCCAAAGCGCGGGGATTCAGGTGGCGATGATCACCGGGGATCACGCTGCCACCGCGCTTGCGGTCGCGCGTGAGGTGGGCATTGTTGCTTCAGATCGCAATGGTGTGCTCACGGGCACCGAATTGGAGCGGATGAGCGATGAGGAACTCAGAGCGCGCGCGCTTAGCACCCGCGTCTATGCGCGGGTCTCGCCGGAACATAAACTCCGCATCGTGCAAGCACTCAAAGCCAACAACCAAATTGTGGCGATGACCGGCGATGGCGTGAATGATGCGCCGGCGTTGAAGGAAGCCTCCATCGGCGTGGCGATGGGGATAACCGGTACCGACGTTGCCAAAGAAGCCGCCGATATGGTGTTGCTCGATGATAATTTTGCTTCTATCGTTGCCGCGATCCGCGAAGGGCGTGCGATCTTTGACAACATTCGCAAGTTTATTCACTTTGTCTTGTCGCACAACATCGGCGAAGTACTGGCGATGTTTGTTGCCACGTTGATTGGCTGGCCCCTGCCGTTGTTGCCGATTCAGATTTTGTGGATCAACCTGGTGACCGATAGTTTGCCCGCACTGGCGTTGGGTGTGGAAAAAGCCGAGCCGGGAATTATGGAGCGTCCGCCGCGTTCGGTGGATGAGCGCATCCTGCCCAATAGTTTGTTACGCTTGATGTTCTTCCAAGGTTCGATTGTGGGCATTTCAACGCTGGCGGCGTTTGCGATTGAATACTTTATGGGCACCGGTGATCTAGCGCGCGCGCAAGCGGAAGCCTTTGCCGCTTCGATTCTGGCGCAAAATGTGCAGGCGTTCAACGTGCGCAGTAATCGTCTTTCGATTTTCCAGTTAGGACCGTTTAGCAATCCGTATCTGGTTGGCGCGTTTACGCTAGTCGTCGTTACCTTGCTGGGATTGATTTACCTTCCACCGTTGCAAGAAATTTTCAAAACGATGCCGTTGGGGCTGAATGATTGGTTGGTGATTGGTGCACTCGCCTTGCTGCCGTTGATAGTGATGGAAATTTACAAGTTTGTGTTACGAGCGCGAGAGAAGAAATAGACCAAGGACGAAAGACGAAGGACGGAGGACTAGTGTGCGCGTTCACGTCAAATTCTTTGCCATCTTTCGCGAGATGCTCGGTGTCAAAAGCGAGCACAAAGAGATTGCCGATGGAATGACCATCGAGCAATTGTGGAAAGAATATACGGCGCGGCATCCGCGCGCGGCGAGTCTGCGTGCGGCGTACGCGGTGAATCAAAAACTTGTCTCACCCGATTATGTGTTGAAGGATGGTGATGAGGTGGGATTTTTGCCGCCGGTGAGCGGGGGTCAAGTGAAAAGTAAAAAGGCAAAAGTAGAAAGTAAAAAATCACGGCGTAGAGATTCGCGTCCTTCGCAGATGAGCGATGCGTTGATCACGCGCCAGCCGATTGATTGGAACGCGCTCTATCATCGCGTGGCGTTTGCCGGCGCCGGGGCAATTTTGTTGTTTAGTGGTGTGGTGCGCGACCATTCGCAAGGCAAAGCCGTGGATCATCTGGAGTACGAAGCCTATCCCGAGATGGCAGAGCAATCTATGCGCGACATTATCGCCGAGATTCACGCGCGTTGGCCGGATGTGCGCGTGGCGATGGCGCATCGCCTTGGCAAGTTGAAAATCGGGGAAGCGAGTTTGGTGATTGCCGTTGCCGCGCCGCATCGGCCCGAAGCCTACGCCGCTTCGCGCTATGCCATTGAGCGCGTCAAGGCGATCTTGCCGGTGTGGAAAAAAGAATTTACGCTCGATGGCGAACATTGGGTTGAGGGACCCGTTGCCGGCGAACTGCCGCCGGCAAAAGCCGAAGCCATCGTACAACAAGCCGAACAAGATGCTCAAACGGTGAAGAAATAATGGCAAAACATTTTATCCTCGTCGCCGGCAACATTGGCAGTGGCAAGACTTCGCTCACGGAACGCATCGGCGCGCGGTTGGGTTGGCAGACGGCGTTTGAATCGGTGGCGGACAATCCCTACCTCGCCGAGTTTTACGCCGATATGCGTCAGTGGTCGTTTCATCTCCAAATCTTTTTTCTCGGTCATCGTGCGCGTCAACACCTTGCGCTCGCCAACAGTCCGGCGTCTGCCATCGCTGATCGAAGTATCTACGAAGATGCGCATATTTTCGCGCGCGCGTTGCATCATCTTGGGAATCTGAGCGAACGCGATTACGCGGCGTATCGAAATGTGTTCGACTTGGTGGTGGATTATCTCCCGCGCCCCGATTTGTTGCTGTACTTGAAAGCCCCGGTGGATGTGTTGGTGGAACGCATTCGCAAACGCGGCAGAGGCATCGAAAGCGGAATCACCGCCGAGTACCTCGCGTTGTTGGATACGTTTTATACCGAGTGGATGCAAATCTTTGACCTTTGCCCAGTCCTGACCATTCGCACCGACAATTTGGATTTTGTCAATCAGTCCAAGCACTTGGACATTGTGGTGCAACGCATTCAAGACAAACTCGCCGGCAAAGAAGATGTGATATTCCCCGAATAAGGGCAAAGTATTCACACACACTAGTAGTGCACCAACATGAAAGGGCGTAGTGGAAACTTGATACTTGGCCGTCTCGGTAACCATTTTTCCATCGGTCTGGTATGCAACTATTTCATGTTGTTGCACTAGTCAGTCGTTTTCTCCGCGGCGCTCAGATACGCTGGCGCGTCGAATTTGCATGAATGCCCTGCCCCTACTATAATCCTCGTAAATGTCTTCTCCACGCTTTTTCCTCGCGGTTGTGCTGACCAGTTTTGTAATGCTCGCTGGCTGTCGCTCCGCCGCCCAAGCGATTGAGCGTGATTTGCGTCTGAATCTTGGCACCGAGCCAGCCACGCTAGACCCGGCGCTTGCTACCGATCCCGGCGCGCAACAAATCGCGCGCATGCTGTTCCTCAGTTTGGTCGAGACCGATCCGGTGAATGGCGCGCCGCAACACGCCCTTGCTACGGCGTGGGCGGTGTCGAGTGATGGACTGATCTGGGAATTTAAAATGCGCGACGATGCGGTCTGGGTGCGCTACAATCCGGTCAACAATCGCATTGAAACCAAACGGGCGGTGAATGCCGATGACATTGTCTACAGCGTGCGGCGGGTATTCGATCCGCGTGCGGCGTCCGGTTTTGCGCCAACGATTGCGCCATTGATCCGCGGCGCGCAAGAACTGCGTTCCGCCGATCCGAAGAAAACTAGTGAAGCCGATGTGCAACGATTGCTGGACAATCTGGGTGTGCAAGCGATGGACGCAACCACCGTTCGATTTATTCTCACGCGCCCCGCCAGTTATTTTCCAACCATCGTCAGCACGTGGCTCGTGCGCACCCAGCCACGCGAAGCGATCGAGCAGAGCGGCATCGTTTGGACGGAGCCGGGCAACGTGTGGACCAACGGTCCCTATGTGCTCGAACGATGGTCGCATAATCGGGAAATCATTTTGCGCAAGAATCCGTACTGGTACGATGCGGCAAGCGTCAGCATCGAACGGATTCGCTTTGCGATGATCGCCGATACGGCTATGGCGCGCGACGAGTACAACAAAGGAAATCTCGATTCGCTTGATCCGTACGGTGGGTTATCGCCCAAGGATGTGGAAGAAATTCGCGAAGACCCATCGCTCAACAAGCAACTGCAAATCGTGCCCACGCTGTGTACCCAATATTACGGTTTCAACACCAGCAAGCCACCGTTCAACGATCCCTTGGTGCGCCAAGCCTTTGCCGCTGCCCTCGACCGAGATACCGTGGTCGGTTCTGTGGTGCGCTTGGGCGAGTCGGCGCGTTGGTTTGGGCGCGCAGGCGTTTTTGCCTCCAGCGATATTTCGGATACGTTGGGGATTCCCTTTAATCTCAATCTAGCGCGCGAAAATCTGCGTCAAGCCGGTTACGAGGGTAGAACCAAACGCTTGCCCCAAATCACGCTGGGTGTCAATACCGATGACACCCATCGTCTAGTGGCAGAGACGTTGGTGCAAATATGGAAGAATAATCTGAATGCCGAAGTGCGGGTCAACGCCCAAGATTGGAAAGGATACCTGCAAACTCTGCGCGATGATCCACCCAACATTTTTCGTTTGGGGTATTGTGCCTATTTTCCGGAGCAAGCCAGTTTTGCGCAAGTGTTCAAATCGAAATCGCCGGAAAATTTTACACGCTGGACAAACGCCACGTATGATCAACTGGTGGATGCCGCCGCGCGCGAGGTGGATGTAACCAAACGGCGCGCGCTCTATCGCTCCGCCGAAAAGATCTTGATCGAGGAGCAGGCGGTCATTGTGCCGCTCTGGTGGTCAGAACGCGCAACCCTAACCCAGCCCAATGTGCGGCGCTCCTACGCGATCACGGATGGGTACGAACGCTTGGAAACATGGGAACTCCGATAGTGAGTCAGCGCTTGCGCTTGACAAGAATGGCTCTCGTGTGTACCATTGCGCCACTATTCAACCGCGACGTTTTTCATTGATTGAGAAGGAAGGTTTATCTATGTCGAATAATAACGGTGGCAATCGCTGGCTGATCGGTATCGTCGTTATTTTGCTGATTGCGCTGTGTGGCGCATTGCTCGTGGGCGCGGCGGCGGTTTATATGCTGACCCAAGGTACGTCGCCAACCGCCCAAGGTCCTTTGACCATCGGCACCCCCGCCCCCGGTCAAACTCCGCGTGCTGCAACGCGTGCGCCCTCCACCAGCGGCAAAAATATTTTGCGCTTGCCCGGGCGTGGCGCCGGCGATCCTCCCACACTCGATCCCGCGCTCACCGGCGATGCAACCTCCGCCGAATTCGTGGTCGAAATTTTTAGCGGCTTGGTGACGTTGGATCGAAACCTCAAAGTGGTGCCGGATATTGCAGAAAAATGGGAGGTGAGTTCGGACGGGAAAACCTACACGTTCTATCTGCGCAAAGAAGTCAAGTTCCACGATGGCCGTCCGGTAACCGCGCAAGATTTCAAATACTCATTTGAGCGCGCGGCGAATCCGGCGCTCGCTTCGCCCACTGCCGAAACCTACTTGGGCGATATTGTCGGCGTGAAGGACAAGTTGGCGCGCAAAGCCCAATCTATCAGCGGCGTTGAAGTGGTGGACGATTATACCCTCAAGATCACGATTGATGCGCCCAAAGCGTACTTTCTTGCCAAGATGACCTATCCCGTAGCGTTCGTGGTGGACAAGAACAATGTGGAACGCGGTGGGCGGACGTGGACGGACAAGCCGAACGGTACCGGTCCGTACAAACTTAAAGAGTACGTGCGCGCGCAACGCCTGATTCTTGCCAGAAACGAAAACTTTTACGCCGATCCGAAACCTCAAGTGGACGAAGTGCAGTATATCCTAGGCGGTGGTTCGGTGATGACAATGTACGAGAACGGCGATTTGGACTCGGTCTATGTAACGATCAATGACATTGAGCGGGTGAGCGATGTCAACAGCCCCTTGAACAAGGAATTGTTCGTGGGACCCGAGTTCAGCACCGATTTCATCGTCTTTAACACGCGCAAACCGCCGTTCGATGATCCCAAAGTGCGTCAGGCATTCGCGCTCGCCATTGATCGCGCCAAGATCGTTGATGTGGTCTTTCGCAAGATGGCGGTGCCGGCAACCGGCATCTTGCCGCCCGGGATGCCCGGCTACCTTGAAAATCAATTCAACGTGCCCTACGATCCTGCCAAAGCCAAGCAACTCCTCGCCGAATCCAAGTATGCCGGCAAATTGCCGGACATTACGTGGACCACGTCGGGCGCGGGTGGTGCGGCGCCGCAGTACATCCAAGCGATGACCGCGATGCTCAAGGAAAATCTGGGCGTCAACGTTTCGATTCAACAGACGGATTGGGCAACCTTTATCAGTCAGATTAATGACCCCACGCGTAATCCGTACCAAATCTTTGATATTGCGTGGATTGCCGACTATGCTGACCCACAAAACTTTTTAGAGATTCTCTTCCGTAGTAATAGTACACAAAACTGGTCGGCGTACTCCAATCCGGACGTAGATAAACTGCTTGATCAGGCGGCGGTGGAACGGGACGTCCAAACCCGATTCAAGCTGTATCAACAAGCCGAGCAAAAAATCTTGGCGGACTATCCGGTGATTCCCTTTACTTTCTCACAACATTATGAACTGACCAAGCCCTACGTGAAGGATTTGATTTATCCACCGCTTATCATTCCACGACTACGCTATGTTTCAATTGCACGCTAAAAAGTAGGGGCGAGCCACCTCGCCCCTACAGGATAACATTTGCCAATGGCGGCTTTTATTGCGCGGCGACTGCTCTGGTTGCCGATCCTCCTCTTTTTTGTGTCACTCATTACGTTCGTGCTAGGCGTGTACGGTCCCGGGGATCCGGTGGCGGTGATGCTTGGTTTGAACGCCAACCCAGTTACCATCGAACGACTCCGGCACGAGTATGGTTTCGATCAGCCCCTGCATATCCAGTATTTCAACTATGTCAAGAATGCCCTGCAAGGCAACTTTGGTTACTCGTTGGTCAAGTATCGCGATCAACCGGTAGGGGTCCTCATCGCCGAACGGTTACCCGTTACAATTCAACTCAACCTGCTCGCCATCCTGTTGGGGGTTGTCATCGGCGTGCCGTTGGGATTGCTTGCCGGCGTCAAGCGCGACTCGTGGCTTGATTTGATTGTGCGTGGCATTGTCATTGCGGGCATTTCCATCCCCATTATCGTACTGAATCCAGTTCTCACGTTTATCTTTTCCCGTGCGCATGAATTCACGTTCGGCAACCTTTCGATTACTATCGGTCCCGTGTTGCCGATGGTGCAGGGTTATTGGGAAGGCATTTTTAGCCCCAAGATCATCTTGCCCGCCTTTGTCGAATCTATGGGCGTGATTGCAGTGATGACGCGGCAGATGCGCGCCGGGATGATTGACGAGTTGGGTAAGGATTATGTGCGCACCGCACGCGCCAAAGGATTGCGTGAGCGGATGGTGATTGTGCGCCACGCGATGCGTAATGCTCTCATCCCCATTGCAACCATTCTTGGTTTGATGCTGGGCGGGTTGGTTGCCGGCTCTTTCCTCGTCGAAAATTGGTTTGGCATCCCCGGCATCGGCGCGCTTGCCTATGAAGCATTGTTCGCGCGCGATTATTACATTACGATGGCGATGGTCTTGTTGATCGCTGTCGCGTACGTGATATCGAACACACTCGTGGATGTAACCTACGGTTTTCTAGATCCCCGGATTCGTAGAGCGCCATGATGGCAGCAGATCTTCCCAAACGAAGCAGATACTCGCCTTTTGTCCGAGTGGTGTTGCGGATTCTGGGCAATCCGCCGGCGGCGGTTGGTGCGGTCATTATTTTCCTGGTCTTTTTCGCCGCCATCTTTGCGCCCGTCCTCGCGCCGTATCCGTACGACAAGCAAGACCTGAGCGCGGTCGAGCAACCACCCAGCGCAGCGCATTGGCTAGGCACCGATCAATTGGGACGCGATGTGTTTAGCCGGCTCATTTGGGGAGCGCGTTCCGCGGTCTTTGTCATCATCATGGTCACCTTGGTCAATTTGCTCATCGGCTTGCCCTTGGGCGCGCTGGCGGGCTATTTGGGCGGTTGGGCAGATACGATTATAATGCGGATCGCGGACATCTTGTTCGCATTTCCCGGCTTGCTCTTTGTGTTCTTTATCGCGGCGACGATCAAGCCCAGCATACTCGAGTGGGCCAAATCGGTTGGGCTCACTGATTTGGCGCGCAGTGGTTATCTCGATTATGCCGTCGTCATCATCGCGTTGGGCGTGATTGGTTGGGCGGGACTCGCACGATTAATTCGCGCCCAAGTGATGAGCATCCGCGAACGCGAGTACGTGATCGGTGCGCAAGCGATTGGCGTATCCACGTGGCAAATCATCACGCGCCACATTTTGCCAAATGCGATAGCACCGATTATAATTGCACTATCTATGGGAATGGGCGACATTGCCATGTCGGAAGGATACCTCAGTTTCTTGGGGATCGGGTTGCAACCCCCGGCGCCCAGTTGGGGCAATTTGATTTTTGAAAACAGCCGCTATTGGCGATCGTTTCCCAAAATGATCTGGCTGTTGTGGATTCCCGGCGCAGTGCTCGCCGCCGTGGTATTCGCATTCAACTTTTTTGGTGACGGCTTGAACGAAGCCCTCAATCCCGAAGTCAGTGATTAAAGCACTCATTTGTTGGAGGCATAATGGCAACTTTACTCGATGTTAGGAATCTCAAAACCGAATTTCACACGCAAGATGGCATTGTGCATGCGGTGAACGGCGTCTCGTTTACGGTTGACGAAGGCGAAACGTTGGGTTTGGTAGGCGAATCCGGGTGCGGCAAATCTGTTTCCATGCTCTCGGTGATGCGCTTGATCCCCATGCCCCCTGGCAAGATTGTCAGCGGTCAGGTCTTGTTCCAAGGTCGCGATCTGGTGCAGGTGGACGATGAAGAAATTCGTTCGGTGCGCGGGAACAAGATTGCGATGGTCTTTCAAGATCCGATGACCTCGCTCAACCCGGTCTTGACGATTGGGACGCAAATCAGTGAAGCGTTGGAACTGCACCTGGGAATGACCAAAGAGCAAGCGCGCAAGCGATCCGTTGAACTCTTAAAGATGGTGGGCATTCCCGAAGCGGAAAATCGTTTGGACGATTATCCACACCAATTCTCCGGCGGAATGCGTCAACGGGTGATGATCGCTATGGCGCTATCGTGTTCGCCGCAATTGCTCATCGCCGATGAGCCCACCACCGCGTTGGATGTAACCATCCAAGCGCAGATTGTGGACATTGTCAAACGGCTCAAACGCGAGTTGGGGATGGCGGTGATTTGGATCACACACGACTTGGGCGTCATTGCCGGTTTGGCGGATCGCATCAATGTGATGTATGCCGGCTTTGTCATCGAATCGGCAGCGACGAAAGAGTTGTTTAGTAATCCCTTGCACCCGTACACGCTCGGTTTGCTGGGCTCGATTCCGCGCTTGGATGAATCGGTCAAATCTAAACTGACCCCCATCGAAGGCTTGCCGCCGGATTTGATTGATATGCCCCACGGCTGTCCGTTCTATGATCGGTGTCGCTATCGCACGGACAAGTGCGCGAATGAAAATCCGGCGTTGGAGTTGGGCGCGGTGCGTCACTGGGTGGCATGTTGGAATTGGCAAGATGTGCAGAAACAGCGTAAGCTGTATCCAGCCGTCAGTAGCCAGTAGTTAGTAGTCAGAACGCCGAACACGGGAGTTTTCAAAATGGTTCAAGTGGCAGACAAATTACTCGAAGTCCGGGGGTTGAAGAAATATTTTCCGATTACCTCCGGCATCATCCTTCAGCGCGTCAAAGCGTACGTCAAAGCGGTGGATGGTTTAGACTTTTTTGTTCGCAAAGGCGAGACGCTGGGTTTGGTGGGCGAGTCCGGTTGCGGCAAGTCCACCACCGGGCGTTCCATTCTACAATTGTATCGCCCTACCGCCGGCGAAGTCCTCTTTCAGGGCAAAGACCTCTGCAAATTGCAAGGCGAAGAATTGCGCAAGATGCGTCGCAATATGCAAATGATCTTTCAAGACCCCTATGCGTCGCTGAATCCGCGCATGACCGTTGGCGACATCATCGGCGAGCCGCTCGAAGTGCACAACATTGCCAAGGGCAAAGAGAAAAAAGAGCGCGTGCAAGAACTTTTGAAAATCGTCGGCTTGAATCCCTACTTTGTCAATCGCTATCCCCACGAATTTTCCGGCGGGCAACGCCAACGCATTGGGGTGGCGCGCGCGCTGGCGGTGAATCCGGCTTTTATCGTCTGCGATGAGCCGATTAGCGCGCTCGACGTTTCGATTCAGGCGCAAATCATCAACCTGCTGGAAGAGCTGCAAGCCCAGTTTCACCTTACCTATTTGTTCATTGCGCATGATTTGTCGGTGGTGCGGCATATTTCGGATCGCGTCGCCGTGATGTATCTGGGCAAGATCGTGGAACTGACCGACCGCGATTCGCTGTACAAAAATCCCTTGCACCCCTACACCAAAGCGTTGCTTTCCGCCGTGCCGATTCCCGACCCGATCGTGGAAGAAAAGCGCGAGCGCATCATCTTGACCGGCGATGTGCCTAGTCCCGTCAATCCACCCAGCGGCTGTCGTTTCCACACGCGCTGTCCGATCGCTATTGAGCGGTGCAAGCACGAAGACCCCGAATTCCGCGATGTGGGCCATTTACACTTTGTCGCGTGCCATCTCGTTTAATTGACACCGTAGAATGATAGTGCTATAGTTATTGCGGTTGCCGGCTTGATTTAGCGCTTGACTCGTTCCGATGAAGGGAGGTGGTTGCTAGCGTTAGATCAGTGCAAAGTTTACCCCCAGTTTTTCAGTTCAAAAAATCTCTTAGGAGGAGAAGATGAAAAGAGTACTCTTGATTGCGTTGCTCGCTATCACCTTGTTGGTAGTCTCCTGTGCCGCCCCAACGCCTGAAAAGGTGACGGAAAAGGTGACAGTCAAAGAGACCGTCGTCGTAGCGGGTACGCCGCAAGTGGTCGAAAAAGTCATCACGGCGACCCCGGCGCCCAAACCCACCGAAGCCCCCAAGCCCAAGGTGTTACGTGTGAACTTGGGTACCTGGCCCGACATCATTGATCCGCAAAAGTCATCCTTCGTCAACGAAATTGCTCACCTGAACCTGATTTACGAAGGCTTGACCCGCTTCAATGAAAAACTCGAAACCGTGCCTGGCGCGGCGGAAAAGTGGGAATACAACAAGGATGCGACCGAGTTGACCTTCACGCTTCGCAAGGGTTTGAAGTACAGCGATGGGTCACTCTTGAATGCCGCCCGATTCAAATACTCGCTCATGCGCAACATTGATCCTCACACCGCCGGCGAGTATGCGACGATCACGAACGAAATCAAGGGCGCGGAAGATTGGCAAAGTGCCGATCTTGCCAAGACCAAACCGGAAGACTTGGCAAAACTGAAAGCCGTTGTGGATTCCAGCATCCAAGCGTTGGATTCTACCGGCAAAGCGTGCAAGACCGGTAAAGACGGTTATGCGCAAGAAGACTGCTTGACGCTCAAACTCACGTTTGGCGCGCCCGCGCCGTACTTCCACACCGTGATGGGTATTTGGGTGGCGTATCCCGCGAAGGAAGAAAATATCACTGCGGGTGGCGACATCTGGTGGACTAGCTCCAAGTACCAGATTGGCAACGGTCCCTTCATCGTCAAGAGTATGGAACCCTACGTTCGCTCGCGCTTTGAGCCGAACCCGAACTATTGGGGTGGTAAAGCCAACACGGCAATCGAGTTCTCCTACATCACCGATAGTGCGGTTTCCTTCCAAGCCTACAAGAACAATGAGTTCGACATCATTGGTCTTGCGGCTGAAGACCTTGCCACCGTCCAAAAAGACCCCGTCCTCTCCAAGGAAGCGAACATCTACCCTGGCTCCTGCACCTTTGCCGTGATGTTCCATCAAGAGAAGGAACCCTTCACCGACAAGAACGTGCGCATCGCGTTCATCCAATCGTTGGATCGCGCGGCATGGGTGAAGGATGTGTTGAACGGACTGGGTAGCCCAACCCAAACCTGGATTCCCAAGGGTTATCCCGGCTACAAGGAAAATGAAACCCGTTGGGGCTATGATCTCAATGCCGCCAAGGCAGCGCTTGCCAAGTCCAAGTACGGCAGCGTGGATAAACTTCCGCCCATCACTTTGACCTTCGCGGACACTCCGCGCAACCGCACTCGCAACGAGTGGCTTGCCAAAAAGTGGAAAGAAGGGCTGGGTGTGGATGTCAAACTGAATCCTGTCGAAGCCACCACCTACACGGCGTTGACTAAAGACAAGGCAACGGCTCCGCAAGTGTACATCCTGGGCTGGTGCGCGGACTATCCCGATCCGCAGAACTGGCTGAGTGTGTATTGGAAGACCGGCGCCTTTGGCGAACGCATCGGCTACTCCAACAAAGAACTGGACAAGATCCTGACTCAAGCCGATACGACCGTAGATCCCAAGGCTCGTATGGAATTGTATCAGAAAGCCCAAGACATGCTCGTGGATGATGCACCAGTTGCATTCTTCTGGAACAATGTGAATGCTTATCTGATCAAGCCATGGGTCAAAGGGGTCAAGACGACACCACAGGATGCTGGTTTTGCCGGCTCGTACTCTGTGCTGACGCTTGACATTGACACGGCGTTGTTGCCCAAGTAACTTGCGTTCTCAAGCAGGGAGGAGTTTCTCCTCCCTGTCAGTTCGTTGAAGAATCGGCTGAGGTGCGGCGTCAGCCTTGCTTCAGCCGATTCTTCCTATAATGTTCGAAAAGTTTGTTGGCGAGGTAAATGATGGGTACGTTTCTATTGCGCCGATTGCTCTGGCTTGTCCCTGTAATGCTCGTGGTTTCGATGATCACCTTTATTCTGATGCACGCGGCGCCGGGTGGACCGTGGGACCGTGATCCGGGGCGTCGGCAAATTGATCCGGCGACTCAAGTGAATTTGAATCGGCAATTTGGCTTGGACAAGGCAGAATGGCTTGATTTTGAAGCACTCTCCAAAGGCGATCTTTTGGGTTTCTTTGATACCCAGTTTATCACATATATGATTGGTGGTACAGTCGGTGGCGAATGGCGTTGCGGATTTATTTGTGGCAATCTCGGACCTTCGTTTGCGCAACGCGGCTTGATGGTACAGGACATTGTGTTAACCCCGCCCGAGGGCCATCCTTTTTGGGATAGTAAAGCAGGTTACTCGATCCGCTTGGGTTTCGTAGCCGTCTTTTTTGCTGTTCTGGTTGGATTGCCCGCCGGAATTATTGCGGCACTCAAACAAAACACGTGGATTGACTATCTCAGTTTGACCATTGCAACGGTGGGGATCACCGTCCCCAACTTTGTGCTGGGTATTTTTCTGATCATTATTGCCGCCGTATGGCTACACCTCATCCCGGTTGTCCCTCGCGATTGGAGCGATCCACGGATGTGGATTTTGCCAGCTCTCGTGTTGGGTTTTGGTCTCATGGCAACCATTGCGCGGCTCACCCGCAGTTCGATGTTGGAAGTGATGCGCCAGGATTACGTGCGGACAGCCCGTGCCAAAGGTCTTTCAGAACGCGTAGTGATTTTTGGTCATATGCTCAAGAACGCACTCATCCCGGTGGTTACCGTGTTAGGTCCCGCGTTGGTGGGGTTGGTTACCGGTTCCTTCATCATCGAAACGATGTTTGCTTTTCCCGGTTGGGGACGTCAGTATGTAACCGCCATTGGCCAACGCGACTATTCGATGATCATGGCAACAACCTTAATTTTTGCTCTGCTCATCCAGCTGGCGAATATGACGGTAGACCTGGTCTATACGTTCCTTGATCCGCGCATCAAACTTAGTTAAGCGAATGGGGAGGTTTGATTTATATGGCAACTGCCACAACCGTAATTTCACGAAGCGACCAAGTCATTCTCAGTAGACCGGTCACCAATCTTTGGGCAGATGCATGGAGCCGCCTCCGCCGCAACAAGATGGCGATGGCGGGTTTGGTCATCGTGATTCTTTTTGTGCTGGTGGCAATTTTTGCCCCGGTCATTGCCCCACACGATCCTTTGCAAATCAATGATGGCAAGGGCTATTTGCCCCCACCGTGGGCACCGGATTGGATGAACGCCACCGGCAAAGCCGGCGATTGGCAATTCCTGCTAGGGACCGATAGTATCGGGCGCGATGTGCTCAGCCGTGTGTTATACGGTGCGCGCGTCTCGATTGTCGTTGCGTTTGTGCCCACCGCGATCATTGTGATCATCGGGATTATCATTGGCCTGGCTGCCGGCTATGCGGGCGGCAGATGGGATAATCTCCTGATGCGTGTAACCGATGTGGTCTATGGTTTTCCAGACCTCTTGTTCTTCATCGTCGTCATGATCGCTCTGCGCGACACGCCGATTGGGAACTTTGCCAACGGATTGCTGTTGCTCTTTGGTGCGCTGGCAATTGTAAACTGGGTTGGGATCGCACGCGTGGTACGCGGTCAAACACTCTCGCTCAAAGAAAAAGAATTTGTCGAAGCCGCCCGTTCGATTGGCACAAGTGACTGGCAAATCATGTTTCGCCACATCCTGCCTAACTGCCTGAGTCCTATCATCGTCCTAACCGCGTTTCGTGTTCCCGGGATGATTATTACCGAAGCCATCCTGGGCTACTTGGGCTTGGGGTTGCGCCCGGGGACAGACCCCAAAGAATTCTTTGTAACCAGTTGGGGCGCCTTGTTGTTGCAGGGTCAAGCGGCAATCAACGCGCAACCGTGGTTGTTGTTGTCACCAGCAATTGCGGTGGCATTGGTGGTGATGGGGTTCACCTTCTTGGGGGATGGTCTGCGGGATGCCCTCGATCCACGGATGCGCGGTACATCCTAAGTGTTTTGCAATTGGCGTGATCAGAAACCGTAGCAACAACGACCCAGCTTCCATCGGCTGAATTAGACGACGAAGGCAGTCTTTGCAACTTGGTTGCCCGGATGGATTTTCGAAACGAAACACTCGCTAAAGCATACGGAGGGAGGAAAACCCATGAAACAAGTTTTTGTTCTGCTCATCCTCGTTGCATTCCTAATAACGGCGTGTGCGAGTGGCGGCGGTCAGCCCACGTCTGTTGCGCCACAATCGCAAAACACACCCGAGCCCCCCAAGCCCACGCCGACTACGGTGCCACTCCCGGACGATATTCCGGTGATACCGGGTGCCACTGATTTGCAAGTCAACGAGTCGGATATCTATTTTATCATCAAAGCCACTTTGAACAATGTGGTGGACTTTTACAATAAAGCGATGATTGACAAGGGTTGGCGTGAGCAAGAAAAACCATCCGTCCTTGGTAGTTTTGGTAGACTGTATTTTGCCAAGCCCGATAAACAAGTGAGTTTCCTCTTGACCTACAGCGAAGTGCTCAATCAAGTCCAAGTGCGTATCACGATCATTGGATTGAACGTGGCAAATCCCACCCCCATGAAATAACCTGCTGAGAGCCAGCCAAAAGGCGAAGCGTTCATCGCTTCGCCTTTTCTATTATTGACATCTTTTGCCTTGCCCATTATAATTTGATTCGCCTGACGCTATGTGGTCAAGAAGGAGGTGATGCCTAGTCGCGGACAATCCTTTTTGGTTCACTGCACAGTTCGCATCGCTCAGTGTTCCTCGAGCGAACAGCCATGACTCGGGTGGTGCCGAGTCACATTTCAAGGAGGAGAAAGAATGAGCACGAAAAGGATTTTTGTACTGCTAGTGCTTGTGATTGCTCTGGCAATCCTCGCGGCATGCGCTACGCCAACACCAGAAAAAGTGACGGTGAAAGAAACCGTTGTTGTGGCGGGGACCCCCCAGGTGGTTGAAAAAGTTGTGGAAGCCACCAAAGTGGTTGAAAAAGTCGTAACGGCAACGCCACCCCCAGCCAAAGTCCAAGATACCTTCATCTTTGGCGCCCAAGGCGAGCCAGTCTGTCTTGACCCCGCGATTATCACCGATGGTATCTCCGGTCGCGTGACCAACCAGATTTTCGAAGGCTTGGTCAAGTTCGACAAAGACACCACCAATGTCGTCCCCTCCCTTGCCGAAAAATGGGATGTTTCAGCGGATGGCAAGGTTTGGACGTTTACACTCCGCAAGGGAGTCAAGTTCCATGATGGAACGGATTTCAACGCCGATGCCGTTGTCAAGAACTTTGATTATTGGCAAAACACCAAGAACCCGGTGCATGCGGCACAAATCAAAGCCGGTCAAACCTTCGAGTACTTTGAAGCCCAATTCGGCGGCTTTGATAATGACAGCGTCTTTGCCAAGATCGAAGCTGTGGATCCCACCACGGTGCGCTTTACGTTGAAAGAGCCGCAGGGTCCCTTCCTCAACAACCTCGCGATGTTCGTCTTTGTTTTCTGGAGTCCCACCGCGCTCGAAAAGGCAGGGGTCAATTCATGTAAACAACCCGTCGGGACCGGACCATACAAGTTTGTGGAGTGGAAACCAAACGAGCAAGTTACGCTGACCGCCTTTGCCGATTACTGGGACAAGGCGAATGCGCCCAAGATGAAGAACGTCATCATTCGCAACATTCCCAACAACTCGGCACGCTTGCTGGCGCTCTCCGCGGGTGAAATTCATGGTATGGAAGGACTTGAACCGCGCGATGTCGCGGCGGTCAAAGGCAACCCCAAGTTCAAATTGCTCCTACGCCCGGCGAACACGACCGGCTATGTTGCCTTCAACTACAAAGTGAAGGAATTCCAAGACGTCAAGGTGCGCCAGGCGTTTGCCCAAGCGATCAACAAAAAAGCCATCGTAGATTCGTTCTATGGTGGCACGGGCCAAGTCGCCAATCAATTCCAGCCGCCCGCCTTGTGGGGGTACAACAAGGACCTCAAGGACTGGACCTTTGATACGGCTGCCGCCAAGAAATTGCTCGCCGATGCCGGCTTCCCGAACGGAATCTCCGAAATCACTTTTGATGGCAAAAAAGTTCCGCTCGAATTCTGGTATATGCCGGTCTCGCGTCCCTACTATCCCAGCCCCAAAGACATCGCGACCGCCATTGCCGCCGATTGGGCAAAAGCCGGCATCAATGTCTCGCTGCAAACGGTAGATTGGGCAACCTACCTTGACAAGCGCAAGAACGGTCAGTTGCCGCTCTACATGCTTGGCTGGACGGGCGATAACGGCGACCCGGATAACTTTGTCTGCTATTTCTTCTGCATGGACGCCAAAGATACCCCCATCACGCGTGAGGGCTTTGTGGCAGACAAAGAAGTCTCGGATTTGTTAAAGAAAGCCGCGGTTACAGTCAAGCAATCCGAACGTGCACCAATGTACCAAAAAGCCGAGCAACTGATCCACGACAGGGTGCTCCGAATCTTTATCGCCAACAACCAACCGCCGCTTGCCTTCTTGGCGAACGTGGATGGTTACATTCCGAATCCAACCAGCACCGAGTTCTTCAACACCGTCGTGGTCAAGTAAGTCTAAACCCGAGGGCGGAGGCGTCTCGCCTCCGCCCAATTTGCAAAAGTCCCATTTGGGTGAGTTATGCTGCGTTACATTATCCGTCGCGTCTTGACAATCATCCCGGTGTTGTTGGGCGTCTCCATTCTAGTCTTTGGTTTTCTGCGCTTGATTCCCGGTGACCCGGCTCAAGTGATGCTGGGCGAGCGCGCGACCCCGGAAAACATCGCTCGCGTCCGCGAACAACTCGGTTTGAACAAACCCATCTATGAGCAATATTTGATTTTTATTGGCAATGCCT
The DNA here is from genome assembly GCA_037440625.1 of Chloroflexota bacterium. GTDB lineage: Bacteria > Chloroflexota > Anaerolineae > UBA4142 > UBA4142 > DAOTXS01. The sequence continues at coordinate 48,283 of JBBITT010000014.1, forward strand.
TGCGTGGCGATCTGGGACGTTCGGTGCTACGTCAAGAGCCGGTCACCCAAGAAATCATCCGCCGTTTCCCCGCCACCATCGAACTAACACTGGGGGCAATCATCGTCGCCCTCGTGGTAGGGATTCCCGCCGGCATCATTTCTGCCATTCGACGCGGTTCCATCTTTGATGCGGCGAGTATGTTGCTCGCGCTCACCGGCGTTTCGATGCCGATCTTTTGGCTGGGCTTGATGTTGGTGCTCTTGTTCTCCGTGATTCTGCATATTTTACCCACCGGCGGACGCTTGGATGCGGGAACGAATTTTGTCCCCATTACTAATCTCATTCTATTCGATAGTTTGATCAAAGGAGATGTGGGCGTTTTTATCCAAGCGCTAAAACATCTCGCATTGCCAGCAATTGCCCTCGGTTCAATTCCAATGGCAATCATCGCGCGCATGACGCGTTCCTCCATGCTCGAAGTGTTGAGTCAAGACTATATTCGCACGGCGCATGCCAAAGGGTTGAAAGAACGCGCCGTCGTCATCAATCATGCGTTGCGGAATGCTTGGTTGCCGGTCATCACGGTCGTCGGTCTTCAAGTCGGTCGCCTACTCTCTGGTGCCATTCTGACCGAAACGGTCTTTTCGTGGCCCGGTATTGGGCGTTGGTTGGTGGATGCCATTTATGCGCGCGACTATCCAATCGTTCAAGGAGTAACGCTCTTCATCGCTCTCGTTTTCGTTGGAATCAATCTGCTCGTGGATGTTTTGTATGCGTGGGTAGACCCGCGCGTCAAATTTGATTGAGGCAGACAAACGTGGCTAGTGTGGATTTGACTGCACCGGAAATTCAACAAACCTTGGCGCGCCCGCCGCGCAGTTTGTGGCGTGATGCGTGGCGCCGCTTGATGTCTAATCGGTTGGCACGCTTGGGTTTGGCAATCTGTATTTTTTTCCTCTTCCTCGCTGTGGCGGTTCCCTTTCTTTTCCCTTACAACGCCAAGATTGATTCCGATTTGGTCAATCAACTCCAGGAACCCTCGGCGGAACATTGGATGGGCACCGATGAACAGGGACGCGATGTGATGAACCGCATTGCGCACGGCGCGCAAGCCTCGTTAGGAGTCGGCTTGAGTTCGGTTGCGATTGCCGTCATCCTCGGTACGCTGTTGGGCTTGGTGTCCGGCTTTGCCGGCAAAACCGTTGACCTGGTTTTGATGTTCGTGATGGACATTATGCTGGCATTCCCCGGTTTGTTACTCGCCATCGCGATTGTGGCGTTGGTGGGACCGGGTTTACGAAACTCGTTGTTTGCCATTGCGGTAGTGAGCATCCCGGTCTATGCACGCATTGCCCGCTCCACGGTGCTCTCACTCAAAGAGCAAGAGTTCATTACCGCGGCACGCTGCGTTGGCTCGCCCTCGCCACGCATCCTGTTCCGGCATATCTTTCCCAACAGTCTCTCTCCCATCATTGTGCAAGGCACGCTTGGTATCGCTAGCGCGATCTTGGAAATCGCCGCGCTAGGATTCCTAGGTCTGGGGCAACAGCCGCCTTATCCGGAATGGGGCGCGATGCTGGCAGACAGCATCAAGTATCTCACCAGTGGTGCGTGGTGGGTCTTGCTCTTTCCCGGCTTTGCCATTATGCTGACCGTGTTGGGCTTTAATTTGCTGGGCGATGGTTTGCGCGATGCGCTGGATCCGCGCTTACGGGTAGACTGAAAATTTGCGATAGGCGACGCCGAATTCTCGGCGTCGCCTTTTTTTGTTTGACGAAAACACAACTCTTTGTTAGACTGACACCACAAGTTCTCTTTGGATGAAACCATGAAAAATATCTCGATTCGTTTTGCTTTACTTATTCTCTTTGCCACCGTGATTGCTTGCGCTCCCATCCCGCGTGCCGATGAAACACCACGCTTGTCCACCCCCACCCCGGCGAAACCGACCTCCTCCCGAGCCGTCCCCGTCCAACCGAGTGCGACCCCAATCATTCCGCCCAAAGTCCTGCGCATCAATCTGAGCACGCGCCCCGATATCCTTGATCCGCAACGCGCCTTTGCCAGCAGCGAAATCGCCATTCTCAATCTGGTGTACGAAGGACTCACGCGCGTGGACGAGACCGGCAAGGTTGTGCCGGGCGCCGCTGAACGTTGGTTGTTTGGGGTGGATGGTACCACGCTCACCTTTTATCTTCGCGCCGGGCTCAAGCGTGCCGATGGCACACCGCTCACCGCGAAACACTTTGAGTACGCTTTCAAACGGGCGATGGATCCACGCGTCGCCGCCCCCTCCCAATCGTTTCTAGACGATGTGCGCGGCGCGCAAACAGCTTATGCGCTCGATCCCAAATCGAAACCGGACGATGTCGAGAAAGCGTTGGAGAATGTAGGGGTCAAGGCGATTGATGATACCACGCTCGTCTTTTCGTTCGATCAGCCCAGCGGCTATTTTCCGGTGATTGCCTCCACCTGGATCGGCATGCCCAGCGATCCAACCAAAATCGAACGCGATCCCGATGCCTGGTGGCTCAAGCCGGAAAATCACAATGGCAACGGTCCGTTCAAAATCGCCACGATTCAGGATCAGGTCATTCAACTGGTACCCAATCCCAACTATCGCGGCGAGACACCCAAACTCGACCGCATCGAATTTTACTGGCTTCCGGATACCGCCGCGCTTGAGACCTACAAGCAAGGCGGCTTGGAAATGATCCGTGTGACGGCTGACACGATTGAGCAAATTCAAGCCGATGGCGCGTTGAATCGTGAACTAGCGCGTGCGCCAGCCGCGCGCGTAACGTATCTGGGCTTCAACGTCAAGCGTGCGCCGTTTAACGATAAAAATGTTCGCAAAGCATTCTCGCAAGCCCTCGACCGCGATAGTTTTGTACGCGATGTGTTGAAAGGGTTGGGCAAGCCATACCTGTCGTGGATTCCGCCAGGTGTTCCCGGCTACGATACCTCGGCTACCGTACCGGCGTACGATCCGCAAGCGGCATTGCAAACCCTCATCAACGCCGGCTATGGGACACCGGACAAGAAAAAAGTAGACTGCAACAAGTTGGGAACCATTAAACTCACGTACGCCAATACGCCGCGCAATCAACTGCTGTTCCAATTCATCGCGGGTGGATTGACACGCGTGTTTGCGTGCCCCGTCCTGCTCGACCCGGTTGAACCGAACGCGCTCCCGGTCATCATTCGGGATCCTAAAACGACGCCGCAAATTTTTCTCATCACTTGGGAGCAAGAGTACGCCCATCCCCAAAACTGGCTATTTCTTCAGACGTGTGCGGGGGTCTATGCCACACGGTTGGGCTATTGCAACCGCGATTTCGATACAACATTTCAGACGGCAAACCAAGAGTTGGATTTTGCTCAAGCCATCGAAAAATACAAAGCTGCGCAGAAAATCTTTGTCAACGATATGGTTGCCGCATTTTTGTGGAATAATGAAAACGCCTTTCTCATCAAGCCGTACGTGCGTGGCATCATCGGGCATTACAGCACCGGCGACAATGCGTGGCTCGGTCAATTTGGGCCCGTTCCCAGTTACGATATTGATCTGACTAAAGTTGGAGCCGGGTATCCGGCGCAATGACCCACGCTCGTTTAGAATGAAATTGTGTGAGGCAACTCGCATTTGACAAAAATTGAAAAATGTGGATAATGTAACTCGCAGCAAGTCTGTGTAGGGTGTTCGAGAACGCTTGAGACGGATTGCGTCTCAGGCGTTTTTTGTTATGACCCGATCCCGTCCATTGACAAGAATTGGAGGTGAAACAACAATGGCAGATCGCATTCAAGGTACCGTCAAGTGGTTCAACGCCGCCAAGGGGTACGGTTTTATCGCTCACGAAGGCGGTAAGGACGTGTTCGTGCATTTCTCCGCGATTCAGAGCGAGGGTTATCGCTCCCTGAACGAAGGCGAAAAAGTCGAGTTCTCGATTGAGGACAGCCCCAAGGGTCCCCAAGCCGTGAACGTCACCAAAGTGTCCTAATCCTTTCTCATTAGAACGGATGACAACAGCCGCCGCGAGTGATCGTGGGCGGCTGTTTGCTTTTCATCCTGCTTTGTATAAAATGCTTGTGGGGCGCGGTGCGTTGTTATTGAAACGTAGCACGCAACACGTCTTTCATCCTTGGGGTAGAGGTTTGAGTGGTCATTGGAACAGTGGCTCGTCTCGATAACGTAACTCAATATTTCGGTGCGCAAACAATCTTCGCCAAACTCTCGTGGGAAATTTATCACGATGCGCGCATCGGTTTGGTGGGACCCAACGGGGTAGGCAAGTCCACGTTGCTTAAATTTCTTGCCGGCGTGAACGAACCGAAAGAAGGCGGCGTGTTCCTCACGCGCGGTGTGCGGGTGGGTTATTTGCCCCAAGAACCGGAATTCGATTTGGCGCGCACCGTCATCGAAGAAGCGATGGATGCTTCACCCACGCTCGCCGCGTTGGAACGCGAGATGGAACGCCTCAACGCGCAAATGGCTGACCCGGCAATTTACAACGATGCGCGCAAACTAGAACGCGTGCTCGATCAACACGCGCGCGCGATCGCCGCGTTTGAAGAAAAAGGTGGCTTGAATTTCGATAATCGCGTGCGCGCGACGCTGCGTGGCTTGGGATTCGATGCGGCATCATTCCATTTGCCCATGTCCGCTCTCAGTGGCGGGCAGAAAAAATTAGTGGGGCTTGCCAAGTTGTTGATCGAACAACCCGAACTCTTGTTGCTCGACGAGCCGGACAATCATCTGGATTTGAAGGGCAAAGCCTTTTTGGAAAAACTCATCGCCGATTATCCGGGCGCGGTGGTCATCGTCTCACACGATCGGTACTTGCTCGATATTGTCGCCGAAGAAATCGTTGAATTGGAAGACGGCACGTTGACGCACTATATCGGCAATTATTCCGAGTATGCGTTTGAAAAGAAACAACGCTTGCTCAAACAACAGCAACAATTCGAGCTGCAGCAATCGGAAGTGCGACGTTTACAATTTTCGATTCGGCGATTGATGGGCTGGGGTGCGGGACAAAATGAAAAATTTGTGCGCCGCGCCCGTTCGATGCAAAAGCGGCTAGAGAAGATGGACACGGTGGACAAGCCGCGTTTGAATCGCAAGACGATTGGCGTATCGCTCGCGGCGAATCAGCGGGGCAGCAACAAGGTGCTGGAGATCGTTGGGTTACATAAGGCGTTCGATGGTACGCCGGTGTTGCGCGGACTCGATTTGTTGGTATGGCATCGCGAACGCGTCGGCTTGATTGGTGCGAATGGCGCAGGCAAGAGTGTGTTGTTTCGGTGCATTCTTGGAAGTGAAACGCCGGATGAGGGCATCATCGAAATCGGTCCCAGCACAACGATGGCGTACTATGCGCAAGAGCATCAAACACTCAACTGGGATGCAACGCTCGCGGAAGAGATGCGGAGTGTGCGCCCGATGGTGGATCGTGAGTTGTTCGGCTGGCTGGGACGCTTCTTGTTCACGCCGGCGGATGCGAAAAAGAAAATTCGGGAACTGTCCGGCGGTGAAAAGGCGCGCGTGCAAATTGCCAAGTTGATGATGAGTGGCGCGAACTTTTTGTTGCTTGATGAGCCAACTAACAATCTTGATATTCCATCGTCCGAAGTTTTGGAAGCCGCACTTGAAGATTACGATGGCACGGTGTTGGTGATCTCGCACGATCGCTATTTTCTGGATAACGTTGCCACGCGCATCGTTGAGTTGGAGCAAGGCGTCGTCGCTGAATATTCGGGCAACTATACGTACTATGTGGAAGAAAAGGCGCGGGGCGCGCGCGGCGAACCGGCGTATGTGATCGAGGAGGAGCCAGACGAGTACGCTACGAAAACCCGTGCGATAAAAAAGAGTGTAAGGAAGCAATAGAGAGGTGTGTGGGAAAGGAGCAACGAGTATGGTGCATCTCGTTCCGATGACCGAAGCCGAGTTTCAGACGTACTGTGCACGTTCGATACAAGAGTATGCGCAAGAGCATATCAAAGCCGGCAATTGGCATCCATCAGAAGCGTTGCAAAGAGCCGAAAAAGAATTTCGCCAATTGTTGCCGGAGGGTTTGGCAACCAAGAACCAGTATCTCTTCTCCATCGCAGACGAGGTGACTGGCTCAAGGGTAGGAATGATTTGGTTTGCGGTGGATGACACACGTCCGGCATTATCCGCCTTCATCTTTGATTTTATGATTCACCCGGCGTTTCGGCGGCGGGGATATGGCTTGCAAGCGTTGCGCGCGTTAGAAGAAAAGGTTAGAGCATTGGGAATTCACAAGATTACGTTGCATGTGTTTGGGCACAATACTGCCGCGCGTGCCCTGTACGAGAAAGCGGGGTATGAGATTACGGATCTTCATATGGCTAAGCGGGTGGAGTAGGCGCACGACCTAGTGCAACAACATGAAATAGTTGCATACCAGACGGATGGGAAGGCGTCGACAGACGCGGCTAAAAATCGAGTTTCCACCATGCACTTTGCACTACTAGTTCCCCTCATTATGCTGGATGCCCCGCCAAGTCAGAGGAGAGGACAACCAACGACTAAAAGTCGCAACAACCACGCCAAGCCGAACTTCGTTGGAGTCTGTAAAGTCAGACTGGATTTCAATTGTTTGAATTCATGCGACTATCAGGCAAAGAAACCTGCTTTGCGGGTTCCTCGGCACAATATGATGTGGTTCAAAACGCTGTGCGCGTTGCGCCACCATCCACCGGTAATGCGACACCGTTAATGTACGACGCGCGTTCGGAAGCGAGAAAAACAACCGCGTTCGCAAATTCCTCCGGTTTTGCCATCCTTCCCACCGGAATCTCTTTTTCGATTACCGCGTACTGCGCGTGCACATCCGTATTCGCGCGTTTGGCACGATCCTGCATCAATTGCTCTACCCGTTCCGTCATCGTCCAGCCGGGCAGGACACTATTCACCAGGATATTATCTTTTCCCAGTTCGATGGCTTGGGTCTTGCTCAATCCCACCACCGCCGCGCGAATCGAGTTCGACAGCATCAAGTTTTCGATGGGATGCTTGACCGAGTACGAGCAAATATGAACGATGCGCCCCCACTTTTGCGCTTGCATCCACGGAATCGCCGCGCGCGATAAACGCACCGCGCTCATCAATGTAAGATTCACGGCGTTCTGCCATTGCTCATCGGTCAGCGAGACAAACGCGCCGGGCGGTGGTCCGCCAGCATTCGTAATCAAAATGTGTAACGCGCCAAATTGTTTGACCGTCTCATCCACAACGCGCTGAACATCACTCGGCATCGTTACATCGGCGATGAGGGGAAGCACCGATGCGCCGGTTTGCTCGCGAATCTCTTTTGCCGCATTTTCGATACGCCTTGGGTCGCGTGCAACAATGGCAACCTTGGCACCTTCGCGTGCCAAACCCAGCGCCACGGCTTTACCCAATCCTTTGCTTGCACCAGCGACTAGGGCAACCTTACCCTTCAGTCCCAAATCCATCTTGCCTCCTCATTTCTAAATACTGAATACTGAATACTGACCACTATTCACTGTCTTCTAAACCAATACCACGCGCTCGCACGTTCGCCGCGATCCGTTCCCGGTTCGAGGCGTTCGAGTGTAAAATGGGATGCGAAGAGTTGTTGAACTTGATCAGGTGTGATACCCACGTTGCGAAACTGAACAAGATGTTTTTGTTCGATTGCCGGGCTGAACGCATACAGCATAAATACACCGCCCGGTCGCGTGAGCCGTGCCAAGTGCGTCGCATACCGTGCGCGCCCTTCAGGATCAATCGCGTGCAGGCAACCGATATCGAGTACGAAATCGAAGGGTTCGGTCAAGAAATCGAGCCGGGTTACATCGGCGACGTGAAAATCAATCGTGAGACCGGCGCGTGTGGCTTTTTGACGCGCGGTCGCAATCGCTTTCGATGAGAAATCAACGCCGACGACGTGGTAACCGTGTTGCGCAAGAAAAATCGAATTAGTGCCGGTGCCGCAACCCAGATCGAGCGCGCGCCCGCGTTGCGGGTTCGTTTTGACAAAGGCAACAACCTCGGGCGGTGTTACCCCGCTATCCCACGGCGGTCGTGAAAAACGATATTGAAACTCGAAAAACAAGCGGTGCCAATTCATTCCCAATCACCCCATCACCTAATCACCCCATCACCTAATCACCCAATTCCTCAATTACCTGCTTCTTACTACACCCACGCGATCACAATACTCGCGCACCGGACAAATCGAACATTTTGGCGATGTGGGATGGCAAACATTTTGACCCAGCGCAACCAATTCATCGTTGATTTCGATCCAGTACGCGTGCGGCAATTTTTCGCGCAACGCCATTTCTGTTTGCTCCGGCGTCTTGGTCTGCACATACCCCCACCGATTCGTAATCCGATGCACGTGCGTGTCCACGCAGATGCCCAACTTGCCATAGCCCAACGTCAGCACCAAGTTGGCGGTCTTGCGTCCCACGCCGGGGAGCTTGATCAATTCTTCGATTTCGTCCGGCACGCGCCCTTTGTAATCCTGGATCAATTGCTGGCAGACGAGGTGAATACGGCGTGCCTTGGTGCGATAAAAGCCCACCGGGTAAATCGCTTTTTCGATTTGGTGTGGCGTGAGGCGCAGCATTTTTGCCGGCGTATCAGCGAGCGCGAATAATTTTTGCGAAGCGATTTCGGTTACCGCGTCCTTGGTGCGCAGACTCAGCATCGTCGAGATGAGGACGCGGAAGGGGTCGCGCCGGATTTGTGCCATTTCGGTTACATAGGGCAAACGCCAAGCGCGGACCGCGCGGCGCAAAATTTTGATGACCGCGTGAATGTCGTGATTTTGCATCGTGCGGCATTATAGCACACGCGGCGGATGCTTTCAATTCGTGTTATAATGTCCCTGAAAGGAAAAGTGGAAATGCCAAAATCTTTGAACGTCATTAGCGCAATGCTGGTCTTGATTGCCGTTGCGCTGTTCGCGTGTTCGCCGATGGGAGTGGGGCAAGGTGTCCAAGGGGATGCAGCAACGCTCACCCCAACCCGCTTTGCCATCGCGGTGGCATCACCTGCCGCCACCCCACCGCTTCCCACCCCTTCGATGCCGAACGCCACCGCCACAGTCGTTCCAGCAACAGCATCGGTTGCCGTGTTGCCCTTGCGCACCGATTTGCCGGCAATGACTCTACGCGACTGGCCCCGTCCGGCGAACGATAACGGACGGTGTATCCATTTCTTGCCGACGGGGTATTTCAGCCAGCGAGATTTCGATATTCAGATTCCGCGCCTGAAAGATTTGCAGATGCGCTGGGTGCTGGCGATTTATTCTGATGAGAATCAGTTGCGGCTTGCGGCGCAACAATTCAAAGCCGCCGGCATCGTCCCGGTGTGGCGACGTTATTTGCGCGCGTATCAACGCTACTATGGGTGGGATCGCGATATTCAAATCTTGAAAGAGATTGGCTTGCCGCCGTACTTGCAAGTTTACAATGAGCCGGACACGGGGGAGGAGTGGGATGGCCGCGAGATCAATCGCGATGAGTGGATTCCGTACGCCGTGCAAATGGCAAAAGATGTTTACAATGCCGGCGGCTATGTCGGTCTCCAAGTACTCGATGAAGAGTGGTTGCGCGTGTTTCTGCAAACCATCAAAGCCCAAAAAGGCGAACGCCTCTTTACGCGAATGTTTTTTGTGCCGCATCCGTACGGCTTGAATCACCCGCCGAATTACGTCGAAGATGATAATGGCGTGTTGGGGTTTCGTATCTTTGCCGGCGTTTTTCAACAAGAGATTGGGTTCGTACCGCCATTTATTGCGGGCGAGGGTGGCTGGAAATACAAAGCGACGGATGACAACCGCTTTCCGATGGTGGATGACAAGTTGCACGCCCAATATCATGTTGAACTATTCCGATGGTTTTTGGAGGGCAAACTCTCTGATGGCTCGTCATTGCCCGATTACCTCTTGGCGTTCTGTCCATGGATTTTGGCGGGGCAATTAGAAGGCGCGGCGTGGTACGATTCGTTTGAAGGTGATCGCACGTTGACCATCGCCGCAGTGAAAAAGATTCCGATCTTTACCCGCAAGTTTTCGTGGGACAAGAAATAAACTGCCGATCTTGTGCTCGACAACGTGGAGAGGGAAAAAATGCGGTATCTCTGGTTTGGCTTGAGTGTAATAGTCTTGGTCACGGCGTGTATGCCAACGCCCACGCCAACTGCAACGGCTGTGCCGACGCCGATAGCAACACTTGTGCCCGGCGCGCTGGACGCTTTTCGCAAAGCGGAGCAAGCCTACCACGCCGGCAACCTTGATCAAGCCATCGAATTTTATACCGAGGTGATTACGCTCAGCCCAACGTACACCGATGCGTACTATAATCGTGCCATCGCGTACGAAGACCAAGGCGATCTGGATCAAGCGATTGCCGATTATACGCGAGCCATCGAAATTGATCCCAGGTATGTGCGCGCGATTTACAATCGCGGCATTCTCTACTATCGCCAAGGGCAAGCCGATCAAGCCATCGCCGATTTCACCAAAGCGATTGAACTCGCGCCCGGCTCCCCCAAGCCATACAACAATCGCGGCATTGCGTACGAAGAAAAGGGGGATTTGGATCGAGCGATTGCCGATTACACCAAAGCCATCGAAGTTGACCCTGGCTTTGCTATGGCGTACCTCAATCGCGGGCAGGCGTATCGCCTGCGTCATCTCAAAGAACAAGCCATTGCCGATTTCCAAAAATATCTCGAGTTGGACAAGACCACACCGCATCGCAACGAAATCGAACAGTGGATTCGCGAGTTGCAGTAAGGGGGGATGATGGTATGCGTGTGATTGCGGGAACCGCCAAAGGACGTGCGCTCAAAGCGGCGGGCACGGCAACGCGACCGATTACCGATCGCGTCAAAGAAAATCTCTTTAACATCCTGGGTGAGCGCGTCGTTAATGCGAACGTGCTCGATTTATTTGCCGGCGCGGGCAGTGTGGGCATCGAAGCGTTGTCCCGCGGCGCGCGCGCGGCGACGTTTGTGGAGTTGGATCACGCAGCGTTACGTGCGATTCGCACCAATTTGGAGACCACGCAATTGATGCCGCGCGCGCGCATCGTCCGGCAAGATGTGTTCAAGTTTATCCGCCGCGCGCCGGACGAAAAATTCAATCTGATTTACGTTGCACCGCCGCAATACAAGGGCTTGTGGATAGACACGCTCGTTGCGCTCGATGCCAGCACGTTATTGGCAGACCGCGGCGTGGTGGTGGCACAGATTCATCCCAAAGAGTACAGAGAAATTGCGCTGACCAACTTGGAGTTGTGCGATCAGCGCAAGTACGGTAGCACGCTGTTGTGCTTTTATCGGAAAGTAAAAGCGTAGCGCGTCTTACGTCTGGGGTTTTTCCAACAACGCGATCACTTCTTCATCGCTCGTTTGTCCGAACTGCGCGTAAAACCGACCCACCGCCCAAAATGGTTCTGGCGTTGCCAGCATAATCAGTTGATCGCATTCGCGCGCCAGCCGACGCATGGTTTCTGCCGGTCCCACCGGAATCGCGAGAATCAATTTGGCGGGACGCATCTGGCGCAAGGCACGCAACGAAGCCAGCACGGTTGAGCCGGTTGCCACGCCGTCGTCAATCAGAACGACGGTCTTGTTTTGCACATCGAGCGGCGGACGGTTTTGCCGGTACAGATGCATTCGCCGTTCGATTTCAGCCCGTTGATGTTCGGCTTCGCGGACGATCTCATCGGTTGAAATATCTAGTTCGTGCACCAACAACTCATCGAGCAAGATTTCACCGGTGCTGGTTACCGCGCCAATGGCGAGTTCCGGGTTGAAGGGTGCGCCCAGTTTGTGCGCGAGGAAAACATCCAGCGGTGCCTTCAGCGCGCGCGCGACCTCGGCGGCGACGACCACGCCGCCGCGCGGAATCCCCAGGACGATAACGTTCGGTTGGTCTTTGAGAAAACTCAGTTGTTCTGCCAACTGTTGTCCAGCGTCGTAACGATCTCTGAAAATCATTTCATCGAACCGATCGCTTGAAATGCTTTTTCGACGGCATCGCGTGCGTCAGACGCGGGAATGATTCTCCACGGCTGGTCGCCGCGTGCCAGTTGCCAGGTGCCCAAGCCGATCACCGGAATTCCAAACTTGAACGCAAATGCAATTTCGCTTAACGTGCCGTACTCGCCGCCAATCGCGATAACCGCGCGTCCCGTGCGGACGACGATCACATTGCGCGCTTCGCCCAAGCCGGTAACGATCGGAATGTCCACGTACGGATTTGCCTCGCGATGAGTAATGCCCGGCAAGATGCCGATGGTGCGCCCGCCGGCATGCTTGGCACCTTTGCACGCGGCTTCCATCACGCCGCCCAAACCACCGCAAACGATGGTGGCACCCCGTTGAGCCAACTCGCGTCCCACTTGTTCGGCGAGCGCGGAGGTTTGCTCATTGCATTTGCCAGCCCCAATCACCGAGATCAAGATTTCACGCATAGAGTTCAATGGCGTACAATCGTGTGTAAACGCTACCACTTGGGCGCAGCTCACTCTTCATCACACTCACATGATCCACGCGCAAGTCGCCCAATGCATTCACGTGCACAGCTTCCACCATCGCACCGATGGACGCGCGTTCGCTAGGCGATACATCCTTTTTCACACGACCCAGGGTCAGGTGAGTGGTGAACGGTCGCGTCTCGCGCGGAAAGCCGAACGCCGCGCACGCCTCATCAATCTTTTGCGCGAGTTGCGCAGCCATTTCCACTTGTCCAGTCGCGCCGACCCAAAGATTGTTTGGGCGTTTGGTATTTGGAAACGCACCCAAGCCAGCAAGCGTTAGCGCAAAAGGCGGCGTGTTCTCACACGCTTTCACCAGCGCATCGTGCAGGGCAGGTAATTGATTTGCTTCGACATCGCCCAAAAATTTCAGCGTGATGTGGATGCTCTCAGGCACGACCCAGCGAATCAGGTGCGCGGCGCGATCACGCTTGAGCCGATTTTGCACCTCGCCCAGCGCGCGATACAGCGTCTCGTTCAATTCGATCGCGATAAACGTTCGAATCCATTCAGCCATATATTCATTTTCAGACAAATTCTAGCGAAAGTCAAACCCCTTGACACAGAACAAGCGTTCGTGGTATAATATGGACAAATGTTCGGTGTGTGCGAACGGATTTTCGACCCGCACCAAGGAGGGCTCGATGGCACTCTCGGAACGACAGCAAAAGATTTACGATTACATCAACAAATTCACACGCGAAAAGGGACGACCGCCAACGATTCGCGAGATCGGCAGTCATGTGGGGATTTCGTCCACTTCGGTCGTCAACTATAATCTCAACATTCTCGTACGCGAAGGGTTGATTCAACGCGAAAAAGAAGTTTCGCGTGGCTTGCGCATTGTGGGCGGACCTGTCAGAACGATTGGCGGCGATTCGATGCATGCCGTCCAAATTCCATTGCTCGGTACCATCGCCGCCGGCTCACCCATTCCCGTGCCCGAAAGTGGACTCGAACCGCTCGATACCTTGACCCTCACGCGCGATCTCATTCCCGACAGCGAAGGCATCTTTGCGCTCAAGGTCAAGGGCAATTCGATGATTGATGCGCTGATCAACGATGGCGATATTGTGGTGATGAAACGTGCCGAGACCGCACAGAACGGCGAGATGTGCGCCGTGTGGCTCCGCGACAAAAACGAGACGACGCTCAAACGCGTATATCGCGAAAAAGGGCGCATCCGCCTCCAACCCATGAATCCCACCATGAAGCCGTTCTATGCCGAGGCGCGCAACGTGGTGATTCAGGGCAAGGTGGTTCTGGTCGTTCGCCAACTCCAAAAACTCCCCGCCTAAGAGCGCATTTGAATATTGGGTTATTGTAGGGCAAATTTGCAAATTTGCCCAACGAGAAGTCAAGCTAAGATCCAGCCACAGAAACACGCAGAACCACACAGAATTTTTTCTGTGTGGTTCTGCCGCAAATTAAGGCACACTGCCCATTTTTTCATCCTCCAAGATTTTTAAGGTCAAATTAGCCCGCACCCCCTTGACAGAACGCTTGTTCTGATTTATAATCCCAACTAGAACACTAGTTCTAATTGGAACCGAACCTCGCTTGTCTCAGCTTTCTCGCGTTCGATTCACGGGAGTGCGTGTGAGTCTCAAACCTTGCCCCTATCGTCATGTAGGAGATGAGGGGCACATTCTTTGTGACAAGATCAAGACCGGCGACCGCGAAGTCTCGCCGAATATTTGTCGCGCGTGTCCAATTGCGCAAATCAATTGCACGCATCTCCGCGCCACGCTCGACAATCAATCGCGTCCACCGATCATCGTCCGCTGGGGCAATGGCAAGACCCAAGTCTGGGATGATTTTGCACAACAATCTATCTTGCTGCAACGCGCCGCGTGTGCGGAAAAAGTGGTGCCCATTCATTCCCCGCGCGATTGTGCCGGCTGTCCGTTGCGCCAAGCACTCGTCTCCACCGATTCGGTGATAACCATCGAACGTCAGCCCGCCGTTGCGCCGGATGAACGACGCCGGACGAATCGCGTGCGAGGTGCGCCCGCGCCGGCACCTCAACCCGTCGCGCCAACTCTTCCCTCGGTGCCCGTCGCCGCGCCAACCACGCCATCGCCGGTGGCAGACAAACGGTCGAATATCGTCGCGCAAAAAATTATTCAATTGCAAGAATGGCTCGCCAAAAATGGGGCAAGCAAAAAATCGGACGCGAACGAGGTAGTTCAGCCAATTGAAACGCGTCCGCTTGCCCGCGCGGTGGGCGAAGAAAAACGCGTGGGCTGGACCGATTAGCCAATGGCGAATTGGGCATGATGGAAAAACGAACGTTGGATTTCCAAGCCGACCAGATCGAAATGGTGTTGGCAGCGCATCAAGCGCCGGTGCGCGTGTGGGGCGGGCGCTTGACCGCACGCACGATCCAATTTCATCTTGCGCCCGCCGCCAACACCCGGCTCAGCAAACTCGAATCGCTCACCGAGGAGGTTGCCTTGGCTCTGGGAACACCGAGCGCGCGGCTCACGCGCAGTAACGGTACGCTCAGCATCGAAGTGCCGCGCACCGATGCGCGATTTATCTCTTTGGTCGAACTCGCGCAACGCTTGCAACACGATGAGCATTTGCGTCGCGCGCTGGATGCGCCCGGCACCGTGATCCTGGGGATTGATAGCGAAGGCGTGCCGTTATTGCTGCGGCTTTCCTCGCCCGATGTGACGCATTGTTTGATTGCTGGCACGACCGGCAGTGGCAAGACCGAACTCGCGCGCACGATGATTGCCTCACTCATTCGTCATCAAAAACCGCGCGATGTGCAATTGGCTTTGTTCGATCCCAAATGGTCCGGCTTTGCGCCGTTCGCACGTGCGCCCCACTTGCTCTTTCCCGTTGTGCGCGATTCGGCAGAAGCGCAGGCGCGCCTCAATTATCTGGTTGCTGAAATGGAACGACGTGATCGTGAAATGATTGAACGACCGCGCATCATCGTAGTTATTGACGAACTAGCGGATCTGCTTCAAACGTGTGGGAGTGAGTTGGAAGCGACCTTGACGCGATTGTTGCAACGCGGACGCAGTGCCGGCTTTTCGATTGTCGCGTGTACGCAAAAGCCAGCCGCTAGGGTGGTGGGGAGTTTGGTCAAAGCCAATTTTCCGGTTCGATTAGTGGGGCGCGTGGCAAGTACCGATGATGCGCGGGTTGCTGCCGGCATCGGCGGCACAGGCGCAGAGAAACTTGCCGGGCGTGGCGATTTCTTGCTCATCGCCGGCGGCCAAGTGATTCGTTTTCAATCGGCGTACATCACGCCCGACGAAATCGAGTCGTTGTCTGCGCGTCAAACGCTGGTTCAGAAAAAACCTTCGCGATGGGGTTGGTTGCATCGCGTCAAGTAATGAACGGACAGAAAAGAGGAACGATGAAAAACGGAATCATCATTGTGGGCGTTACCTTTGCCGTCGCGTTGGCGTACATCGTCGGCAGTCGTCTCTCGAACGATGCGCTCGCGGTGGTGGTGGGGACCGTGTGCGGCATCAGTGCGAGTATTCCGGTGAGCATCGGCTTGGTGATTGCCTCCAGCCAGAATTGGGGCAAACGCGCGACGCCGAACGAAATCGGGTACGATTATGGCGCGCATCGCTTTGTGCCGCAACAACCAATGATCATTTTTGCGCCGCCGCAAAATATGCCGGGTCAACCCGGCGTGCCAATGCCGTACGGGTATGCACCCCCACCCTATGTTACACCGATGAACGCACCGATGCTAGGCGCACCACGCGAGTTCAAAATCATCGGCGAAGAGTAATGAGGATAACGGTAGAGGCGAGTCTCAGACTCGCCTCTTATCGTGTCAATTCAACAATCAAAACATCCAGCGCCAATACCGGCTCACTCCGCCCGGTCTTGATCGCTACATCGGTGTCCAAAAGTTTTTGATAAATTGCTTCGAGTTGGGGCAGAGAAAAATTCAACGCTTGCGACCACGTTTTGTTAGCGACGAAGGGGTGCAATTTCAGTTGCTCACGTGCCGTGTCCAGCGTTTGCCCGCGTGTCGCCAAGTCTTTCATCTGCAAGAGCAAGCGAAACTGGCGGGTAATCATCGCGAGCAAATAAATCGGCGCGGCATTGTGATTAAGTTGGTCGTGCAAGAGGTTGAGCGCGGCGCGTGTCTCGCGCCGACCAATCGCATCCACCAGCGCAAACACATCGGACTCGCGCACCGGTGCAACCAACCTACGCACATCTTCGGCGCGAATCGTTGCGTGAGCACGATACGTCATCAACTTTTCGATTTCGCTATCGAGCAAGCGCAAATCGGTTCCGATATGCGCCGCCAGTTCGGTGATCGCGGCAGGTTCAATCGTGCCGCCTTTGGCTTGGACACGTTCTTGAATCCACTTGGGCAAGGCACGTTCGGTGGGCGCGGTAAATTCTTTGACGTACACTTGCTTTGCATCGCCGATGGCTAAGGCGTGTTTCAAAACCGGATTGTTCTTGGCGAGCGTTTTCGATTCGACAAAGACCAACCGCGTCGTGTCTGGCAAGCGATCGAGGTACGCGATCAAATCTTTGGCGAGTGTTGGATTCGCTTCTTCTTCGATTTCGCCGGCATCGTCATCGCTTTTGGCGCGGCGCGGATCAAAGCGCGCGAGCATCCCTTCGACGATAACGAGCCGCTTGTCAGTCAGAAACGGCACCGCGTCGCACGCGTGTTGCAATTCGCCCAACGTCAATTGGCGTCCCTCGAATTGCGAGGTGTTCAAATCGGCAAATTGCGGGTCGCCCATTTTGGCGCGCAACTTGGCGATGGCTTCGGTGCGCGAGAGTTCATCTTCGCCGTGCAGGATGTAATACATTAGTTATCCCAAGCGATGTCCACGTGTTGCACTTGGATTTGTCCAAATTGCGATGGCGTGATACCAACAATGCGTGCGCCGCGCGCGTCCGGCGAGGTGGTGATGTGTTGTTGCAACGATAAACCAAGTGGCTGGGCGATATACGCGGCGAACGTGGTGGCGAGAATCACGTCCGGTAATTTCTTGAGGCTGGGCTTGCGTCCCAACGCCAGCACGGCAGCGATTGCCGTGAACAACCCGGCGATGAGGAGGTTCGTTCCGCAACGTGGATGGACAGCCAGTGCCGCTTCGCCGTTTTGCAAACGCAGTAATGCTTCTTGCGCTGCGCTTGCCAACTCCTCGGTGGGGACGTTGCCATAGATGTTGAACCCGGTCGTATCGGCGCGGCCAATCAATTGGAGGTTGGGGTTGCGTGCCGTGAGAATGTGCACCGTCGCGTGTTCAATGCCGTGATTGCGCCGCACGGTCGAAATCGGTGCGGTTTCTAAAATATTCATCGGGTCACCTCGGTTGTGATTCTACATCAAATTGCGCGCGGCGTCGAATTGATTGATACACCGCTAACGTTTCTTGTGCGCAGCGTCGCCACGAAAATTTTTTCGCCTGCGCCAGACCCCGTTCACGCATTTCACGCCGGCGCGTTTCATCGGTCAAGAGAGTTCGCAGCGCTGTTGCCCACGCCGCCACATCGTTTGGGTCAACTGTGATTGCCGCATCGCCCACCACTTCCGGCAACGACGATGCGTTGGAGCAAATCACCGGCGTGCCGCACGCCATCGCTTCTAACGGCGGCAAACCAAATCCTTCGTACAACGATGCGAACGCGAAGGCGGTCGCGCTAGCGTAGAGCGCGGGCTTGTCCTCTTCATCCACCCAGCCGATGAATTGAACCGCATCGTCCGGCAAATTCGATTCGCGCGCAAGGCGGCGCGGGTTCGGGAAAAATTCTGAATCGTGTCCTAGGATCGTACCGCCGAGCACCAAGCGATACCCTTGGGCGTGCAAATCGTGCAGGCGCGCAAACGCTTGAATGATGACGCGCACATTTTTGCGCTGATCGAAGCCGCCCAGATATAACACAAACTTGGCCGGCAACGCATACTTGTGGCGCACCGTTTCGATTTCCTTGGTCGCGGCGGGGGCGTAGCGTTCATCGGCGGCAAGATAGACGACGTGCACGTGCGCAGGATTAATTCGCAATCGTTGCACAATATCGCGCTTGCTCCATTCCGAATCGGCAATGATCGCGTTCGCGCGCCGCGCCCCGGCGGCGACGAGTTGCGTGTATGCGCGCACCAGAATCGAGCCACGGTAAAGTGGAAGGATCAGCGGAATCAAATCGTGAATCGTAGCGATGAGAGGAGTGCTGGGAAACAACGGCGGTGCAAAGTACGGCACGTGCGCCAGATGAGCGCGCTCGCGTTGGCACGCACGCACAAATGCAACTTGTTCAAACCAGACCTTGGCAAGGTTTTTTGAACGCCCCAATGTTTCCGGTGTTGAATGAACAGAGACGCACGGTGGCGTGGCAAGCAAGCGACGTTGGGACGTAACAAGCACGTAATCGTTTTCAATGTCGTTGTGAATGAGCGCGTGCAATAAGGCACGCACGTATTGTCCGCTGCCGGTATGGGGTTGTTCCCAGAAATGTGCGTTGAGAGCGATTTTCATCGCATTAACCGTTTGCTGGCTTCGACCATCAGCCAATCGAGCAAGCCGATTTCGCCGACATCGTAAAAGTTCAAATCGTACGTGTGATCCGAGAAGACGTGCTCGCCGGCGCGCGCGACGAGTCGCAAAATATTTTCGCCTTCGTCGAGGGTGAGGGCAAGTGCGGCGATCTTCTCCGCTGAATCGGGTGCTAGGTTGACGCGGCGCACAAAAATTTCTTTGCCATTCAACTCGGCACGTAATTCGATGTTTTCAAACGCTTGGCGCAAATCATTGATGAGCCACAAGTTGCCGGGAACTGTATCGCCGGGATGGCGCGGCATCAACTCGTAATCGAAGGAGGCAAGCACGGGCGAGTACAATTTTTGCAATTCAAAATAGGCGCGCTTGGGGGCGCCATAATAATCAATCACGCTCCACGAAATCGAGGGCCAACAATCGTTGAGTTGCCAAATAGCGACGCCGGCGGTTTGTGGTTTGCGTCGGCGTATGTGTTCGATGGCAATTTGCAAACCGATGGCTTGGGCGCGTTGGGTGGCGTCAATAAAGTCCTTGACGTTCCTCGCCTCTCGCCCTTTGTTTTGGGCATACCGCCCCAGTTTTTTCAAGTCAGCGTGATGATATTCCCACAAACGATGCGGCGCGGTCAATGCATCGGCGGGCAAAAATTTTTTCAGCGATTCCCAGTTGGGCAGGGATTGCAAACCAAACTCGCTGAGGAACGGCGTTTGATCTTGGCGATAATCGCGCAGGTTGGCAAAACGGTGCCACACACGCCAGTTGTGCGATTCGTCGCGGTACGGCGACGCCGGCTTGAAAGGCCGTGTGCCATCTTTGCTTTTGATCACGGTGCGCAAGGTCTTGACAATGGTGTGGTTGCCGCCTGTGTTGAACTCGTTGCCGCCGCACCACACGACAAGCGAGGGATGATTGCGCAACGCGCGCACAATCTCACTGCATTCGTCGCGAATCAATTGCAAATGCGCGCGATGCGTGGGAAAGCGATCCAAAATGGCGCCAGCAAACGGAAACTCTTGCCAGACCAGAATGCCCAGCTCATCGCACAGATCATAGAACGCACGCTTTTCACGCAAGCCGCCGCCCCACACGCGCAAGAAATTGATGTTGGCATCGCGCGCTTGCTGAAGACGCGCGGCGTAATCATTGCGCGTGAGTCGCGCTGGAATCGCGTCCAGCGGAACCCAGTTTGCGCCGCGCACAAATTCGCGTTCGCCGTTGATGACGAATTGCCACGGCTCGCGCTGGGGCGCAATGCGTTCAAGTTCAAATGAACGAATGCCAAACGTTTCAACCAGCGAGTCGAGCGATTCACCGGTTTCCGTCTCGATGTGCGTTTCGATCTCGTACAAATTCGGCGCACCACGATCCCAGGGATTCCACAGTTGCGCGTTTTCTAAATCAAACGCGAGTTCACACACTTGGATGCCGCGATGCAAATGCAAATCGAAAGCAAAGGTACGAGGATCGTCGGAAAAATTTTTACCCCGTACCCTGAACACCGCGCGCCCATTTTGATCTTGATCCGAATCGAGGGTCAAGGCAGCCGTCACGTTTGCCGTTGTGGATTGGATTTTCGATTTGAGGAACACATCGCGGATGAACACTGAACGCACGATGACCAGACGCGCCTCGTCCCAAATGCCGCATGTGCGCAAACGCGGCGCAAAATCCCAGCCGAATTGCATTTGGCATTTGAGGGTGGCGTAGCGATCTGGAAACGGATGCTCGGGCGGGCGATACAAGGGTTTGATCAGGCGCGCCCAAATTTTTTGCGCGAGCGTGAGGTGCAACTTGGGAAGTGCATGGGAACCCCAGATGCGAATGGCGAGTGACGCGGGGCGAGCGGCAAGGCGCGACGGAATTTCATAGATTTGCCGCGAAAACATTCCCACGTGTCGTCCCAGTTGTTTGCCGTTCCAAAACACTGCGCTCTGATAATCAATCCCATCGAACACTAGAAACGCACGCATCCCATCCGCAAACTCTAACGCTTTCTCTAACTCTCGCACAGACCACCAATCGCGTGCATCCACCCATTGCGACGCTTCATTGTTATCGGCGAAGAAGGGATCAGAGATTTTGCCGGCGCGCAACAAGTCGAGCCGCACGTCGCCGGGAACGATTGCCGGCAACCATTCGGTTACCTCGGCGAGATCGTTGATGTTGCCAAAAGGTTTTTGCGCAACCGAACCAACGCGCCAATGGGAATCGTTGAGCGAAATAATTTTACGCATTACCACATCACAACCACACGTCGCACGCCACGCGGCAAGTGAATGGTGTTGCCAATCATTTCGATGCCGGCGACACCTTCATCGCCGCCAAACTCGCGCAACGGAAATGGCAAATTCCATTCGATATATCTCAACGTCTCATCGCGCCAATCGCCGTTGAGGACCAGCGTGGCGGTGCGTTCGCCAAACGCGATGGTGTAACTGACGTTGCCAAAGTACGTCGGTGCGTCCTCGACCTTGATGACGTTCATCTCCGCCGTCCATTCCGCCGGCAAGATGGGTGTGATGACAAGATGATCGTCTTCTTCCAACAACAAGGCGTTGCGGACGATGAGCAGAAAATCGGCGAGCGCCCAGCCGTGATGACCATCGCCCATTCCGCCGGCGCGTGTGAGCGGATGAATGCCCTCTGCCCACGTGAACGTCGGCGAGGCGTGACGCAAGACCCAGTTGATAATTTTCCACGCTTCGCGATTGTGTTGCATCAGCAAACATTGCGCCACGTGTAGCGTCAAGTACGTGCCAAACGCGGAATGTCCCACGTGATTGAAATACGCATCTTCTAGCCACGCTTTTTCTTTCAACGCGTTGAGCGTGTCCACGATACGCGGGTCATTTGCATCGAACAAGCGCAGGGGATAGAGCGCGACGAGATTGCCGATCATCCCGGCATCGAGCCGACGATAGGGTGAAGCCGGCATCGCCGCGCGGCAGAGGCGTTGAGCGGCTTGGGCGAGCGAGGCGTCAACATCGGCGCGAAACGATTCATAATTGGCGCGTAATTTTTTGGCATCGCTGGTTTGCGCGAGCCATTCGGCGGTCTGCGCCATGGCACGCAACCCAGCCAGTCCCCAGAAATCGTCCCAATAAAAATAATCGTTGGGACCCAAATGTTCCGCGCTGGGTCCGGGGGGCAAGAGACCGTAATGCGCTGGCTTGGCTTGTCGCTGGTCTTTGGTCTTTTGTCGCTTGGAATTGATCCACGATGCCATGCGCAACATTGACCAATAATGTCGCGCGAGTAACTCGCGGTCGCTGGACAGGCGAGCGTGTTCCACCATCGTCCAGAGCGCGGCGCCGTTCGAGTCCCATTCCCCTTCGGTTGCGGACAAGTAGCCATCCTTTTGCAAACGACGCGGAAATTTTTCGATCACTTGGCGCGCTTGATCGTGATAACCCAGTTTGTCGAGTGCGTTGAGCAAGTAGGCGGCATCGCGGAACCAGAACTGATGATAGGTCCAAGGTCCCGGCGTGATCGTGTCGCCATCGTGCAACAAGAGCAAGTACGCTTTGTTGGCATCGAACGCGGCTTGGAGTTTTTCATCGGGCAAGCGGATGCGCATCCCGCGTGCCGTCTGTTCGCGCCACCGCGCAATCGTCTGCGCACGCGAATCGAATTTGGAGTCTGGAATCTGGAATTGAGGAATGGGTTCGGCTTCATCCAATTCTTCGCGTTGCATTGGCATCCACGCCGTAATGGTTTTGCTCTCGCCCGCCCCCAGTTCGATGTGATAGGCAGCGACAGCAGTCGCCAAGCCCGCTGCGCATTCGATTTGGGTTTTACCATTCAACTTGGGTAGCGCGAGGGCGACATCGCCATTTTCAAAATTGGAACACGCGACCGCATCCGGTTTGGGTAGCACGAGGCCGAGCGCGCGATTGATAATGACGACCGATGACGACTGACCGCCAACCGCTAAATCAGTGTGCAAGGCTTGATATTCGATTTGCTTGACAAGACTTGTACCTTCGGGATTCAACGGACGCATCGAAAGGTAGAGTGTTGGGTGTTGCGTGACGCGTGATGGATTTTCAACTGTGATGTTTTCGACGATGAATTCTGGGGACGCTTGCTCGGTGGCAAACGCTTCGAGTCGCACGCGCACGTCGCCGGCTTGAAAGGTGGTCACAACGATTGGCAAATTCTCGTGAAGCGATTGTGCCACTTGCTCGTCGGCAAGGCGTGAGGGTGCGAATAGTTTGCCATCCACTTTTACCCACACATCGAGCGACCAGCCATCGAACCAAGGGGTAACCAATCCGCGGGGATCCACCAGCGCTTCGCGCGCGCGTGCCGGGTTGCCGATCATGGTCCAATCGCGGTGTGTATAGTTGATGGTGTAGAGATTAAAGCCGTGCGGAAGGAAAGCGGGGTCGCGGGGATCGAATTGGCGTTCCGCCCAGTACGGCAAAATCCAATCGCGATTGGTGGGAAAGAAATCGTGATTGTGCCAGCCGCGCATCACCAAGCGTGCGCCAATTGGAATGAGTTCGGCGGGAAAGGGGAGCGCGGTTTCTGCCGGGCGTCCCACGTGCGCGCTCGCAAAAAAATAATCGAGCGTCTCTGCCGGCACGTGAAAGCGGGATGCGATGAATTTGAGAATTGCTTGCCTGATCGTCATGGTAACCTCGTGTGACTATTTTACACGAGAATCGGTGCGGCAACAAGGCATCGAGACAGTTGCAAGTTTGTGTGAAAAAGGAATTTGCATATAATAGCACAGGATTAAGGCGTATCGTGCAAAACGCCTTGCCCCAATTTCGATTATAAGGTTTCATCACTTGGCACGTCTTGATTTTTGGAAAACGTTAGGCACCACCAGCGACGATCTGGAGCGCGCGTACAATTATATTTTGGAACGCGGCGCGCCGGCGTCCAGCCGTGAACTGGCGGCGTACTTGATCGAATGGCGCGTGCGGGAAGAAGAAAAACGCATTGCCGAAGCGGCGGCGCGCCGCGCCCCGGTCTATCAACCCAAGGAATCGTACGCGGTGAATCAGCGTTTGGTGTTCACCGCGCTGAATAATCGCGAAGGGGTTGTTCAAAAGATTCGCCCGGGTGAGAATCCGCGCCTTGGTACATTTCAGGTAATGGCGGTTCTGCTGGATGGCGAAAACAAACCGCGCGAGTTTGCGATGGCATATCCGCATCCGCATCCGCTCAACGAAGATGTGACAATCGTGGTTGAAATGCCGAGTCGTGAAGAGGCGGTAGCGCGGTACGGTGAGATGGTGCGCGAGAATTTACTCAAACAATTGCGCACGAACAAGGAATTTGTTCATCTCGACGATGGTTGGTTTCTGCGCGGCTTGTTGCCCGAAGTGCACACGGGGTATCTGAATCTTGCCGAAGCCGCCATCGAGCAAGCGAACGATGCGCTCAAAACCTCGGACTTGCTCAAGGTGTTGGAGATTCCGGAACCGCGCAAATCGGCGGCGGATTTTGCGTTGCGACTTGCGCTGGCGAACGATGTGCGGTTTGAAGATGTGGGTCCCGAAAACAGCGCGCGTTGGTTTCTCACACGGCTTGAGCCACCTGAAGCGCGCGAACGCCCCAAGATCCTGGAAGCCCTGCCGACACGGCGCGTCACCTTGCCGGCGGAACTGGAAACCATTGCGGCGGAACTGCACGACGAAGCCGATCTGAATGGTGACGTTGAATTGAACCATGTTGTGCCGCGCGATGAAGTTACGCTGGTGTTGACCTATCCGCATCGCCGCGCCGGCACTTTGCCGCTCACCCCGGTTGTGCGTGCGCTGTTGCCCTCGTTCATGCATCCGCGTTTGCGTTTCTATTTTGTGGATGCGACGACGCAGGAAAAAATACCGGCTTTTGCGGTCAAGGAGGGCGACTATATTGCGGGACTGGCGCAATGGTTCAATGCACGCAAGTTATCGCCCGGGGCGTATGTGATGCTCAAGCGGGGTCCAGATCCATTGACGCTTCTTTTGGATTATCAACCGCAACGCGAACGGGGTTTGTGGGTGCGTGTGGCGCGCGGCATCAACGGTCAATTGACATTTTCGCAAGAACGCCGCCCCATCGCGCACAAGTATGACGAAGAAATGTTATTCTTGATTGGTGATCCCTTGGGCTTGGAAGCCGCCGCGCAACGCGCGCGTGAGCATCGTTCCCTCAATACCTTGCTCGAAGAAATCTTTCCGGAACTCGCCAAACTTAGCGGCGCGGGGCGTGTCCATGCCAAGACCTTGTACGGTGCGGTCAATCTCGTACGACGCGCGGGACCACGCACAGTCTTGAGTGCATTGCACGAGAGTAGTGCTTTTACTTTTGTGGGCGGTGGTTATTTTGTACTGAACGAATCACGCCGCTGAACACCGAATACTGAACACCGAATACTGAATACTGAACACCGAATACTGAATACTGAATACCGCTTACTGATTACTCATGCCACCTGTTGCTCGACCTGACACGACCACTTTATTTCATATTGATCTCGCTTGGTTTGAAAAGAACGAACGCGATTTACGCGCAGAGATGCACGCGCTCTTGTGCGATGAATGTCGCGCGCGTTATCCTACCCCAGCCGATGCCGGGATCGTGGATCGCATTCATCCCATCACCGCTGAAGTGACGCGGGTGGATGCGTTGTGGGAATGCATTGCAGATCATTGCGGACGCCAACCCGGTTTTATCACACCAGCGACACCGCTCACGCAAGCGATCGTTCGTGCGCTGCTTGCCAACGGCAATCAACCGATGACGCCGGAGCAATTGTACAAACGGATTCGCAAGAGTAATCCGGCAGGGATTCTCAAATTGCTGATGGGGACCGAAGTGGAACACGGCATTGTGCCGCTGGAGCAGAAAGTTTGACACGGGTTGCGATTGTGTCTATAATGCAAAGCGAAATGCCCCGGTGGCGGAATTGGCATACGCGGCAGTTTGAGGGGCTGTGCCGAAAGGCGTGAGAGTTCAAGTCTCTCCCGGGGCATCTGCAAAAACACTCGGTGCTCAACCGAGTGTTTTTTGTTTGACCTCTGGATTGACTGGATTGGGCAACGGTTCGCCGCGCAAGCCAGCCAGCAAATTCTCCGCCGCCATCACTGCCATTTTGGTGCGCGTGGTAACCGAGGCACTTGCAATGTGTGGCGCAATGATGCAATTTTCCAACGTGAGCAACGGATCATTCATCGCGATCGGTTCGGGGTCGGTTACATCGAGCGCCGCCCCGGCAATCACGCCATCGCGCAGGGCGGCGTACAACGCGGCTTGATCTACCACGGGACCGCGCGAGGTGTTGATGAGAATCGCGGTCTTTTTCATCTTGCGCAACA
This sequence comes from Chloroflexota bacterium, assembly GCA_037440625.1. Classification (GTDB taxonomy): domain Bacteria; phylum Chloroflexota; class Anaerolineae; order UBA4142; family UBA4142; genus DAOTXS01. The sequence goes on from JBBITT010000014.1 coordinate 74,639, forward strand.
AAGCGGCATTGACCAAATGGCGCGTCTCGGTCGTCAATGGCGTATGCACACTCACAAAATCGGCTTCCCGGACGACGGTGTCTAGGTTGGCGAACGTAATGCCCAGTTGCTTTTCCAAATCCTCACGCCGATAGGGATCATAGTACAAGACGCGCATCTCGAATCCTTTGGCACGTTTAGCTACCGCAGCGCCAATGCGACCCAAGCCAATCAAACCGAGCGTTGCGCCGTACACATCTTGACCCAGCAATACCGTCAGTCCCCAGGTTTTCCATTTGCCCGCGCGCGTGTAGCGATCTCCTTCGACAACGCGGCGCGCCGCCGCCATCAACAAGGCGAACGCAAAATCGGCGGTTGTTTCGGTGAGGACGCCAGGGGTGTTGCCCACGGCGATACCCCGTTGAGTAGCGGCCGGTACGTCAATGTTATCAAACCCAACGGCACAATTGCTGATGACCTTGAGTTTGGGTGCGTTGTCCATCAACATCGCATCAATTTTGTCGGTGAGCAAAGAGAGCAAACCATCCACGTTGCGCACCTTGCTAAGTAATACTTCGCGTGGCGGCGGCAGTTCGTCTTGCCACACTTCGGTTTCGCAGACTGGGAGAATTCGATCCAGCGCAGGTTGCGGCAACATTCGTGTGATGAAAACTCGAGGTTTCATACCTTCTCCTTCAAAAATGTAGGACAAATTTGAAATTTGTCCTACGCGTGGTTTATTTTCATCCGACCGCTGGTGAATGCCAGTTCATGGGGAATTCCCTTGAAAATACATTTGGCCACTAAGGTCACGAAGGAACACGAAGAAAAAACCTTCGTGAATCTTCGTGTCCTTCGTGGATATTTTCAGCCAAACGTTGGTGAACGAACGTTCATGAGCAATTCCTTCGAAAATAGCCCACGCATGGACACGAATTATGACTGAAAAAATTCGTGAGATTCGTGGCTCTTATTTTTTCATTCGACCGCTGGTGCGCCAACGACAGATGAACCACTGCCCAGAATCAGCGTATTCTTCGCCTTACATTCTACACGACTTGGGGATTTTTTCCAATTGGCGACCAGTACCTGACGTTTTTCCAAAACTTGACGAATCTGCGAATGCAGTTATAATGCATCATGTCATCACGCTGCGGGGTGGAGCAGTGGCAGCTCGTTGGGCTCATAACCCAAAGGTCGTCAGTTCGAATCTGACCCCCGCTACCAACAACCGCCGGCACATCCGCCGGCGGTTTTCTTTTTGCCCTCTCATCGCAGAAAACAAAAAAGCCAGTCCACAATGAACTGGCTAGACTCAGTACCTAAATTTTGCCCAAATTAACCGACAAATCATCGGTTGCTAGCGATGCTACGA
>JBBITT010000015.1:0-16189 GCA_037440625.1 Chloroflexota bacterium
TGTTTGGTCCTACCTTGACCGCCAAGATCAACACACTCGGCGCGGCGTCTTCATCCTCGGCATCATCGGCAGGTGGTTGTTCGGGCACGCCCAACATCGCGTCATTCACCGCTTCAGCCGCATCCATCGTTGCAGGCAGTTCGGTTACTTTGAGTTGGGGTCCCGTCACCAATGCCGAATCTGCCGAGATTGATCAAGGGATTGGCGGTGTGGAAACACCCGGCTCGCGCACCGTCAGTCCAACGGTGAACACGACCTATACGCTCACCGCCCGGTGTGGTGCCAACGTCGCCACGCGCCAAGTAACCGTTCTGGTGATTCCACCCGCGCCAACCCTCGTGTCTCCCGCCGATGGCTGGGTCTTTAGAAACTATCCGCGCACGGCAACCTTCACCTGGAACCCGGCGAGTTTTGCTGGCACCCTTACCTACAACATCGAAGTTCAGATCAACACCGGCACGTGGCAGAATCACGCCACCCAAGGCGGCTTGGGAGGCACCAGTTATACCATGCCCGCCTTCACCGGCGATAACCAAGGTCGCTGGCGAGTGTGGGCAACCAGCCCAACCGCCGGTGCCGGCACCAAGAGCGATTGGCGTTATTTTCGCTTTAACACGACGGCGTCGCAATACAGCGGCAACTGGTACAATGATGATTCCGCCACCAGCGGGGTGACCAAGATTTTCATCACCAACTCTGGACAAACGCTCAACGTTCATCCGTATGGCAAATGCACACCCACCGATTGTGATTGGGGCACCAAGTCGCAAACGTTCAACGGTGAACCATTTGTCATCAGCGGCTTTCCGTCCGGCGGTTCGCATCAACTCACGATTACCTTGAACAATGCAGCGGGCACCAGTCTCCAAGTCGTGGACTTGAACGGAGTGACGACCCATACCTACTATTTCCACAAATAATGTAACGACCACACAAGGGATTTATGCCCCAATTCGAATTTCACGTCTCCCGCCAAGCCCGCGCGCGGTACGCTTTCGAGGAAACGCTCTTTGCGTTGAGTGGTAATGTTGTCTTTGCCAATTTCTATGCCGCGCGCGTGGTTGCGCAAAAAATGAATCGTCAGCGCGATGTGGTCAATCATCCCGAACAAGCCGTGCGCGCCGGGCACCTCAACGCGATGGGCTTGATTGACGAAGTATTGCACTATGTTGTCGCGCAATACCGCGCGCAGGTCAACCCGCAAGCGATGAGTCAAGCCCTCGCTTGGCTCGATCGAATGTTGGGGCGCGACGTGGTGGACAAGGCCTTGCGAAAATTCGCAGATGAGTTTCCCAACATTGCGGTCTATCGCGGCGAAATCAACGCGGCGCAATTTCTCCAAGGTGAAACGGAAGGCGTGCCACATCGCCAGATCATTCTGGAAGAAATGTTGATGCTATGGCTCGCGAACGTCAACCCGGCTTTTGCGCCATTCATCGAATTGTTCGACGATACCTCACTCGAAACAGAGACGGCTTACAACGCGATCATCGCCAATCTGCACACCTTCTTTGAGACGCAACCTCGTTTCGGTCCCGATCACCAGCCCCTCATCGAAATGTTGCGCGCGCCCGCGCTTGCCTCGCCGCATTCGCTAGAAGGACAACTCGAATTTATTCGCATGCGTTGGGGCACGCTCATCGGTCCGCATCTGACACGCTTGTTGAGCAGTCTCGATTTGATCAGCGAAGAAACGCGAATGTTCTTCCCGGGTCCCGGTGAAGCGCGTGTGCCAGAATACAAACCCGGCGCGCTCGGCGTGTACGAAGGGGTGTATCCGGAGTACGAGCGTTTTTCCCGCGACCTCGATTGGATGCCGCGCGTGGTGCTCATCGCCAAAAGCACCTACGTCTGGCTCGATCAACTTTCGAAAAAATATCAACGTGCCATCACCCGGCTTGATCACATCCCGGACGAAGAACTCGATCTCCTGGCGCGGCGCGGTTTGACCGGTTTATGGCTCATCGGCGTGTGGCAACGCAGCCCGGCTTCTAAACGCATCAAGGAATTGTGTGGCGCGCCGCTCGCCGAAGCATCAGCGTATGCGGTCTACGATTATCGTATCGCCGATGATTTAGGCGGCGATGCCGCGCTAGAAACTCTCAAAGCGCGTGCATGGCAACGGGGCATTCGGCTTGCCAGCGATATGGTGCCCAATCATATGGGCATTGATTCACGCTGGGTCATCGAACACCCCGATTGGTTCATTCAATCGAGTCAGCCTCCTTTTCCCACATACACGTTTACCGGCGAAAATTTATCACGCGATCCGCGGGTGGGCATTTACTTGGAAGATCATTACTATGATCGCACCGATGCGGCGGTGGTGTTCAAGCGCGTGGATCATTGGACGGGCGACACGCGCTATATTTATCACGGCAACGATGGCACCAGTTTTCCGTGGAACGATACCGCGCAACTCAATTTTCTCCGCGCCGATGTACGCGAAGCGGTGATTCAAACGATTCTCCACGTCGCGCGCCAGTTTCCGATTATTCGGCTCGATGCGGCGATGACGTTGACCAAGAAACATTATCAACGCCTGTGGTTTCCACAACCCGGGACGGGTGGCGATATTCCATCGCGCGCCGATTTTGCGCTGACGAAAGAGCAATTCGATGCGGCGATGCCGGAAGAATTTTGGCGCGAGGTGGTGGATCGCGTGGCGATGGAAGCCCCAGACACGCTCTTGCTTGCCGAAGCATTTTGGTTGATGGAAGGATATTTTGTGCGCACGCTGGGGATGCATCGTGTTTACAACAGCGCGTTTATGAATATGCTGCGCGACGAGCGAAATGCCAACTATCGTTCGGTCATCAAGAACACGTTGGAGTTCGATCCTGAAATTTTGAAACGCTACGTCAACTTTATGAACAATCCCGACGAACGCACGGCGGTGGAGCAGTTTGGTAAAGGCGACAAGTATTTTGGGATTTGCACGATGATGGTCACCTTGCCCGGCTTGCCAATGTTTGGGCATGGTCAAATCGAAGGATTCGCCGAACGATACGGGATGGAATTTCGGCGCGCGCTGTGGGACGAAGCGGTGGACGAGCATTTGGTGTCACGCCACGAACGCGAGATTTTTCCATTGTTACATCGGCGACGATTGTTTGCAGACGTTGAAAATTTCTTGCTCTATGATTTCTTCACTGCGAATGGTGCGGTGAACGAAGATGTGTTTGCTTACTCGAATCGGCTGGGCGAGGAACGCGGCTTGGTGATCTATCACAACAAGTTTGCCAACACGGCCGGTTGGATTCGTACCTCGGCAGCGTATCTGGACAAGCCGAGTGGCAAACTGGTTCAGCGCACGCTGGCAGATGGGCTGGGTTTGCCCAACGATGAGAATCAATTTGTGATTTTCCGCGATCAGGTTGCGAGGCTCGAGTACCTGCGGAATGCTAAAACGCTGTGCGAGCAAGGACTGTATATCGAACTGGGGGCGTATGCGCGCCACGTGTTCTTGGATTTTCGATGGGTGTCCGATAGCGAACGGGGCGAGTACGCCCGATTATGTACTATGCTCGCTGGACGCGGTGTTCCCAGCATCGCCGAAGCATTGTGCGAAATGAATTTGCAACCCATCCATCAACCCTTTCGTGCGTTGATGAATGCCGACACGTTGCGGCGATGGCTAGCGGATCCCAAGACCGCTCTGCTCGACGAGATCGAAGAAAAGTTTTTGCAATTTGCGCGCGCGGCAAAACGATTCAGTGGTGGCAAGGGTGATGAAATCGCCATAGCCAAACAAACTCGCCATGAAATCGAGACATTGATGCACTTGCGTGCGCGATCGCGCGCTACCCCGCGCCATTATTCGCGCGAATATCGTGCAGCGATCAAATATCTCAAGTCGTATTTGGCAGACGATGTCGCGTCCGTGTCGGTCTTGGTGTGGACCTTGGTTCATTCGTTGGGGCAGTTGCAAGGCCATGGCGATGGGAATGAGCCGAGTTGGCGTTGGCTCGCCGAGTGGCGGTTGGACAGACTCATCGCGCAAGCCTTTCACGAATTGGGTTGGAGCGAGGCGTCTGCCCGGCACGCGGTTGCGACCATTCGAGTGATGACCAAGTATCAACATTGGTTCACGTTGCGTGATCGTAAAACAAGTCGCGCGCGGCGTGTGCTGGATGCCTGGCTCGCTGATGATGAAGCGCGCCAATACTTGCAGGTCAATCGGTTCAACGAGATTGTGTGGTTCAATAAAGAAGCGTTTGAAACGTTGGTGAATTGGATGTTGGTGGTTGCGGTGGTCGCGTTGAGTTCGGGCAAACGACTCAAACAAAAAGAAATTGTGGCGGCGTATGCAGTAACCAAGACTTTGTTTCAAGCGGAGAAAAAGAGCAAGTATCAAGTGGCCAAGTTGCTAACGGTTGCAAAATAAGGTTCTGCAAAAAATTATCCACCGATCGTGCAGATTTCGTAGAGACTCCAAATCTGCGGACGATTCTGAATCTCAAGACCTTTGTAGAGGGTTCTGTCTGCAAAGGTCTTTTTATATTCGTTTAATGTGAATTGCCTTGACAAAATAGTTCGATTTCGTATAATTCGGTTTGTTATTAAACGGAACGCACAAAAGAAAGGGCGATGAAACACACGGGTGGTTTTGCCAAGCGGCATCAGGAATTGCATAAATTGTTGGCTGCGTGGGGCATCGAGCAATCGCGCGGGATGGATTTGATGCGCGCCTTGATGGGCGCGGCGCGGATGCTGGAGGCGATTGCGGATCACGGGTTGCAAACCACCGGCTTGTCGTTACCGCGCCTGCGTTTGCTCTTGTGGCTGGCGGTCGAAGAACAATGTGGCAATTCGGCGGGGATCTCGCCGAGTGCGCTCAGCCACTATCAACATATCAGCAAGAACACGGTGAGTTCTTTGCTGGCTTCGCTGGAAGAACAAGGGTTGATTGAGCGGGCACTTTGTCAAGAAGACAGACGCAGTTTCAACATTCGCCTGACCAAAGCCGGGCGCGCACGTATCCGTGCCGCGCTGCCCGAACATAGCAAGTACGTCAAAGATACGTTTGCTGGCTTGACAGTGGACGAGCAAAAGACGTTGCTCAAATTGTTACAAAAACTCCAACAATCGTTGCGGCAACAAATTGCCGATAAAAAGTTGGAATCATACGCGCATAGACAAATGGAATCATCCAAGGAGTAGATATGCAAGGACAAATGATGATGGCGCGCGCCCAATCGCCGGGGCGTCCTAGTGCGGGGGGCAGAGCGCCCATGGATTTGACGGGCTTGCGCCGTGCCGTCCAGTACGTGTTTCGCTATAAACGCATTGCGGCAATTGCGTACGCCAGTCTATTCATTTCTACTTTGGCGCAATTGATGGTGCCGCAGTTGATTCAAAGTTTGATTGACACGGTCACGAACGGTTACCTTGCCAATGCGCTCGCCAAGTTGCCACCGCAAGTCCAAACACTTGCCATTCAAAAACTTGGTTGGACAACCGAACAATTCAAGTCGAATCAAACGAACGCCGAAGCGTTATTGATCGCCGCGGGACTGGGCGTGGTTGGGTTTGCGTTGATGCGTGGACTCTTTGCATTTTCCACCTCGTTCAATGCCGAGCGGACTTCGCAAAGCGTGGCGTATGATCTGCGCAACGAAATCTTTTCCAAAATTCAGCGGTTGTCATTTTCGTATCACGACCAGACCCAGACCGGGCAATTGATGGTGCGCGCGACGGACGATGTGGAAAAGGTGCGCTTGTTTGTTGGGCAAGGTTTGATGATGGCGTTGCAAGCATTCATCCTACTCGTTGGCACGCTCATCATTTTGCTTCTCACCAATTTCTCGCTGACGTTGGTGGTGCTCCCCACGTTGCCCATTGCGATCGTTCTGTTCATGGGATTCAGCGGAATCGCCCAACCGCTCTTTATGCAAGTGCAGATTCGCCTTTCCAAGTTGAATACGATTTTGCAAGAGAATCTCGCCGGCATCAAAGTCGTCAAGGCATTTGTGCGTGAGGCGAGCGAGCAGCAAAAGTTCAACGCGGCGGCAGAAGATTTGATGCAACAACAACTCCGCGTGAGTCGGCTATTCTCATTTCTGTTTCCCTTTGTCTTCCTCGTGATGAATCTGGGTCAAGCCGCTATTCTATACTTTGGCAGCGGACAAATTATCAACCACACCTTGACCTTTGGCGAGTGGCAAAAATTTTCATTGTATCTGATGTTTGTCTTTTTTCCCTTGGGTCAACTCACCATGATCATCGCGCAAATGGCGCAAGCGTCTGCCTCCGCCACGCGCATCTTTGAAATTCTGGACGCGCACAACGACGTGACGGATAAACCCAATGCCATCGTCTTGCCGCCGATTCAGGGGCACGTCAAATTCGAAAACGTTACCTTTCGATACTTTGGCAGTACCGAACCCGTGTTATCCAAAGTGAGTTTTGAAGCACGCCCCGGTGAGACCATGGCTCTGCTTGGCGCGACCGGGAGCGGCAAGACCACCATCATCAATCTCATCCCGCGCTTTTACGATGTGAGCGAAGGACGCGTGCTGATTGATGGCTATGATGTGCGCGATGTGAAACTCGATTCGTTGCGTTCGCAGATTGGCATCGTCTTGCAAGACACCACGCTCTTTACCGGCACCATCCGTGACAATATCGCCTTTGGTCGTCCCGAGGCGACGATGGAGCAAGTGATCGCCGCCGCGCAAGCCGCTGAGGCGCACGATTTCATTATGAGTTTTCCCGACGGCTATGACACGCGCGTCGGTGAACGCGGCACGACGTTGAGTGGCGGACAAAAACAACGCGTCGCGATTGCGCGCGCGCTCTTGCTCGATCCGCGCATCCTCATCCTCGACGATTCGACGAGCAATGTGGATTTGCAAACGGAATACCGGATTCAAAAGGCACTCGATCAACTGATGAAAGGGCGAACGAGTTTTGTCATCGCGCAGCGCATCAGCACCGTGTTGAACGCGGACCAGATTCTGGTGTTGGACAAGGGCGAAATTGTTGCGCGAGGCAAACACGAAGAGTTGTTGGAAGAGAGCGCCCTGTACGCTGAGATTTACCATTCGCAATTGATCGGCGATTCTGAAATGCCGGTGGAGGTGCACTAATGTTTCACGCCGCAGGTGGGCGAGGCGGTCCAATGTTCGCGCTGCAGAGCGAGACGCGCAAGCCCAAAAATGTGGTGGCTACCCTTGGGCGGTTGGCATCGTACTTTAAACCCTATTCGTTTTTCTTGTTGATCGTTGCCGGGATGGTTATTATCAATGCGTGGACGCAGGTCATTTCGCCGGATTTGACCGGCCAATTGATTGATTGCTTCATCACGCCCGCAACCGCCAGTGAATTTCAATCGGCGCCTGCCTTGCCGGGCGTTGGCGCATCGTCCGTGCGCCCCATCAATTGTTGGTACACGACGGTCCCGCCCAATCGCACCACCGCAGAGACGATGGCAGGCATCGCCGGCTTGATCGGCTTGATGGTCGGTTTGTACCTGCTGGGGGCGATTGTCGGCGGCTTGCAATTTTACTTGATGACCTGGACCGGGCAACACGTTTTGAAAAGATTACGCGTCGAGATTTTTGAACACGTGCATCGGCTCTCCTTGAGTTTCTATGCCGAAAATGAAGCCGGCAATGTGATGAGTCGCATCACGAACGACACCGATACGTTGCAACAAGTTTTGAACTTTGCCTTGGTCAGCGTCATTAGCGGCGCGTTATTGCTCGTGTGGATTGCCATCACGATGATGCAAAAGAGTCTGCCGTATGCATTGATCAGTATGGCAGTTGTGCCGTTGATGATTTTCGCCACGACGTGGTTTTCGAATCAAGCGCGCAAAGCATTTCGACAAACGCGCAAAGAGATCGGCAATGTCAATGCCAACTTGCAAGAGAGCATCGCCGGCGTGCGCGAGGTGCAGGCATTCAATCGCGAGTCCGCCAACATCGCCGAGTTCGAGCGGTCGAGTGCCGCCTACCGCGATGCGAACATTCGCGCGGTCTCGTTCACCGCCGCGCTCGCGCCCACGCTCGAAGCGTTGGGTTACTTGGCGATTGCCATCGTCGTGGTGGTGGGCGGTATTCTGATGTTGCGCGGGCAAGACTTGTTCGGCACCACGATTTCGCTCGGTTTGATTGTCACGTTCCTTGGGTACGTGCAGCGTTTCAATCAACCGATTCAACAAATTTCGGTGTTGTGGACAAACATTCAAAGCGCGATTGCCGGGAGCGAACGCATCTTTGAGTTGCTGGACACGCCGGTCGCAGTGACCGATAAACCCGGCGCTATCGAAATGCCAACGATTCGCGGCAAAGTTGAATTGGTCAACGTGAGCGCGGAGTACAAGCCGGGCGAGCCGGTCTTGCGCGAGGTATCGCTCACCGCTGAGCCGGGACAAACGATTGCGATTGTGGGACCCACCGGCGCGGGCAAGACGACGATCATCAATTTGATTCCACGTTTCTATGATGTCACAGCGGGCGCGGTCAAGATTGATGGAATAGATGTGCGCGATGTGACGCTGGAATCGTTGCGCCGGCAAATCGGGATTGTGTTGCAAGACACGTTTCTTTTCAGTGACACAGTGATGAACAATATTCGCTTTGGGCGATTCGATGCAACGGACGAAGAGGTGATGGCTGCCGCCAAGTTGGTGCACGCCGACACATTCATCGAGCGGTTACCCAAGAAATACGCAACGGTGTTGGGCGAACGTGGCACCGGGTTGAGTCAGGGTCAACGTCAACTCATTGCGATTGCGCGCGCCGCGCTTGCCAATCCGCGCATCCTGATTCTCGATGAAGCGACGTCGTCGGTGGATACGCGCACCGAACGCTTGATTCAGCAAGCGTTAGAAAAATTGCTCAAGGGGCGCACGAGTTTTGTGATCGCGCATCGTTTGTCAACGATTCGCAATGCGGATCAGGTGATCGTCATTCAAGAGGGGCAAGTGGTCGAGCGGGGCAAGCACGCCGAGTTGCTGGCAAAGGGTGGGGTGTATCACGATTTGTACCTCAGCCAGTTTCGCCGCGAAGCAGAGGCGGAGCCAATGGCGCAAGGGGTGATGGTTCCTGCAAAGTAAATAAGAAACCTTCGAGGTTTTCAAAACCTCGAAGGTTTTTCATATCATTCGACTTCCAAAATCCCGGGTCGCTCAAGCACTTGTCCCTCAAAATTGAACGTCATCGTTTGCCAACCCTCGATGCGCGTGATGATCTCATTGGTATTCTCGCCAACAAGAATGGTATCCTCCGATTTGGTGCCCGTGATCGAAGGATTCCACGCGTACGCCTGACCCAGCGTAACAACGTCGTTTGAATTTGGGTTGCCCAAGTATTCACGCGGTTCGTAGCCCGTCGCACCGCCTTGATGATGGAAATGCCATTCGTCCGCAAAGCCGGTTTGCGCGTACGCATCAATTGCGTGTGCAAACACCTCGCTCAATTTTTTGCCGGGACGCGTCGCGGCGATAAAGGTCGCATCCACGCGCGCGCACGCTTCCGCTTTGCGCTTGATCTCAGCCGGCAATTTGCCAAAATGGACCAACCGCGTGATCGAACACGCCAAGCCCCATTTGCGTCCACCGAGTACGAGCATCGCATAATGCGCGAGTGACTTGGCCGTTGGCAAGGGATGACGATATTTGAATACGCGCTCGTCGGTCGCCACGAGATTGACAATCGGTTGGACGCCGCGCGCTTGTGTTTCGCGCGCCAACGCGGCCGCGATTTCAAATTCGGTTTGCCCGGGTCGCACCGTGCGAATCGCGGCGTACATAGCTTCGGCGCAGAGTTTGCCGAGTGCGCGAAAACGTTCGCCTTCTTCGGGTGTGAGATTCGCGCGCAAACGCGCAACGTCGTTTGTCAGATCGGTTGCGCCGGCGACCGGAAAATCGGCACCCAGTTTCAAGCCGAGTGTGAGTTCGGCGATGGCTGGGTTTGCATCGTGCCAATATGCCGTACGAAATTCCCAGCCCTGCGCGGCAAGTTGTGCTTCGTTCTCCAAACGCGGACGTTCAATATTGTTGGTGATCAGGTAGCGTGAAGTTGGGGTGATGAGAAGCGATGCCGCGCCGGTCGTTGTCGCCGTGTTCACGTATGATGCCGCGCCGCACGTTGCCCACGCGAAACTGCTAACGCGTTGAAGCCACAATGCATCCAAATTTTTTTCGGCAAGCAAAGTTTGGATGCGATATTGTTTGAGATCGAATTCAGTCATCGGATTCACCTTGAGGATTAGATAGATGCATTATACCAACCGATTCAGATTTTTCAAATCGAGTGTATTTTTTCGTTCTGGTTTCTATCTCATTATGGATTTGGCATCACATCAATCAAGTGAATGAAAAAAGATTGAGATTAGGGCATTGACAAGCCAGAAAAACATCTCTATAATCTCATTGCCAAAAGAAAATAGTAACGGGGGCGATGAAACCTGGTTGTAATGAGATGGACGCTGAGACCAGGTGGAGCCAGTGGCGTAACCGACCGTGACCACGAATGAGTGGCGCGGTCTTTTTTTATCCTCGGATTCAAATCCACACGAAGAAGGAGTTAGACAATGGAGTCAATCTTTTCTCTCAAACGTTTGTTTTTGATCGTTTGTGTGCTTGTCCCCCTCACGACTTTGGGCGCTCCCCCGGCACCGGTGCAAGCCGTCTCCCCGAATGTTGTAATCAGTCAAGTATATGGCGGGGCTGGTTGCTCAACGCCAGGTTGTTCAACCTATAAGAACGATTTTGTCGAGTTATTCAATCGTGGGGCGACGACGGTTTCGTTGAGTGGTATGTCAATCCAGTATGCCAGCGCAACAGGCACCGGTAATTTTAGCAGTAACCCCATCGTTTTACTTTCTGGGACGCTTGCGCCCGGTCAGTATTACTTGGTACAACAAGCCGGGAATGCGAATGGGATCAACAATTTGCCAACGCCCGATGCGACCGGGACAGCGAACATGGCTGCGGGCGGCGCCAAAGTTGCGTTGGTCAATTCGACGACAGGACTCGCGTGCAATGGCGGCTCTACGCCTTGTTCGCCGGCGCAACTCGCGTTAATCGTTGATCTCGTTGGCTTGGACGGCGCAAACTTTTACGAAGGATCGGGACCAGGTCCAACCACCACAACCACGACCTCCGCGTTTCGCGCGGGGAATGGTTGTACGGACACGGACAACAACGCGACCGATTTCACGGCGGGCGCACCGGCGCCGCGTAATACTGCCTCGCCGACTAGCCCATGTACTCCGGTGGATGTCGCACCCTCGGTCTCTAGCATTGTTCCCGCCAACGGGGCAACAAACGTTGCGCTCGATGCGAACATCGCGGTTACCTTCAGTGAACCGGTCAATGTGAGCGGTACGTGGTTCACCATTTCTTGCACCAGCGGTTCGCGCACGGCCACCGTCACCGGCGGACCGATCACCTTCACACTCAACCCCAATTCCGATTTTGCGGCGGGTGATTCGTGCACGGTAACCATCATTGCCGCCCAGGTCAGCGATCAAGACACGAACGATCCCCCTGACACAATGACCGCCAATTTCGTTTCCACTTTTTCCGTCATGGGTGTTTGCGATCTGCCGTACACACCAATCTACCAAATTCAAGGTAGCGGGATGAGTGCGGCGATTACCGGGAATGTTGCCACCAAAGGCGTGGTGATAGGCGATTACGAAGGCGCATCGCCGGCACTGCGCGGCTTTTATATTCAAGACGTCAGCGGTGATGGCAACGCGGCAACATCGGATGGTATCTTTGTCTTTAATGCAAACAATAACAATGTGAATCTAGGCGATCTGGTGCGCGTTGCCGGCACGGCGGCTGAATTCCAAGACCAGACCCAGATTAGCGCGTCCTCCATCACCAAGTGCGGCACCGGTTCGATTACACCGGTCAATGTTACGCTGCCCTTCCCCGATCTCAATTACGCTGAACGATTTGAGGGAATGTTGGTCAAGTTCCCCCAGACCTTGTATGTAACCGAACATTTCCAACTCGGTCGCTTTGGCCAAGTGGTCTTGTCTTCCAGCGCGCGCCTGCAACAACCTACCAACGTCGTCGCGCCGGGCGCCCCCGCGCTAGCGATGCAAGCGCAAAACGATCTCAACCGCATCATTGTTGATGACGAACTCAACAATCAGAACCCTGATCCGATTCGTTTTGGGCGTGGTGGTAATCCGCTTTCTGCCAGCAATACTCTGCGCGGTGGTGATACAGTAACCAATCTTGTCGGTGTGATGACGTACACGTGGTCGGGAAATGCGGCGAGTGGCAACGCGTATCGTGTGCGCCCGGTCAACGCGATGGGCGGCGGCGTGCCCAACTTTGTTGCCGCCAATCCGCGCCCCACTACGCCGGCATCAGTTGGCGGCACGCTCAAAGTGGTTGGGATGAATCTACTCAACTACTTCAACACCTTTGGCACAGGAGCGTGTACGCTTGGTGTGGGCGGCGGCGCCACCGATTGTCGCGGTGCGGAGAATACCACCGAGTTCGACCGACAGTGGCAGAAAACCGTTGCCGCGATTGTGGCGATGAACCCGGATATTCTAGCCGTCAACGAAATCGAAAATGATGGCTATGGTCCGACAAGTGCGATTCAGGATTTGGTCAATCGTCTGAACAATGCGATGGGCGCCGGAACATTTGCCTTCATTGACGTAGATGCGCGTACGGGCCAAGTGAATGCGATGGGCACGGATGCGATCAAGGTTGGTTTGATTTACAAGCCCAGCAAGGTAACGCCGCTCGGCACGGCCGCGCTGAACAGCGTTGCGTTTGTGAATGGCGGCGATTCTGCACCGCGCAATCGGCCCTCACTGGCGCAAGCGTTCCAACAAAATTCAAACAACGCAAAATTCGTTGTGAACATCAATCACTTGAAGAGCAAGGGAAGTGCCTGCGATGCGCCGGACGCCGGCGATGGGCAAGGCAACTGTAACATCGTTCGCACGAATGCCGCGAATGTGTTAGCATCCTGGCTTGCCACCGATCCCACCGGCGCTGGTGACCCGGACATTCTCATCATCGGCGATCTCAACTCGTATGCCAAAGAAGACCCGGTAACCGCGCTCAAGAATGCCGGCTATACCAATCTGATCGAGACCAAGGTAGGAGCCAGCGCATATTCATACGTGTTCGATGGACAATGGGGCTATCTCGATTACGCGCTGGGCACCACAAGTCTGACCAAACAAGTCACCGGCGTGACCGAGTATCACATCAACGCGGATGAGCCAAGCGTACTCGATTACAACACCAACTTTAAGAGCGCGGGACAAATCGTTAGTCTGTACGCACCCGATCAGTACCGTGTCTCCGATCACGATCCGGTGATCGTTGGATTGAATTTGGACGGTACGCCGCCGACCTTGAATGTGAGTGTCTCTCCCGATACTTTGTGGCCCGCCAATCACAAATACGTAACGGTGCGTGCGATAGTAACCGTCACAGATAACTTTGATCCAAATCCAACCTGGGCGTTGGTCTCAGTGGTGTCTAACGAGCCGGATGATGGCTTGGGAGACGGCGATACTCCCAACGACATTGTGATTGTAGACAGCAAGACATTCCAACTACGCGCGGAGCGTTCGGGCACAGGCACCGGTAGGGTGTACACGATCACTTACAAAGCGATGGACGCGTATGGCAACAGCACGACCAAGAGTGTAGCCGTTATCGTGCCGCACAACAAATAAAGCGCGGCTAGGTGTGCGGTTGGTCAAATCCATTTGCCCAACCGCATCAAGATGATCAGGTAAGGAGGTGATGCCTAGACGATGAGAGCGGCTTGATCGTTATCGGGTGATAAATAATCTCTCAAGGATGGAGGAGGATCACGTAGGCAACGACTATTTCGACTGACCGTGCTGTTAACCATTTTGGTGGTGCTATCGGGAATGTCCGTTAGCGCACAAGGTCCGGTAATCTCATCGGGCAATGAAACGCCTGAACTATGGTTTGTCGAACTGAATAGTGCACCAGCAGCGGATGGCACGAACGTCAACACCGTTCGTCAAGAAAAGCAAGCGTTTCGCAACAATGCGCGGAATGCGGGCTTGAACTTTAAAGAACGTTTTGCGTTCGATACATTGTGGAACGGCTTGTCCATTCAGATTGGTCCGTCTCAAGTGCCTGCCCTTTCACGGCTTGATGGGGTCAAGGCGGTCTATCCGGTTCTGACCTTCTCGCTGCCCCCAGAATCACCCATCAATCCTGATCTGGCGACCGCATTGGCAATGACCGGTGCAGACATTGTCCAAAGCGAACTAGGTTACACCGGCAAGGGAATCAAAGTAGCGGTGATGGACACCGGCATTGACTATGATCACAAAGATCTCGGCGGTGACGGTGTGCAACGTAGTAACAGCAATGTCTTTCCCACGGCTCGTGTGATCAAGGGCTGGGACTTTGTGGGCGATGCGTACAACGCTGACCCATCTTCGACGGCGTATAATCCCACCCCGAGTCCCGATCCGTATCCGGATGACTGCAACGGACATGGCACGCATGTGTCCGGCATTATTGGCGCGAATGGCGCGGTGAAAGGTGTGGCGCCCGAGGTGGTCTTTGGGGCGTATCGCGTCTTTGGTTGCAGTGGTTCCACCACGGCTGACATCATGCTGGCGGCGATGGAACGCGCGCTTGCCGATGGGATGCAGGTGCTGAACATGAGTATCGGCTCGGCGTTCCAGTGGCCCCAATATCCCACCGCGCAGGCGAGTGATCGTCTGGTGAACAAAGGGATGGTCGTCGTCGCGTCAATCGGCAACAATGGCGCGAATGGTCTCTACTCGGCGGGCGCGCCGGGGGTAGGCAAAAAAGTTATTGGCGTCGCCTCGTTCGATAACACACACGTTTCCTTAAATTTCTTTACGCTCACACCTGACGACACGAAAATCGGTTACGCCAATGCTGCTGGCTCGCCGCCTGCCCCGCTTTCCGGCAGTCTGCCGATGGCAAAAACCGGAACTCCGACAACGCCAAACGATGCCTGTAGTCCTCTACCGGCAGGCAGTTTGACCGGCAAAGCGGTACTGATTCGTCGCGGTACCTGCACTTTCTACACCAAAGCACTGAATGCGCAAAATGCGGGTGCGGCGGCAGTTGTGCTCTACAACAATGTTCCCGGACGCTTTAGTCCAACGGTCGCCGGCGTCCCGCCCATCACGATTCCGGTGGTAGCGATTTCGGATACGGAAGGTGCGTTGATTGATGGTCGAATCGCCGCCGGACCCGTGACAATGACCTGGACGAATCAAATCGGTTCCTTCCCCAATCCCACCGGCGGACAAATCTCGTCGTTCAGTTCGTTTGGTCTCGCGCCCGATCTCTCACTCAAGCCGGACATCGGCGCGCCGGGTGGGTTGATCCGCTCGACGTATCCAATCGAAGGTGGCAGTTACGCGACGATCAGCGGTACGTCAATGTCCTCACCACACGTCGCTGGAGCAGTCGCGTTGCTCTTGCAAGCCAAGCCCAAGACCCCATCGCAAATCGTTGACACGATTCTGCAGAACAGCGCGGAGCCCAAGCCGCGTGTTGGCACACCCGCCGGGTTGGATAACGTGCATCGCCAAGGCGCGGGAATGCTCAGAATTGACCGCGCGATTTTGGCAACGACCAAGATCGAGCCGGGCGAGTTGGCTTTGGGTGAAAGCCAAGCCGGACCGAAAACATACACGCTCAGCATCGAAAACAATGGCAAGACGGCCGTAACCTACAACCTCTCGCACGAAGGTGCGCTGGCGACGGGTCCCAACACGTTCTCCGTGAGTTACTATGCCGAGTATGCGACGGTTGCCTTTAGCGCGCCCAGCGTAACCGTGCCTGCCGGTGGCAAGGCGACTGTGAACGTAACGATCACTGCACCGGGTGCCGGATTGCCGGATCGGAGTTTGTACAGCGGCTATATCAAGTTCACACCGCAAGGTGGTGGGCAAGAGTACCGTGTGCCGTACGCCGGCTTCAAAGGCGATTACCAATCTATCCCGGTGCTAACGGGCGGCTTCCCGTACCTTACCAAGTTGACGGCCTGCACCTTGTTGCGCGGGTTGGATTGCTACGCCGGTGGGTCTTTCTCGGTGGTGCCCGCCGGGACCGTGTTTAACTTTACGAGTGCGCTGAATCAGACCCCGAACATTCTGGTTCACCTCGATCATCAAGTACGCCGCCTGCGCGTTGAAGTGTTCGAAGCGAACACAAACAAGG
>JBBITT010000015.1:16289-74635 GCA_037440625.1 Chloroflexota bacterium
GATCATCAAGTACGCCGCCTGCGCGTTGAAGTGTTCGAAGCGAACACAAACAAGGCGTGGCATCGCGCATTCGAAGAAGAATATGTTGGGCGCAACAGCAGCGCAACATCGTTCTTTGCATTCCCCTGGGATGGCACGACCAAGGGCGGCAACAAGACCTACGTGGTGCCGGATGGACAGTACTATTTCAAACTCTCGGTCCAAAAGGCGCTGGGTGACGACAACAACCCGGCTCACTGGGAGACGTGGACATCGCCCCTGTTTGTGATTGATCGTCCGTGAATTAAACTGCAGACCTGTCAAGTTTCAAAAAACCTGACAGGTCTTGCGAGGCGAACCTGAATCTGTTTAGCGAGGTCAGAGAGGCAACTCTCTGATCACCTCTGAAGTGATCAATTCTAAAAATCTGGCAAATCAAGTGGCGCAGGGAGGTGACGCAAGCAAGTGCAGATGATGTTCGGCGCTGTAGATGTTTGAAAAGAATCTTGGATTACAGGAGGGTTAAATGCGTACGAAATTTTTGATTGTGGCAGCTGTTGCTGTCTTAATGTTGGTGATGGTCGCACCAGCCGCCGCTGTGCAATATGGTCAACCCGACGGCAACGGTCATCCCTATGTTGGTTTGGTTAGTTTTCACAATGCGGCAGGTGTCCCGCTTTGGCGTTGCACAGGCACACTCGTTTCATCCACCGTCTTTTTGACTGCCGCGCACTGCACTGAACCCCCGGCGGCTAAAGCGGTTATCTGGTTTTCGCCGGGTCCCATCCCGCTGGGAGACTGGGGCGGCTCGGGTACGTCTTGTGCTGGCAAGACGGGCTATCCCTGCACCGGCGATGCGAGCGGTACGCCGCATCCGCATCCCGGTTGGACAGGTGGTCTGACGATCCCCAACACGCATGATGTTGGTGTGGTTGTTTTGGATGCGCCCTACCCAATGGCACAGTACGGCAAGCTTGCACCACTGGGCTATCTGGATACGCTTGCTACCAAACGCGGCTTGCAAAACACGGAGTTTACCGTTGTGGGTTATGGCTTGCAATCCGTCAAGCCGCGCTATTCCGCAATCCGCGAACGAATGGTAGGGACGGTCAGTTTGGTCAATCTCCGCAGTGCGCTGACCGACGGCTACAATCTGCACTATTCGAGCAACCCCGGCTTAGGTGATGGACCGGGCGGGACGTGCTTTGGCGATTCGGGTGGTCCAGTATTCCACACTGGCGACTCTGGCAAGGTCATCGTCGCCGTCAACTCATTCGTGCTCAACTCAAATTGTAAGGGCGCCGGCTTTGGCTATCGCACCGACACGACAGATGCGTTAAACTTTTTAGCCGGTTATGGTGTGACGCCGTAATTACAATTTACAACCCATTGCCCCAGCAACGTTTGCTGGGGCGATGAACTAGTGCGCCGTTGAAAAAAAACGTAACTGCTCAGCCCTTCTCAAATTACCGCAGAGACGCCGAGGGCGCGGAGAAAAAACAAAATGAAACTCGGCGTTCTCTGCGCCTCTGCGGTGAGTAGTTACAAAAAAACACTCAATTTCTTGGAGGACAGAATGCGTACAAAAATCTTGGTTCTTGTCGCGGTAGTGGCTCTGATAATGATCTTGGTTACACCAATCGCGGCTATCACGGATGGTGAACTTGATGGCGATGGTCATCCTTACGTTGGCTTGATGGTCGCGCAAGATGCGAACGGCAATCCGCTCTGGCGATGTAGTGGCACATTGCTCTCCCCTACCCTGTTTCTCACGGCGGGGCACTGTACCGAAGCACCAGCGGCACATGCCGAAATCTGGTTTGACGCGGGTCCCATTCCTCTTGATCCGAACTACAAATCCATCGCTGCCGGTGGTACCGGCTGTGCCAATCCCGCTGTGACGGGGTATCCATGTAAAGGTGATGTGGGTGGAGCAACTTTTACACATCCGCAATATAATCCCCAAGCCTTTTATCTTTACGATTTGGGCGTCGTGGTATTGAGTTCGCCGAAAGTGATGTCCAAGTATGGGGCATTGCCTCAATTGAATCAATTGGATGCCTTCAAGACCCAGCGCGGACAACAGGATGTTACCTTTACTGCTGTTGGTTACGGCCTTCAAAAAAGTTTCCCGGACGCGGCTTCTTGGAAGGATGTTGCCATTCGTGTCCGGATGGTGGCGTACCCCAAGTTGATCCAAATCAACGTTCCCGGCTATGTGGGTGATTTTTCGCTGCTCCTTTCGAATAACGCAAACACCGGCGGCACCTGCTTTGGCGATTCAGGTGGTCCCAATTTCATTGGCAAGTCCAATGTGATTGGCGGCGTAACCTCCTTTGGCAAGAACGGGAACTGCGCTGGCACCGGCGGTGTGTATCGGGTTGATCGCGCCGATGATTTGGATTGGCTTGCCACTTTTGGTGTGTATCCACCCTAGTTGTTGTTCCGACGATGCGCCTTGCCATAGTTCTGATTCAAGAAAGCAAACGTCCCACTTGAAAGAGTGGGACGTTTGCTTTTCATTACGCCGCCTTCTTCATCCGCTTTTCCTCGCGCCAGAAAACGATTTGATCCTTGTCCACATCCACGACCACCGTATCCCCTTCCGCAAATTTCCCTTCCAAAATTTGCAACGCCAGCGGATCGAGAATCAGTCGCTGAATCGCGCGCTTGAGCGGACGCGCCCCGTACGTCGGATCGTATCCTTCGCGCACCAGCAATTCTTTCGCGGCATCCGTCAATTCGATGTCAATGTGACGATCCGCCATCCGTTTCAAGATTGCTTCGAGTTGAATGTCCACAATGCGCTTCAAGTGCGCGCGGTCGAGCGGATGGAACAAGACAATTTCGTCAATGCGATTCAAAAATTCGGGACGGAAGCGCGCGCGCAACGCTCCGAGCACCAAGTCGCGTGCATTTGCCGTATCGCCATTTTGCAAGTACTCGG
Organism: Chloroflexota bacterium; assembly: GCA_037440625.1. Lineage (GTDB taxonomy): Bacteria > Chloroflexota > Anaerolineae > UBA4142 > UBA4142 > DAOTXS01. The sequence goes on from JBBITT010000015.1 coordinate 19,216, forward strand.
TACCAATGTTCGAGGTCATGATGATGACCGTGTTCTTGAAATCCACCGTGCGTCCCTGCCCATCGGTCAAGCGCCCATCATCGAGAATCTGCAAGAGGGTGTTGAACACGTCGGTGTGCGCTTTTTCGATTTCGTCGAACAACACCACCGCGTAGGGACGGCGACGCACGGCTTCGGTGAGCTGCCCGCCTTCCTCGTAACCGACGTAGCCCGGCGGCGCGCCGATGAGTCGCGCTACGGTATGTTTCTCTTGATACTCGCTCATATCAATCCGAATCATCGCGGCTTCATCGTCAAACAGAAATTCAGCGAGCGCGCGCGCGAGTTCCGTTTTACCCACGCCGGTGGGACCCAGAAAGATGAACGAACCAATCGGTCGCTTGGGGTCTTGCAAGCCCGCGCGCGCGCGGCGCACCGCGTTCGCCACCGCGCGAATCGCATCATCTTGCCCAACGACGCGTTTGTGCAAATTGGTTTCCATGCGTAGCAGTTTTTGAATCTCGCCTTCCATCAACCGCGAAACCGGAATGCCCGTCCACTTGGCAACCACCTCCGCAATGTCTTCTTCGTCCACTTCTTCTTTCAGCATCTTGCCGGTTTTTTGAATCTCGGCGAGACGCGCTTCCACCTCTTTCATCTTGCGATCAATTTCCGACAATTTACTGTAACGCAGTTCCGCGGCGCGGTTATAATCGTACTGCCGTTCCGCTTTTTCCAACTCGATTTGCGCCGCGTCTTTTTCTTCTTTCAACTTGCGCATCTGGTTCACCAAGTCTTTTTCTTGTTGCCAATGCGCCGTCAGCGCGTTCGATTTTTCTTTCAAGTCAGCCAGTTCTTTGTCCAGCGCGCGCAAGCGTTCACGCGAGGCATCGTCTTGTTCCTTCTGCAACGCCACGCGTTCGATTTCCAGTTGTTTGATGCGCCGGGTGATCTCGTCCAGTTCCGCCGGCATCGAATCAATTTCCATGCGCAAGCGCGACGCGGCTTCGTCTACCAGATCAATCGCCTTGTCCGGCAAAAAGCGATCTGTGATGTAGCGCTTGGACAAGACGGCTGCGGCGACGAGCGCGGCATCTTTGATGCGAACACCGTGATGCACTTCGTACCGTTCTTTGAGCCCGCGCAAAATCGAAATCGTGTCTTCGACGCTGGGTTCGCCGACGAACACCGGTTGGAATCGTCGTTCGAGCGCGGCATCTTTTTCGATGTGTTTGCGGTACTCGTCGAGCGTGGTCGCACCGACAGTGTGTAATTCACCACGCGCGAGCATCGGTTTCAACATATTGCTGGCATCCATCGCACCTTCTGCCGCGCCGGCACCCACGACGGTGTGAATCTCGTCAATGAACAAAATGATCTGTCCTTCCGCGCTCGTGATTTCTTTGAGCACCGCTTTGAGTCGCTCTTCAAACTCGCCGCGATATTTCGCGCCGGCGACGAGCGCGCCCATATCGAGTTGGACGACGCGTTTGTTCTTGAGCGGCTCGGGCACATCGCCGCGCACAACGCGTTGCGCAAGTCCTTCTGCAATCGCGGTCTTGCCCACGCCGGGTTCACCAATCAAGACCGGATTATTTTTCGTGCGGCGCGACAAGATTTGCATCACGCGGCGGATCTCTTCGTCGCGCCCGATCACCGGATCGAGTTTGCCTTTGCGCGCGAGATCGGTCAGGTCGCGGCCGTACTTTTGCAACGCCTGGTACGTCGTCTCCGGGTTGGGCGAGGTAACTCGTTGATTGCCACGAATTTGCGTCAATGCTTTGAGCACGGCATCACGCGTGATGCCCGCGTTTTGCAGAACACGCCCGGTTGCGCCGTTCGCGTGTTCGATCAAGGCGAGCAAAAGATGCTCGGTCGAAACGTACTCGTCGTGCAAGTTGTGCGCTTGCTGAAGCGAATTTTCCAGCACGCGCGCCAAGCGTGGTGAAACGCCAAACTGATGTGCGGTGCCATACACTTTGGGCAAACGATTCAATTCATCGCCGAATTGCCGTGCAATGCTCTCAACGTTCGCGCCAAGCGCACTCGCAATTTGGGGCACCACGCCATCGGCTTGGGTGAGCAGCGCATACGCCAAGTGTTCTGGCTCGATTTGGCTGTGTTGATTGTTTTGCGCCAGTTCTTGCGCACCTAGGACTGCTTCTTGTGCTTTTTCGGTTAGTTTATTCATATTGAAGGCCATAGTTTATCCACCTCTGCTTTTATTTGACCTAATCAAAGACGAAGGACGAATGACGAGAGCGGTCATCCGTCCTTCGTCATCGGTCATTCGTCGTTATTTTAATTCTGCTTCGATTGTTTGTTTGATTTCTTCTAACGATAAACCGTTCAATCGCCGCATCCGTGTCGTTGGTGTATGCCCGTCATAATCGTAATCAGCGGAGGCATGACGATGTACCAGTACTTTGCTAACCTTGGTGACTTTGCCATCATCTTCGACATACACCACGACGTTGAGATCGTACGCGATCTTGCCATCGCGCCATGCAAGCGTCCAACGCAAACTGGAGCGATCGCGGGCGGGGCGCGCGACTAGTCTTCCCTTGTTACCAAGTTTGACCTTGTTTGTTTCCCGAAGCAGGTTAACGATGGGTTTGCTCCATTCCTGTTGAATCTCATCGAGCTTGTCGCCGATGCGTTCTTCAGTTTGCGTTGTCATATGGTTCTACCTCTATGGATAATCGTCAATCGAATAATAAACGGGTAGACGTCGGCGCCGAGCACGTCCGATGAACGGAAGAATCATCACCAACCCGGCGATGAATCCTCCAATGTGTGCCCAGAACGCTACGCCGCTGGACGCCGCCAAGGTGAGCGAACCTAGTCCATAGAAAAATTGTTGAATGAACCACCACCCGATCACGAGCACCGCCGGTAACTCAATCGTCGTGAAAAAGAAAAAGATTGGTAACAGAATGCCGATGCGTGCGGTTGGGTACAGAATCAGGTACGCGCCCAGCACGCCGGCAACCGCACCACTGGCGCCGATCATTGGAACGCGGGATGGTCCCATCACAAACACTTGGACAATTCCGGCGGCAACGCCGGCAATCAAGTAAAAGAACAGGTACCCAAAATGCCCCAACACATCTTCGATGTTGTCGCCAAAGACCCACAAGAACAGCATATTGCCGATGATGTGCGCCCAGCCCGCATGCAAGAATTGCGCGGTGAGGAGCGTGAGCCAGATGCTGGGCGGTGCTGCCAATGGATGCGCTAGCGCAAGAAAAATATTGCTCGGCGTTACGCCCCACGCGGCGATCAAACGATCGAGTGCCCGTGTTGACAAGGTCAATTCAAACAAAAAGACCATCACGTTGAGTGCGATCAACATCAAGTTGATCAATGGGAATCGGCGCGCGGGGTTCGCGTCTGTGATCGGTATCATGCGCTACCGCCCGAGTTCCTTGCGCAGTTGCGCAATTTCAGCCATCAATTCCTCCTCGCGTTTCTTCCATTGCTGTTGCAAGTTCTCCAAACGATCGGCCAAATCCAAAATGATTTCCGCGCCAGCCAGATTTACACCCAGTTCGTTCGTCAGGCGAAGAATCTTGCGCAAGCGTTCAATTTCGCGTTGCGAGTACAGTCGAATCTTGCCGGACGAACGCGTGGGTTTGAGCAAGCCAGCCCGTTCGTAATAGCGCAAGGTTTGCGGATGGACTTCGAGCAAACGTGCGGCAACGCTGATGACGTAAATCGGTTCATCCGGATCGTGATATTCCATCATGGTTTCTTCCTCATTGCGGCTAGTTTCGTGAACAACTCGCGCTCTTCGCGCGTCAAATGTTCCGGCAGAATGATGCGCACTTTGGCGTACAAATCGCCAAACGTGTTGGGTGTGTTGAGCCGTGGCATCCCTTGCCCCGCTAATCGGAAAGTCTTGCCGGCTTGAGTTTCGGGCGGAATCTTGAGCACCACCTGACCTTTGAGCGTGGGGATAGTTACTTCGCCCCCGAGTAGGGCGGTGTATAGATCCACTGGCACTTCACAGCGCAAATCATCGCCATCGCGCTCAAACGTTGGGTGCGGCGCAATTTGAATGCGCAAGAACAAATCGCCGGGTGAACCACCGTTGGGGCTCGGATGTCCTTCGCCCGCGTACCGGATTTTTGAGCCGGTCTTGACGCCCGGCGGAATTTTGATTTCCAACCGGCGCCCGTCTTTTTGCAAAATGCGCGTTGTTCCCCGGTACGCTTCTTCCAAAGTAATCTCCAAAGTTTGTTCGAGGTCTTGACCGCGCTGTGGGCGTGTTTGCGTCCGGACAAAGTCGCCCCCAAAGACCGTCCGGAAGAAATCGGAAAAGCCGCCCAAATCGCCAAAGAGATCCCCCAGGTCTTCTTGCGTAAAGATGCGATACTGCGTCCCGCCGCTTCCCCATTGAAACGGCCCTTGACCGCCGGCGCGTTGGAATTGCTCATACTGTTGCCAATTCGCGCCCAGCGTGTCATATTTGTGGCGTTTGGCGGGATCGGACAAGACTTCGTACGCCTCGTTGACTTCTTTGAACTTTTCCTGAGCTGCCTTATCAGGGTTGACGTCCGGGTGTAACTTGCGCGCCAACCGCCGATAGGCGTTCCGAATTTCCTTTTCGGTTGCGTTCTTGTCAACGCCCAAAATCTTGTAATAATCCTTGAATTCCATAAGCACCCTCGCAGCTTCGGCGATATTATACCATTTTAGTTTATATATGTCAACTATTTTAAGTAAAATTAGTGTAAAAAGTTGATAAAAACATTATCAACTATATTGACAAAATGAGAATATGGATGTATAATCCAAAACGCAAAATAACCGAGCGAGACTCGGTGAAAGAGGGAGGTAAACCTATGAGCAGCCTGATTCGATGGGATCCATTTGAGCCACTATCGTTGCGCAATGCCATTGAGCGACTCTTTGACGATTCGTTTGTGCGCCCCAGTTTTGGGTGGCTGGCACCGATCGGCGCGGCAGAGTTGGCGATTGATTTGTACGAAACCAAAGACGATGTGGTCGTCAAAGCGGCATTGCCGGGTGTCAAGCCCGATCAAGTCGAAGTAACGATCACCGGCGATACGCTGACGATCAAAGGCGAAGTGAAAGAGGATCGCCAAGTCAAAGAGGAAAATTATATTCGCAAAGAACGCCGCTATGGGGCTTTTTGCCGATCGGTGGTTTTACCGGGTGGCGTCAAAGCCGACAAAGCAGACGCGACCTTTGAAAACGGCGTGCTGACGCTCAAGATTCCCAAAGCCGAAGACGCCAAGCCCAAGACGATCAAAGTCAAGACGAAATAAACTGATGTTACGCGGTCAAGGAGGATAGAGATGAGCATCTCACGATGGGAACCTTTTAAGGAAATGATGACTTTGCGGCAAGCGATGGATCGCTTGTTTGAGGAATCGTTTGTGCGTCCCCTGCACGGCTTTGAGGGAACCGGCATCTATCTCCCACTCGATATTTATACGACCAAAGATGCGGTGATTATTCGTGCATCGGTGCCGGGCGTCAACCCGGATGATGTCGAAGTAACGATCGAAGGGAGCACCGTGACGATTCGTGGGGAAACCAAAGCGCCGCAAGAAGAAGGTACATTCTTGCTTCAAGAGCGACGCTATGGCCCCTTCTCGCGCGTGATTGATGTGGCGATGCCAATCCAAGCCGATAAAGCCGAAGCCAATTTTGAAAATGGGGTGCTGACGCTGACGATTCCCAAAGCGGAAGAGATCAAGCCCAAGGTTATCAAGGTCAAGAGCGTCTAAATCAAAATCCCGAAGGGTTATCTCCTTCGGGATTTTGATTTTGAATCAAATCCAATCAACCAGATAGATGGGTGCTTCATCCAAACTGGCTTGGGGCGTGGGCGTTGGTGGCGCTGGCGTGGGTGCTACATTCGGCGCCGCCGTTGGCACTTCGAGTGTGGGGGGCGGGGGCGCGCTCGGCGTGCCAACCCCGGTAAAGATGAATACCGTGCCCAGCACCATACTCAGTGCGACGATGGCATTCAATCCCACATTGGCGTACCAACGCCAATCGCGTCTCTGTTTGCGCGGATCAACTCGTCTCGGCATATCTAATTATCCTCCCAAAATGGCGGAGCAGATTATACCACAATCACCCCGATTGACAAATCTTGGGCTTGACGTATTGTCCGCGCTCTTTTATAATCTGCACCGATGACCCCTGATGCCCAAGTCAAACGATTGCGTGCACAACTTGCGGCGTTGCGCGAAATCACCCGCGCGATCAGCGCGGCGTGGTCGTTGGATCAAATCCTCGCGCTCATCACACGCAAGACCGCTCGCGTGATGGATGCTGATTCCTGTTCGATTTATTTGCTCGACGATGCGAACGAGTATCTTGTCTTGAAAGCCAGCACCGGTTTGTCGCCCGATGCGATTGGGCGTGCGCGGTTGCGCTTGGGCGAAGGATTGACGGGCTATGCCGCCAAGCAAGCCAAACCGATTGCCGCGCCGCACGCTTCGCGCGATCCGCATTTCAAATATCTCCCCGAAACCAACGAATCTATGTTTCAATCACTCTTGGTGGTGCCGCTCATTTCGCGCGGCAAAGTCATTGGTGCGATCAATGTGCAAACGCGTGAAGGGCGCAACTATTTGCCGGAGGACATTGAATTATTGTCTATCATTGCCGATGTGGCCGCCGGTGAGTTGGAAAAAGCGGTGTTGTACGAAGAGATTGGTGGACTCAAAGAGGCATTGGAAACGCGCAAACTCGTCGAGCGGGCAAAAGGGATTTTGATGAGGCGACACAAGATAGATGAACAGGATGCGTTTACGCGAATTCAAAGTCAAGCGCGTGCTTTGCGCAAGTCTATGCGTGAAGTGGCAGAAGCCATCATTCTTGCTGAGCAAGTATAATGTCAGCGACTCTCCACAAGAGAGTCGTTTTTTAATTTCAGCCCCATGACACTGCTTTCGATAACCATCCAGGGAAAGAAGGGTAACCGATAGCGATCCATTCCAAAAAAGATGAGCGTGAGCAACGTGAAATAGATGATGACCAACCAACCCAGCCATTGAATCCCTTGTGGCAAAAGACGTGGCTCAAACAGGTTCAAGATACGAAGGACAAACAAGATCAAGATGGGGAGATAAAACATTTGCGTGATGCCATACATACCATACTTGAGCCAGAGGGGATGATTCTGCAAGAGCGATTCGGCGGCGGTAACTTCGAGCAAGTAAAGTTGAATCACTTTTCTGGGCAAGATCAATAATACTTCGATGGGATGGGTCGTGGCAAAAGCAATGGCTTCTTGCAGAAAAATCTGATCAACCTGGGCTTCGTTGAGCCGGAGATTGGGATTGGTCAATTGGGCGGGGACAATGGCAACATCGAACGAACCAGATGCATCGGGATGACTGCCAATGTAGAGGTTCAGTCCCATATTCGTGCCAAGCGTGGGCGTCCCCCAGAGAACATAGTTGCGCCACAGCCACGGCATCAGGCACGCCGTAAATGCAAGCGTGAGCAGAATCGAATGGACAAGAATCTGGCGGCGATTGAATTGTTGGATGAGCCACAAAAGCGGTACGATGAGAAACACCCCGATCGCAACACTGCGGGTGAGCGTGAGCAATCCCAGCGCAATGCCAATACCGATGCTTTGAAACCAGCGCAGAGATGGATAACGCAATAGAACGTACCAGATGAGCATTAACCCTGCCACAAAGACCAGGTCGCTCATTTGTTGGCCCGTGTACAAGATTAAAGCAGGATAGGTCACAATGATCAACGTAGCCATTCTGGCGATGGATTTGTCATACAATCGTTGAGCAAGCCAGTACGTTGTGAGCACGATGATGATCAGCGACAGGATTCCCCAGAACCACGCCCACCGTGGATCAGGTCCGAACAAGCGATACGTGATGGCAAGTAAGGTTGAATAGCCCGGCGGCCTATACGCGGTGGGCGTCCCGTACTCTTGCAGTCCTCTGCCTTCGGCAATGGCAATCGCCGTGTTGTGATACCACAGCGCGTCACTCATTGGTTCGGGTTGGGGAAATAGTATTTCGATGGGTAACCGCAAACCGAACGCTAGTCCCCAGACGATCAGCCAGTACTTTTTAGCCGGCAAATTGGTAAGCCATTCAATCCCGGCAATAATTCTGTTTTGCACCCTTCGCCACGCGATCATAATGCTGGCAAAGATCAGCGCGCCACTGCCAAACAACCAATGGACGGCTTGGGTGGCGGCTTGGGGCGTACGTGAGGTTTGCAATTCCTTTTGGAAGGGTAGCCAAGGCGAATCGGGAAAAAATGCAACGAGGAGGCAAATAATGCTCATCACGAGCAAAACAAGGCGCAGTTGGTGCGAGATCGAAAAGCGAGGCATGGTTCGATTATATCTGATTTGGGCTTGAGGTAAAGTTCATTAAAAATAAAAAGGTCAAGAACTATTCCTGACCTTGGGATAAAGATAAAAATCGAATTGCCCAACAATGATCTTTCCGAGGACCCTATCATGGATAGGGCCCAAGTAGGATTGGTCGTTTGCGCGATTAGGTTGTTCCCAGCGCGTTCGTGACCTGGCTAAATACGTTGGCGATTTGGGGTCCCAACAACGTCAGGATCGCAATGACCACGAGGGCAACCAAGACAAGAATCAATGCGTACTCAACCAATCCCTGACCTTCTTCGTGCGGAAGATACATTGCCTTTCACCCCCTTTCTTTTGAGAGAATGTTCTAACCTTACTATCAAGTAGTATGGGCTTGAAGTAGAGTGATAGCAATAGTACTGCGGTCATGGTAACAAAAAAGCCCTGTCTTTTGCAGGGCTTGTGCCGGCGACTAGATTTGAACTAGTGACCAAGGGCTTATGAGTCCCCTGCTCTACCGCTGAGCTACGCCGGCGTTATACGACTTTTGCGGTAGGTCTATTATATTTCAAAGACACCTTGTGTCAAATTTGATTGGCCCAGCGGTTATTGAAACGTTACATCTGCTGGCAAGCCGGCTTTCAACTCTCCACTCGGATTGGGAACCGTAACACGCACCGCAAACACCATCTCGGAGCGTTCTTGGCTGTTGTAAATGTTGGCTGGCTTGAACTCGGCTTCCGGGGCAATGTACGTTATCTTTGCCGTGAACGATTTGCCGGGGATGCTCGGCAATTTGAGTGTGCCGGTCTGTCCTTCCTTGAGCATACCCATACTCCGTATTGGTACGTAAATGGTCATCTCCAATTCACGCGGGTCGGCGAGGACGATGAGCGGCACACCCGGGCGCACCGTCTCTCCCGGTTCCACGTTCCGTCCAACCACCTGAGCATCCATTGGCGAAGTAATCGTGGTGCGATTCAATTGCGCTTGGACGATCTCAAGACTCGCGCGTGCCGCGCGCAATTTGGCTTCGGCAAGCGCCACCGCTTCTTTCTGCGGACTCCGTTGCGCAATTGCCAATTCCGCTTGCGCAACATTCAAACCGGCTTCGGCGACCTGGACTTGGAACGTGGCGGCGTGTTGTGCTGCAATCAATTCTAATGGCTGAGCCAGTGTTTGACGATAGAGTTCAACCACTCGTTGCGTTCCGCTTAACGTTGTTTGCGCGGCGAGTAGATTGGCTTGCGCACCTTCGCGTTGATATTGCAAGCTTGCCAAGCGTGTCTTCCCCAGGTTTGATTGATCTTGTTGCGCGATTTCGATTTGGCTTTGAATCCCAGCAAGCGTGGCTTCCGCGCGCTTGACCTCGCCTTGCGCGGCGATCACTTTGCCTTCCCACACGTGCAATTGAGTGAGCCACTCTTGGGGCGATTTCAACGTTCGATTCGCGCTATCGAGCGCGGCACGGGCGGCTTGTAGATCGGCTTGGGCTTGGGCGACCCCGGCTTGCGCCAAGGCGATGGTCCCGGGTCGCGCGGGTTCGTTCACTTGGTCCACATTCGATTGCGCGGCACGCACGGCGGCTTGGGCTTCGCTCAATGCGGATTGTAACGCCGCGCCATCGAGTTCAATCAAGACATCGTTCGTTCGAACGACATCGCCACGCTTGACCTGCACCTTGATCGCGCGTGCGCTCAATTCCGATGCGACGCGCGTTTGCTTGGCTTCCAACGAGCCGGAAAAAGTTTGCGCTTGCGGCAGATGCAGAATCGCCGGCAAATCCAAGGTCAAGCCGGGGGCGCGGTTGCCAAAAATCGCGGTGGCGGGCATCCCGGGTTTCACTTGCTCATCCGCATCCTTCACGGCAATTTCCACCGCAACGAGTTGGGCGTTGCGTTCATTATCGGTCTGGGCTTGGCGCCCGGAAAACTCGGCAGTATCGGCGATGTAGGTTACCGTCCCGGCTAATTTGCGATTGTTCAACTCGCTCACAAAAAGAGTGACTGGCTCACCCACGCGAATCTTTTCCACTTGCGCGAACGAGACAAACACCCGCAACTTTAATTGAGTGGCGCTACTCAACTGCACAATGGCTTGCGTGGGCGCAACAATTTCGCCCACGCGATACACCACGCGCTTGACGATCCCGGCAGATGGCGCCACAATTGTGTGCCGCGCGTGTTCTTGATCGAGCGTGGCGCGCGCGGCTTTGGCTTGATCGAGGGCGGCACGTGCGGCTTGAAGTTGGGACGGGCTGGCGCCATCGCGCAAGAGTTGGAGCGCAGCTTCGGCGGCGCGCCAGTTGGCTTGCGCCTTGTCGCGTGCCGCGCGCGCTTGGTTCACGCGATTGTCAAGCGCGATGGGATTGGCAAGTTGATCGGTGAGATCGTTGAGATTATTCTTGGCAATCAACGCATTCGCGTTCGCCAAATCCACCGCCGCCCAGGCTTGCCACGCACGATGGCTGGCTTGATTCCATTGATCTTGCGCGTACGCCAAGCGCGCCGAGGGGGTATCAAAGTGTAACGTCGCGCCGGTCGGCAAACGAATCTCCACGCCTTGTTCAAGCGAACGATTTTGATCTTCCCAGAATTTGACTTCTTGATCGGCAGCTTGAGCTTGCTTGACGGTCGCGGTCAATTGATACGATGCGGCAATGGCGCGGGCCTCTGCATCGGCTTTGGCGATGAGGAGGGCTTGCGGATTCGTGCGAATCGCTTCGGTATCGGTAACGGCTTGCGAGGCGGCAAGGAATGCCGCACGCGCTTGTTCGACCCGGGCTTGAGCGCGTTGCAAATCTTCGGTGCGCGCGCCGATCTCAAGCAACTTGAGTTGCGCTTCGGCGGCGGCAACATTGGCATCGGCAATCTCGATGCGCCAACGAATCATTTCATCGTCGAGGGTCGCAAGCGTTTGCCCTGGTTGTACCACATCACCTTCTTGGACGGCGATGGAGGTGATGCGTCCGCCGACCTCGGATGAAACTTGGAGCGTGGTGCCTTCCAAAAATCCTGACCACACGGAGTTGGTTGTGGTTTCATTCGCCGGTTGGCACGCGACCAAAAGTGAGATGAGTGCCGTGATGAACATCGCCAAGTAATTTTTCAAATTGACTTGGAACTTGGTTGACCGATGAGATACGTTTTGCATATTGCTGTCCTTATTCCCAGCCGTCTTTACGGAACACGACTCTGTTATCCCCGGGCGCGCGCAATAAACACATCTTCGAGTGAGGGTGGAATCACCTGCATCGAATAGATGGTAATCTGTGCGGCGGTGAGGGCGGCTTGGATCTTGGCGCAGTAGATCTCGCAATCGGGGACGACGGCGTGAATCGAACTGCCGTACAAGGCAATCTCTTCCAACTTTTCCATTTGGCGCAAAATTTCCAACGCCCGTCCCGGTTGATCGCAATCAATTTCAATGACGTGCCCCCGCATCTGGCGTTCTTTGATTTCGGCGGGCGTTCCTTCTGCAACGATTTTGCCATTGTAGATGAACGCTAGCCGATGACATTGTTCGGCTTCGTCCATATAGTGCGTGGTTACAAAAATCGTGGTGCCTTCCGCAGCGAGGCGGTAGAGTAGTTTCCAAAAATCGCGGCGCACGACCGGGTCCACCCCGGCCGTTGGCTCGTCCAGAAAAACGAGGGGAGGTTGGTGAATGATCGCGGTAGCCAGCGCGAGACGTTGTTTGAATCCGCCGGCAAGATTTGCGGTCAAGGTATGTTCTGCGCCGGTCAGTTCAACTAGATCAAGGACGTGCCGTTGGCGCTGTTCCAGCTCTTGCCCCCAGACATTATAGGCGCGTCCATAAAACTTGAGATTCTCAATCACCGTGAGATCATTGTAGAGACTGAACTTTTGTGACATATAGCCAACCTTGCGTTTGACTTGGTCGGCTTGCCGAAGCACATCGTATCCCAGCACGCGGGCTTTGCCGCTCGATGGATGCAACAAGCCCAGCAACATCCGAATGGTCGTCGTCTTGCCGGAACCATTGGGTCCCAGGAAACCAAAAATCTCACCGCGCCGGACGGTGAACGAGATGTGATCCACGGCGACGAATTTGCCAAAGCGGCGGGTGAGTTCTTGCGCGATGATTGCATCCAAGTTTATCGAATCTGGTTTCATCGTGGATGACCGTCAACCGCCGACGGCAGACTGTAAATTTGCGCGGCGGTTCGGTTAGAATGGTGGATTTGGATCAATGGCATACGTCTCTTGTTCTTCACGCAAACTACGTTCACCCAAAGTTGACTTTTGAGATTATCGTTTTCCGAATATGGCAATTTCGCAGCAATCGCGTGTATCATGTCCGTATAATCCATAGCAAGTTGCCAACCCAAGTTTCTCAAATTTGAAACCCATTGTGTCCTCCATGAAATTGTTGGTTTGGCGGTCAGTGGTCGGTCATCAGCGGTCGTTGTCGGGTGACCAACGAAACAAATACTTCTTGCAAATGGGGCACCGTTTGGCGAATGGTTGCGACGCGAATGCCGACGGCTTCCAGTGCGGTTTGGATTTCTGGGGCGCGCTGTTTTGCATCGTCAACAAAGACGTGCAAACGATCGCCGTACACTTGAACTTCGCTCACGCCGTCTAGTTTTTGCATCAACGCTTCCGAAGCGTTCAAATCGTTGGTTACGATGGCGAGTAAATCGCCTTGCACCAATTGACGCAAATCGGTGGGCGCGCCTTGCCGGATGATTTCGCCTTGATACATCAACCCCACGCGCGAGCAACGCTCGGCTTCATCCATATACGCGGTGCTGATGAAAATGGTTACGCCTTGAAGGTGGAGGTCGCTCAAAATGTCCCAGAATTCGCGGCGCGAAATGGGGTCCACGCCGTTCGTGGGTTCATCGAGAAAGAGAACGCGCGGATGATGAATGAGTGCGCAGGCGAGACCCAGTTTCTTTTTCATTCCGCCAGACAAGGCGTTGGCGGCGCGGTCTTGAAATTCTTCCAAGCGCGCAAAGTGCAACAAGCGTTGAATACGTTGTTCGCGCTCACTGCCGCGCACGCCAAAAATATCGGCATAAAATTCAATGTTCTCACGCACAGAGAGATCGCCATACAACGAAAAGCGTTGCGACATATAGCCCACTTGGGAGCGGAGTTGTTCGGCTTCACGACTGGTATCGAACCCGCTCACACGCGCGGTGCCGGACGTAGGTTTCATCACTCCCGCCAGCATTCGAATGGTGGTGGTTTTCCCGGCGCCGTCGGGTCCAATCAGTCCGTAAATTTCGCCGGGCGCAATGTCCAGATCAATCCCGCGCACGGCTTGGATTTTGCGGAAATGTTTAGTTAGTTTCTCGGCTTGAATGTGTCCGATGTTGTTCATGCTCTTGTCCGTGGGACAAATTTAAAATTTGTCCTACACCTCTGCGCGTACAAACAATGCCCACGCCGTTCCTAGACTGCCCAAGGTGAGCAAGACTAGTGGAATGATGTGATCGAGCATCATCACCAGCGATGATCCTTTGAGAAACACATCGCGCGTGATGGCGGTAAAATGTTGGAGCGGCGAAACGGCGGCGGCAATCTGCATAAAGGGTGGCATATTGTCCGTGGGGACGAGATAGCCGGAAAAGGTTACTTCGAGCATCGCGAGCAAAAAGACGATCAAGATGGCTTGTTGTTGACTAGTGGTGATGATGGACAAGAGTGTGCCAACTCCAATTTCGGTAACGATGAACAACAAGCCGAGCAAGACGAACACAAAAAAGTCGCCCCGGAAGGGAATACTGAATCCTAGGGTCAGAGTCAGCCACAGCAAAAAGAAATTGATGATGCCCACGCCCAATGCCATCAAGCCCTTGCCCAGCATCAGATCAAGCCGGCTAATGGGTGTAACAACGAGTTGTTCGATGGTTCCCAATTCGCGTTCGCGCACAAAACCAACGGCGGCAACGACGAGGACAAGTTGGTACGTGATGAATGGAAGTTGCGCCGTGAGGGTTGACCAACGAATGTTTAAGGTTGGGTTGAATGCCAAATCCACTTTGAGGTCAATGCCGCTCAGGGTGGTGATTCCGGCTTGTGCAAACAGTTGACGGGCTACCTCGTTCACGGCACCCTCAATCGCGCCGAGCACGCTCTGCCCCACGATCACGTTCGTGCCGTCAATGATCGCGGTGAGGGTGGCGTGGGTATCGGGCCGGAGCGCCGCGCGCGAGAAATCCGGCGGGATGATCAAAGCCACTTTGGCATCGCCGCTATTGATCAATTGATAAATCTCCTCATAACTGGTCACGCGCCGCAAGAGCGCAAAGGGTTCGGAATTGTCGAGTGTGCGGATCAGGTCTTGGCTCAATTGGCTTTGATCCTGATCCCACACGGCAAACTTGATACCGCGCACACTAGTGCCAGTGGCTTCGGCGATGAGCAAGAGTTGCGCCACCGGCACCAAAATCAAAAAGACCAAGAGTACCCGGTCGCGCAAGAGTTGGATAGATTCTTTCCACGTCAGGTTGAGTATGGTGCGCATCTTTTAATCTACTTGCTTTTTGAACAGCCACAAACTAATGAGCGTGGGGACCGCCCCCAACGCCAACAGATAGCCGCCGGGTAAAAGTAAATCGGGTACGCCCAATGCTTTAAGAAAAATCCCGCGTGTCATTTGCACGTATTGGGTTGCCGGTAAAAAGAAAGAAACAAGTTGAGCAATGCCCGAACGCGTGTCCACCGGCAAAATAACCCCTGCCATAAAGAAACTGGGGATGAAAAAGATGAGGAGCACAACGCGCATCGCGGTTCCTTGGCTGGTGAGAAAACTGGCGATGAACAACGTTTCGCCCAACGATGCAAAGAGATAAACAGTCGTAAACACCGCCAAGTCAATCGGCGAGCCGCGCAAAGGCACGCGAAACCAAACAATCGCTAGCAAGATGGCGATGCCTGCACTCACCAAGCCAAAAACGATGTACGGGATCAATTTACCGATCAAGTACTCGATACCGCGCATCGGTGTGGTAGCGAGTGTTTCAAAACTGCCTAATTCTCTTTCGCGCGAGACGGCGAGTGCCAGCGCGAGCGAAGGCAAAATCAAAACGATGGGCAACAAGCCCGGCACCATCGAGTATTGCGAATTGAGTTCGCGGTTGTACCACGCTTGGGTTTGGACGCGGATGGGCGATGGGGTGTTTGAGCCGGCAATCGAGATTTGACGATTGAAATCGAGGGCGCGCTGACGGAAACGCGCGATGGTTTGGCTGGCAGTCACCGAATCGCTTCCATCGGCGATCACTTGGACGGGCGATAATTCACCGGCGATCAATTTGGCTTCAAAGTCGAGCGGGATGACGATGGCAAGGTGAATGGTCCCCTGCGTCAGCGCGTTACGCACGTCATCGTAACCATCGAGCGTCTGGCTGTGTTTGAATTTGCTATCGGCAGTGATGCTGGCAATGAATCGGCGTGAGGTGGCGGTTTGATCCATATCCCACACTCCCAGCCGCACGTTTTGCACTTCGAACGCAAAAAGGTACGCAAACGTGAATAGCATAATCGCGGGCGAGAGCGTAACGAGAAACAACGTGCGTTTGTCACGCCAGATGTGGCGAAATTCTTTTTGCAGGATTGCCCAAAGGCGGTGAATTGAAAAAGGGAACATGGCTAGACAGATTGAGAGGCGCACAATGTGTGCGCCCCTTCGCTTGCTTTATTATATCCCAAATCGGATGCAACACAAACGAACGTGTTATTTTCCCGGCTCGTGGACACGCCACAAGGCGATCACCGACGCGAGGAACAAGAAACCATACATCGCAAACAGTAACACGTAGCCGATGCCGGGAATGGCTGGGAATCGTACGGTAAAGAAATCGGCAATGGGTCCACCGATATACGCACCAACTGCGCCTGCCCCAGCACCTGCCAGATTCGAAATGCCTAGATAACGCCCGGCTTCAGCCGGCGGCACGAGTTTTGTGCCAAGCGCCCAGTTCGCGGTGTAAAACATTCCGGCCGCCACGCCGATAAACAATCCACCGATGTAAATCGCGTTAAGGTCTGGCACGGCAATCGCAATTGCCACGCCCAGTGCGCCGATGACGCCGGCAATCGCGACCGTGCGCTTGTGTCCGATGCGATCCGAAAGCCACCCGCTAGCAATCGCAAAAATTAGAATCATCACGCCGACAACAAGCAAAAGATTTGCCGCTGGGCCCGCGGCTTTTTCGCGCACCAAGCCCAAGCGTCCTTGCAAAAAGTACACGACAAACGTTGAAATGTTCACTGCGCCAACCAGAAACGCCAGACGATTGATGACCCACCACGTGAACGATGGATTGCTTTCACTTGCCGCCGTGCCCAGCGAGAGACGCACGCTCAAGTAGACCCCCATCGCAATGGCAATGCTCATTGCGATGACGCCAACGATGCCGTAGAGGAGCATGGCTAGGGTTACATCGTTCAGACCGGCAATCAATCCGCCAAACGCTTTGGTGCCTTCACCCAAGACAAGGATGATGATGGTGAACAATGCGGTCATCCACACCAAGCGCACAAAAGGTTGCCAATCGAATTCAGGCGCTTGCTTCAAGGGTTCTTCGCGGATGAGCATTGCCAGAAGCATGGCGATCACGAGCACGATGATGGCAACACCGATGCCGAGGATCATATTGCCACTCGCAATCATCCGTGCGATAACTTGCGATGCCAAAATCAGCGCCAGGGGAACTTCGAACAATGCTTTGAACCCGGAAAAGCGTCCGCGCTTTTCTTCTGGCACTAGATCGGGAATCACCGCTTGTTGCGCGGCTTGGCCCGCGTTCGATGAAACTTGCAAAAGGAGTGCCATCGCAAAGAGAAACCAGAAACCGGCCCAGCCACTCATCGTGGATGACAGACCAATCGCGGCGATGAAAAGCAAGTTGACGAGTGTGCCGCCAAGAATGTACGGCCGTCGCCGACCAAAGCGCCACGTGGTGCGATCAGAGAGGATGCCCCAAAACGCTTGCGCCAAAAGCGCGACCATTAAGCTCCACAAACGCAACGTGCCAAAAAAGGTTCCCTTAGCTTCTTCGCCAAGGAATTGCTGAACAAGCAAGGGAAAGACGAGCGGGGATAATGTTTGCGATAGCGTGGAGAGACCTAAGAAATAAATGTTGAATGTGATGTAATCATACCAATGGAAAACTTGCTTCATTGCAAACTCCTTGCGCTGAAAGTAGGCAGAAAGCAAAAGGCAGTAGGCAGTGATTTTCCTGCTTACTGCTTTCCGCCTTCTACTTTCTGAATGAATGTCCACGTCATCTCTGCGGCGCGTTCCCATTCACAATCGAGAATCACACAATGAGTCGAGTGATCAAACCAATGCAGTTCTTTGTGTTGCGATCCTGCCTCCCGCACAATAATTTCACCGCTTTGCAAATCAATGGATTTGTCCAGCCGACCTTGGATGACGAACAGGGGTTGCTGAATGCGCGGCAAGCGTTGGCGCACCTGGTCTTGGAGTTTGCTCATCTGCACAAGCGCGGGCACCGGATTGACGGTGTAACCGCGCCAGCGCGCATCCGCCGCACTCGGTTCGCGTTCTTGTTTTTTCACTTGCCGGACAAAACGATAGAGTAACCGCGCTTGGCGCATCGTGGCATCATGGTTGGCGATGCGGAGTGCTGGCGCATATACCCCGACGCCGGCAATTTCCGGATGATCTGCCGCCAAGTAAAGCGCGAGGAGCGCCCCCATGGATTCGCCGCACACAAACACGCGCTCACATTTCGCTGCGAGTTCTTGGTACGCGCGCTCGACCGCGTTAGTCCAATCTTGCCAACGCTGACGATTCAAATCATCGGGTGTGGTGTTGTGACCGGGAAGCAAAGGTGCAGAAACCGTGTAGCCGTGCTGATAAAGATACTCGCCCAGCGGACGCACTTCGGCGGTGGAGGCGGTATAACCGTGCAAGAGGAGCGCGCCCGTTTTGCCGGCTTGCCAGAAAAAAGTGTCGCCGGGAAGATGAGGATTGCGAATGAAGGAATCAGACATCGTCGTCGCCTCGATGTTTAGATTGCTCTAATTATACTGCCGCGTGCCGCGCCTGACAAATCGTCTTGACGAACGCCACAGGCAATCTTGCGGTGAACCCAACCCTCGCCTATAATCACAACAACCCTTGGAGGAAATGACGATGGCACTCTTTGATCTTTCGCTCGATCAATTGCAAACGTACCAACCGCCGCGCAACGAGCCAGACGATTTCGATGCATTTTGGCGTGACACGCTGAATACCGCGCGCCAATTCCCACTCGATGCAAAATTTGTCGCTGGCGATTGGGGTTTGCAAACGGTGGATGTGTTCGATGTTGCGTTCAATGGTTATGGGGGTCAGCCGATCAAGGGCTGGTTCATTCTGCCGCGCGAACGCAAAAACAAATTACCATGTGTCGTCGAATATATCGGTTATGGAGGCGGGCGCGGTTTCCCGTACAATTGGCTTTTGTGGGCGAGCGCGGGATACGCCCATTTTGTGATGGATACCCGCGGGCAGGGAAGTGTGTGGCTGCACGGCGACACGCCGGACATTGAAGATGGGGCGAGTCCGCAGGCACCGGGGTTTATGACGCGTGGTATTTTGTCACCGCAAACGTACTATTATCGCCGCGTGTTCACGGACGCCGTGCGCGCGATTGAAACGGCGCGCACGCATCCCGAAATTGATGCGAACAAAATCGCGGTAACCGGTACCAGTCAAGGCGGCGGTATCGCGATTGCGGTGAGTGGTCTCGTGCCGGATTGGATTAAGGTAGTGATGCCGGATGTTCCGTTTCTTTGTCATTATCGTCGCGCTACGCAATTGGTTGATACCGATCCGTACGCCGAGATCGTCCGTTTTTGCAAAACGCATCGCACCCAGATCGAGACGGTGTTTCGCACGCTCGCCTATTTCGACGGCGTGAATTTTGCAACGCGCGCCAACGCATCGGCATTGTTCTCGACGGCGTTGATGGATACAACTTGTCCACCGTCCACAGTATTTGCGGCATACAATTATTATGCCGGCCCCAAACAAATCAGGGTGTACGAATTCAATCAGCACGATGGCGGCGGCCTTCATCAATTTGCCCAGAAACTCGAGTTCCTCCACGCATTGTGGCAATAAAAAGCCGGGCGGTTCAGCCGCCCGGCTTTGTTGCGCTAAATCGCACGTGATTGAATACCCAGAGCACGATAAATCCGTACGCACCCACAATATGCCAAATCGCATGATACGCCACGACCGTGAAATCAACCCGATGATTCGATGGCGTGGCAAAACCGAGTCCGATCAAAAAGATGATCGTGATGAGGTAAAGCAAGGGTTTCGCTTTAACCGGCATCATCGCTTGGCGAAGATAGAACAACGAGACCGCCAAAATCGAATTGGCGATGAGCAGTAACTCGCCCCAGGTAAACTCGCCGGCTTCACCCAACGTGATTGCCAAACGGCGTTCGGGTCCCGAGGCGATCAGTTGCATAATGAATGCGAGGATGATAACGCCCGTGATCGCGGTAACGCTCCGTTGGGTTCGTTGGCTGTAATAATCGCCGAGGATGGCATACTGCAACGCCCATGCGAGCAACAAATTTGTGCCAATATCGGCGACGCGCGCGGGGAATTGTTCACCAAAACCATGCATCCACACGGTGGGGATGCCGGTGATCAAGATGCACAGGTACGCAAACAACCAGCGGCGCGGTTGAGGCGCGACGAGCCAGCAAAGAATCAGTGGAAGGATGCCAGAGAGAATGGTCGCATAAGCCGAGACGGCGTTCGCAAGATCAGCGGATGCGTTGGGCATTGTTACTCCATTTACGCAATTTCCAAAATAAACTTTGCAACCTGCTCCGCCCCGTTTGCCTTTTGGCGTTGTAGGCGCGGCATAGCGAGCAATTGGTCCAACCGGCGCAACCATTCGCCGGTTTGAAATTGATGACCTGGAATTTCAATGCCGTACATTTCACGTTTGATGAACCGTGCCATCGTCGCCGCCTCGCGGAATTTTTCGCGCGAGACGAAACCGAATGGGATGCCGGAGTGGTACGCTTCGGCGACGGTACTGTAGCCGGCTTTGCCAATCACTACATCGGCGGCGTGCATCAAGTCTGGATGATAAAACTCGGAACGATGCGGCAACAAAATTACCTTGTCCTCAATGGGTTGACGCCGGCTTGCGCCCGGCACGATAAAGTACACACCGCGCTTTGTCTTCAAGCGGTCGAGAAAGGAATGTTGCTCGGGGATTCCACCCATGGTGATGAGCACGGCTGGCGCGCGCGGAGGGATGTTCAATCGCCGTCGAGTTTCGGTACGCGTGGTGCGCGGCGCGCGACTGACCGGTGGCGTAATCAAATCGGCGCGCCAACGCTGACACACCGGCTCGGTTTGGAGGTGATAATCGGCGGAGCGAAAGATGCCGCGCAAGTACGCGATAAAGGGTTGAAAGCGTGAGTCGGCATAGCCGGCATAAATCCAATCCCACGTAAAGTTCTCAATGAGGATGGAGGGGATGCCGGCGTGCCGGGCAACCGCGATACCTAATGGCGCAATGTCGCACACCACCAGATCGCAATGGGCGATTGAGCGCGCCAGTTTGGCGATGAGCGATGGATCGAACGGCAGAAATGTACGCAAGTGTTTGATCGTTTGCGGCACATTTTCTTTGAGCGAGGATTCTTGTGCTAAACCGATATCGGTGAGAACAGGGTGATACGTGAACGGCGCGGTCAACGAATCGCGAAAGAACCAACGGGGGACAAGCGTAAAAATTTCAAAATGGAGAGCGGAATGCCGCTGATGCAGAGCGTTCATCACGGCGGCGGCGCGTGCGGCATGCCCAAAGCCGTGCGGGGAAATGAAAAAGGCAATGGCGATTTCGTTTTGCGTCATTGAATTTGCGCCTTGACCTCTTGGCGTGAAAAATCTTTATCCGTCACGAATCTCGCGCAATGCCCGCGTAACCAACTCACGGACGGTTTCTGTGGCCTCGGGTCGCGTAACGATGGCGTTCACCGCCAAGTCTGCCGCTTCGTGGATGACTGCATCGCTCAGCCATTGACCTACCAACGCTTGCTCCGCTTCGATAGCGTTCACCACTTTGGGCGCAATGCCACCCAGGTTGATCCACGCATTCGAGACCTCATCGTCTTCAAATTCCAAGACGATGGCACACGTAACGTTTGCCGCTGCCTCGTCCTCCGACCAACCAGTGCAAACAAATGTCCCTTTATCTTTCGGCGACATTTTGGAAAACGCAATCTCGACGATCATTTCGTCCGGTGCTTGCGCGGTCTTGCGGATGCCCTGGAAAAAATCGTTGAACGTAACGATGCGTTCACCGCGTACGCTTTTCAATTTGACTTCGGCACCCATCGCCCACAACGCGGCAACCGTCAAATTCGTGGACAGCCCGCTGGCGATGTTGCCGGCAATCGTGCCGCGCTCGCGCACGTTGACATCGTTGATGAGTGAACAGGCGCGCACCAGAGGACGCGCCAAACGATTCAGCAAATCGGACGCGATGACTTGGGCGTGCGTTACGCGCGCACCTAATCGAATATAATCGCCTTCTTCACGAATATAGTCCAAGCCGGGGATTTGGCGAACGTCAATGAGTAGCTCTGTGTTTGGCAAGTCGGTGCCGCCGCTGAGGATGCGGGCACGCTCACGATGTTGGGCGAGCAATTCGAGCGCGTGCTCGAGGGTTTGAGGGGTAAGGGTTTGAGGCATAGGTGTTATACTCTGACGCTCCGATTCCGGCGATGTTTTTCCCATAACTGGGCAGGCGTTTCTGGATAGTGCGGATCACGTTGAATCGCGCCGACCGGACAGATCATATCACAGCGACGTCTGGGAACATCAATGCATTCCGTACAGCGACGGGGATCAATGGCATACGTATCGTCCGCGGTGACATAGATTGCCTCATTCACACATTTGTTGATGCAGATGCCGCACGCGGTACAAACCGCTAGAATGCGATATGCCATTGAGCAAAATCCTTTTTGAGGTTGATTCTATTATATCAACGTGAGACGATTTGTGCAATGGGAAAACGAATCGGAATCTACAACGCGGTCTCCGCCACCACCCGACCTTCTTTGGGCAGATTTAGTTTAAAGCCCATCCGCTGACACAAATCTTGCATCGTGTGATTGTCTTGTGAAATGTGCGCAATCACGCGTTCGATTTTTTCTTCACGACCGATTTGCAAGAGCCGCTTGACCATCTCGGTGCCTAGCCCTTGCCCTTGGAAGGCATCGTTAACCAGAATTGTCAATTGAGCATCGTCCGTCCCGCGCACACGACTAAGCCGCGCCACCGCCATAATCCGTTTCTCGCCGGTTTGCGGGTCTGTGCTTTCCGCGACGAGCGCAATCTCGCAATCATAATCCACAAAGCAAATGCGCGAGAGACGTTCGTGGGTTACGCGCTGGCTCAACATCATTGGATGCAGATAGCGCAGATACACACTGCGATCCGACAAGGTTTCATGAAACTTGACCATCAACGGTTCGTCTTCCGGGCGAATGGGACGGAAGGTGGTTGGAATTCCGTGCGGCGTTGTCCACGTTGAAATGTACCGCGTGGGGTAAGGGCGAATCGCAAGCCGGGGCAATTGTTCGCGCGTAACGCTCGCATCGTGGACGACCACGCGCGCGTCTAGGGCGATCAACCGATCCGGCGCGGCAAGCAACGGATTGATGTCAATCTCTTTGATAAAGCGTTGTTCGACGACGAGTTGTGCAAAACGCACCATCAATTGCTCAAGCGCAGGCAGATCAACGGGCTTGCGTCCCCGCACTCCTTTGAGCGCTCTGTAAATCGTGGTGCGTTCGATCATCCGGCGCGCCAAGGTGGTGTTCAAGGGCGGGAGCGCGAGCGCACGATCTTGGAACACTTCGACGAGTTGTCCGCCGGTGCCGAACAACAAGACGGGACCAAACTGTGGATCAATGCTCGCCCCGATGATGAGCTCATAGCCATCGGTCAAGCGAATCATCGGCTGGACGGTTACGCCTTGAAAATGTTGCGCGCCTACTTTATCGCTCACCGATTTGTGAATCGCGCGCCATGCGCGCCGCACGTCGTCCGCGTCGGCAAGATTCAACTGCACGCCGCCGACATCGGTCTTGTGCGTAATCGTTTCCGAAAAAAGTTTGAGCACGATGGGATAACCAATCGCGTTCGCGTGGCTCACCGCTTCGTCTTCACTTTTGGCAATCCGCGTTTCGGCAATTGGAATGCCATACGCCGCGAGCAATTGTTTCGATTCAAATTCGGTGAGGAGGGTGCGATTAGACGAGCGGACGGCTTCAATAATCTTTTCGCCTTGTGCGCGCGCCGAGGTGGCGTCCAAATCGGCGGGCAAGACCGGCGTTTCGTACAAGCCGCGCAAGTTATCGGTGTAACGCCACATATACGTGAACATGCGTGCCGCTTCGTCTGGATAACCAAACGACGGAATCTTGGCGCGATTCAAAATCGAAATGCCGGCGCGCACGTCTTCACCGCCCATCCAACTGGCAAAGAAGGGTTTGCCGGTCGAGTGCGCGTACTGCTTGAGATGCTCAGCGGTTTCGGTCGGGTCGGTCATCGCTTGCGGTGTGAGAATGACCAGCAAGCCGTCGGCATTAGGGTCTTGCGCCGCGATCTCGAGTGCTTGAGCGTATCGTTCTGGGCTCGCATCCCCCAGGATGTCAATCGGATTGTTATGACTCCATTGCGGCGGTAGAATCGCGTTCAATTTTTTCATCGTCTCATCCGAAATCTCGGTGAGTTCGCCGCCGTTCATAATCAACGCATCGGTGGCGATGACGCCGGGACCGCCGGCGTTCGTCAGGATCGTGAGATGCGGACCTTTGGGGCGCGGTTGCTTGGCAAGCACTTCAGCCATATGAAACAAATCGGCAATCGAATTGACGCGCAAGACGCCACTGCGTCGAAAGGCGGCTTCCAACACTTCATCTGAACCGGTGAGCGAGCCGGTGTGCGAAGCCGCCGCGCGCGCCGCGCCTTCGGTGCGACCCGGCTTGATGACGATGATCGGTTTGACCAACGCCACCTCGCGCGCCGCCGATAAAAATGAACGTGCGTCGCCAATCGTTTCCATATAGAGGACGATGCTTTCGGTGCGTGGATCATCGCCGAGATAATAAATCAGATCGCCCCAGCCCACATCGAGCATCGAGCCGACGGAAACGAATGCGCTAAAGCCCACATTCTCGGTGAAACTCCAATCGAGAATGGCGGTGGCGAGCGCGCCCGATTGCGTGATAAAGCCAACGTTGCCGGGGCGCGCCATCGCCGCGGCGAAGGTGGCGTTGAGACCGGTGAGTGAGTTCATCACGCCCAAACAATTGGGTCCGATGATGCGCATCTTGCCACGCTTGGCATTCTCCAGAATCTGGCGTTCCAGTTCCGCGCCTTGCTCACCGATTTCTTTAAAGCCGGCAGAAATGATGATCGCGCCTTTGACGCCGGCTTCCACGCATTCTTTGATGACGCCGGGCACGGTGGGCGCGGGGGTAACAACAACGGCTAGATCAACCAGCTCCGGTACCGCGGCGATGTTGGGATAGGCTTTGATACCGAGGACGCTGGCGCGTTTGGGATTGACCGGAAATACGGTGCCGCCAAACGGATTGCTGATGAGATTCCACAAAATCGTGCGGCCCACGCTGCCGGGATTTTCAGTTGCGCCGATGACGGCAACGTTCTTGGGGGAAAAGATGGCTTCGAGCGCACGTGGTTCATAGTGGTAAATGTCGTGGGCAGGTTCAAACGTGGGGACGATGGGCTTGGCCATACAAGATTCTCCTGAATGTTTAACGACGGATTACACAGATGGCACGGAAAAAATAATCTGTGAAGTTGGGTAGCAAGTTGAGTCGAACAAATCTAGTCCGCGCCTTCGATTCCTGTCAAGAGATTAGCGAGGGCGGACAAGATGACCGCAGCATTGCGTTTCAATTTTGATTATATGCTATCCTGAATGGATTGCAAAAAAGAGTGAGCACGCTATAATACCCAAGAGGTGCGGTCTAGGTCTTGGGGCAGGTTTGATTTTTCAAAAGAATGAAGATTCTATTTCGTTTGCTCAAGAACACATTGTGGGTGACCGTGTATATGGCGATTGGCATCCTCTATTTTCAGTACGCGCCATTCTACGGCATCGAGTTTTGGCTAGGTTTTATCCCTTTGGCGGCAATCTCGTGGATTATCGTATCCAAAGTGAGAGAGCGTTTGCGTTTTTAGTGCGCGGCGAAATTAGTGAGGTTGCCTGGTTGTTTTGCTCATTTGCTCCCCGTGATGATGTATGCTATATTCCCAAGCGCAAACTTACTAGGCAAGGAGAGCTCTATGCCACCTCGATTTTGGCACAGTCTGGTGTTTGGGATCAGCATCATCGGCTTGGGTCTTTTGGGGTGTGACCTAAGTTCGATTACGCTGAGCCAAGCTTCCAAACCACAAATCGTTGTTCAATCCCCTGCTGCCGGCGCGCAATTCCGCGAAGGCGACGAAGTCGCTGTTCAATCACTTGCCACCGATGCGGCGGGTATCGTGCGCGTCGAACTCTCGGTAGATGGCGCAGTGGTGCGGGCGGATGCTCCACCGCTGGCGCAGGGGCAACCTTCTTTCACCGTCGTCCAAAGATGGAAAGCCACGGCGGGTACGCACACCTTGAGCGTTCGTGCCTTTAACGCTGCCGGCGGAGCGAGCGAGCCGGCATTCATTACGATTGTCGTCACTCCAGCGGTTGCCGAGTTGCCCACGCCGCTGCCAACGGTTACCCTTGCCAGCCCGCCGATTGGCACGCTCCCCACCCTCCCGCCTACTGGCGAGACGGCGGTGCCATCACCCACGCGCGCGCCCACGCGTCCGCCGGCATCGCCCACCATCAGCGCGCCGCCCGGCGTGTACGCCACCGCGATTCGCGTTACGCCTGCCGCGCCCAAACGCAATCAGCCGGTAATCTTCTATGTAACCTTTCTCAACACAACGGGTGCGCCTCAAACGTATCGTTGGCGGGTCATCATCTTTCCGCCGGAGGGCAAGAATGCCAAAGGCGATACCGCTTTTCTCGATAGCACCATTGCGGTGGGTACCAGCGAACTGGCGTCGCCGGACAATTGGACGATTCGTGGTCCTGGTCCGTGCGAAGATTACATTGCCCGCGTTTTTTGGCTCGATGAAAACAAACAGCCGGTTGAGTTTCTCAAGCCGGATCGCAGTGGTGGTCCTGCTGCCGGTTTTCAAATCTGTCCGTGAATTTGAGTGGAGTGATGTCAAACGAAATTAATGTGCGCGATTATTTCGAGGTATTGATTCGCCGCTGGAAATTTGTGTTAGCGATGCCGGCGTTGGCGATCCTTGCCGCCGCTTTGGTTACTGGGTTGACTAAGCCAACTTTTCAAGCGACGGCAACTATCGCGCTGGCACCTTCGACTGTGGCGGTGTCACTTTCGAATTTGCTTCCGCCGTACTATTTGGCGGTGGACTCGCCGCGCCGGTTGCCGACCGCGTACACGCCCACCTATTACATCACCGTGCTCAAAGATGCCGAGGTTGTCAACGCCGCCCAAGCCCGGGCTGCCATCACCCTCGTTGCCGATAACAACGATCGTTCGCTCATTCAAATCGTTGCGCAGGGTAACGATCCCAAGATCGTTGCCGATTCGGCGAACGCGTACGCGCAAGCTGGTGCACAACGCCTTCAACGTTTGCTTGCGCCGAATGGCGATGAAGTTGCCCGCGCGAAACAAAAATTAGACGCCGCGCAAGACGCGCTCGATCAATTTCTGACCGAGCATCACATCACCGACTATGACCCGGCATTGCCGCCCGCCTTGCCCGCCGATCAGCGGAAACAATTGACTCAACTCAATCGCGAACGCGATCTCGCCGAATCGGTCTATTTGGAATTTGCACGCGAGTTTGCCCAGTCGGCTATTCTTGCCGAGACCGCGTATCGCCCTTCCGTTATTTTGGCACCGGTGCCAACCGCGCCGGTTGCACCACGCTGGACCCAAAACCTTTTGCTCGGCGCGGCGTTTGGTTTGTTGATTGGCGTGCTGGGCGCATTTCTCCTCGAGATGCTCCGCAAGTGAAAGTCATCCGATTTATTGTTTTGATTGCCGTTCTTATCGCGTTGCTTTTGGCGATGAACGTGTTCTGGCTAAACCTTGCCAACGTCAATCTTGCGCACGCGCTTGCCTTGCCCACCGATTCGCCCCAGCGTGCCGCTTGGCTTGCGGAGGCAGCAACGCAATTGCAACAAGCAGATGCGAATTATCCGCGCGTGGCGTTAGCGCGAGCGCGACTTGAACTAGCGCGCGGTGAACCGGCGCGCGCGGCGGAGATCCTGCGTGCGACCGGCACCACCTTGCAAAACGATGTGATCGCGCAATGGGTGTGGGCAGAAGCCGAGTGGCAATCGGCGAACGCGTCCGCCGCGTTTGAACATTGGCGCAATGCCGGCGCATTCATCTTTTTTATGAACGAAACGAATCGCGCGCGCTTGAATCATCGCTGGCAAGACGCGGAACGTTTGGCACGCATCGCACTGGGCATCCAGCCCGATGATGCCCAAGCCCAGTACGCCTTGGGCGATGTGTTGGGATATTTGGATGACGCGCGGGCGATGGTTGAATTGGATCGCGCCGCTGAGTTGACGCGCGACCCGGAACTCTTGGCAACGATTCTTTCACGCAAGGGCGAACTCTTGGCAGCACGCGGCGAATTTTCTGCCGCGCTTGCGCTGTTTGAGCAAGCAATGCAGATCGCGCCGCGCGATGCGCGCCCGCGCACGGATGCCGCGCGCGTCTTGCTCGCCACGCAACCCGGTGCGCGAGATCGTGCGATGGCGTTGCTCAATGAATCGCTGGCGGTGGCGCCGTGGTATATCGCCGCCTATCTCACGCTCGCCGAGGTGGCTGAAGCTGATCGGGATTTTCAGGCGGCGGAAAATTGGTACGCCAAGGGGCTGGCACAAAATCGGAATCATTCCGATTTACTTTTTGCGCGCGCCAAGTTTTATGCGCGTCAAAATCGGTTGGCGCAAGCCCAAGCCGATTTGATTCTTGCGCTGCAGAATGAAACGCGCGCGGATGAGATCGCCAAGATCAAGCGCGAGTGGGAGGCGTTGAACGCCCAATGAACGCACGCAGGGTAATCCCGGTGTCTGAGGTAACGCGCGAACGAATCGTCATCGTCGTTTGCGCGTTCGCTGCGATAGGGTTGGGCATTGTGGCTGCCTCTGCCTCGCTCGAATTGACGCGCTCGCTTTTCAGTCTCTTGCTCTTTGGAGGCATTGCGTTTATTCTGCCGCGCGCGTGGCTGGGTATCGTGCTCATCGGGCTGATTCCGCTTCAATTTTATTTTCCCATCACCGCATCGTTCTATCTGCGCGGCGCACTCGTTTTTGTGGTTGCCGCCACTGGGCGCGTGGGCGTAGCGGCGTTAGCCCGGCGTAATTGGCGTTCATTGTCTTGGGCAATTCCTGCCGGGTTGTTCATCATCGTTGCGATGATTTCGGCGTTGGGTGCCAGCAATCGGTACGCCGCGTTCAAAGGGATTTACGATTGGTTGCCGGTCTTTGCCACGGCATTTGTCCTCGGCGAAACGCTGCCAGTGGCATGGCTCAAGCGTGCGATCAACGCGTTGGTGATTGCCGGCATCGCCGAAGCGATTTTGGGTTGGCTTCAAACGTGGTTTAGTCCTACGCAGATGGCGGAGGCGTTACAGGTTAGTGTGAGCCAATGGTTTTATCAACCCAACTTGGTGCGTGAACGCCTCGCTGATTTTTCATTCAACTGGGTGTTGGCAAATCGGGTTTTGCCGTTTGGTACTTTTATCAACGGCATTGATTACGCGCTCTTTCTCGCGGCGGTTCTCGCGCTCGCGCTGGGAGGTTTATTGTCTGCGCGCAAATGGATCCCGGGCGCGTGGTGGTTGCTGTGCGTTGCTTTCCTTGGCAGTGTATTGTTGCAGACCTACAAAGGATCAGGTGTGCTCGCGCTGGCGGGCGCGGGCGCGATCTGGGTGTGGACGTTGGGCGTCGAACGCGGCAAGTGGAAAGCGGAAGAAGGGAGGCGGGTGGCGGACCAGGTGACTGCCTACCGCCTACTGCTTGCTGCCTGCGGCTTACTGGGCGTGGTGTTGTTGCTCGGCGTGATTTTTTTTGAACCGCTTGTCCAGCGCGGAACGTTTTTGCTTCAGCGCGAAGCCGGCAATTCGTACGAGACCGGGCGTTTGGAAATTTGGAGCCAGGCTCTTGCCGCGTTGCCGCAACGACCACTTTTTGGATTCGGATTGAATAATGCGGAACAACTTCTTGCGCCGACGCAGAGTTTGCGCGGCGGCACGTTCATCGCCACATCCAATTCGCCGGAGAGCGCGTACGTGGCAACTCTCGTCGAGACGGGAATCGTCGGCTTTGCATTTTGGTTGTGGTTCATCGGCGCGGTTTTGGTGCGCGCGTTTCGCCGCGCGCGTGCTTCGCTGTTGGACGTGGGCGTGCTGGCGGCGCTCGTCGCGCTTTTGTGTGGCAATCTCACCGTCTCGGCGTTGACGACCGATCAAAACGGTTTGTTGCTGGGAGTGTTGATCGGAATGGTGTTTGCGCAAAATGACCGTGCCAAAGACTGAGATTCGGATGCGCCGCGTGGCGTCGTTTGCCACGATCACCGCCTTGGGCTTTGCGTTGGGCAAATTGAGCGGACTGGCACGCGAAATGTTGGTGAGCGCGCAATTTGGTCTTTCCTCGGATCTGGATGCGTACTTTGTCGCCTTGACGGTGCCGACCATCATCAATAACATTATTGCGGGGGGAACCATCACGGCGGCAATGATGCCGACGCTGGCGCGTTATTTGACGAAAAATGATCGCGAGGGCTTTTGGCATGCGGCAAGCATCATCACAAATATTTTGCTGTTGATGACCGGCGTTTTGACGATTGGTGTGATGGGATTGCCCGCGCCGATCATCGCCTTGGTGGGCAGTGGCTTTACCGATGCAACGCGGCAAACGGCGGCGCAACTTTTGGTGATTGTAATGCCCACGCTCATGTTGGGCGCGTTGCTCAATATGTTGTTGGTTGTGCTGAATGCACTCGATCGCTTTGTGGCGCCGGCATTGATTTTTCTCGCGCTCAACGTGGGCATCATTGCAACCGTGCTGGTGTTGGCACCGATCTTGGGAATCTATGCCGTCGCGTGGGGATTTTTGATTGGCGTCGGCTTGCAAGTTGCCATTCAGTTTGTCGAACTGCGCCGTGAACACCCCCAGTATTCTTTGCACATTGATTGGCATCACCCGGTTTTGCGCGAAGTAGGGCGTGCTTTCCTTCCGATTGCCGCGCTCTCCATCATCGCCCAGATCAATTATGTGGTGGATAAGACAATGGCGACGCTGTTGCCGGCGGGGAGTGTGAGCGCATTGTATTATGCGGATGCGATTCTGGGATTGTTCTATATGCTGGGAGTCAGTCTGGGGATTGGTGTCTTTCCCAGTTTGAGTCGCTCGGTGGCGGCAAACGATTTGGCAAGCACAGGCAACGCTGTAACTCGGACGACGCGATTGTTGATCTTTGTGCTCGCGCCGTTGACCTTTTTGCTCATCGTTTTTGCTACACCGGTGATCGGCTTGATTCTGGGACGCGGCAAGTTTGACTTGGGTGCGGTCGATATGACGGCAAGCGCGTTGGTGATGTACGCGCTTTGCCTGATTGCTGTGGCGGTGCTTAATATTTTGCAGCGCGCTTTTTACGCGCTCTCGGATAGCGTTACACCGTTCATCGTGGGTGCGGCGACGATGCTCTTGCACATTGGATTGAACTGGATTTTGATGCAATCCTTGTTGCATGCCGGCATTGCCCTCTCAGCATCCATTAGCGCAATCATAGGAACGATTGTGTTGCTCGGATTGCTTGCGCGCCGCCTTCCCAACGTTGGGCTTGGCGCTTTGAGTGTTTATCTTTTGCAATGTGGCATCATCGCATTCATCAGCACCTTGGTGGTAGGAATGTCTTTTAATGCTTTGCATTTGGATGTGGCAACCGTGAGCGGACGAATCGTTGGTGTCTCATTTGCTGTGATGGGCGGAATGATTTATTTCGCTGTGGCGTTTGTACTGCGTTTGCCGGAAAGTCGAATGTTATTAAAATGGGCATTCAGTTTCGTTCGCCGCCACGAGGTGAGCGAATGAACATCTGTATGTTCTCGCGCATCATGCCGGTGCATTCGGCGGGCGGCATGCAAGATCACGTGCAGACCTTGAGTGCGGGGTTGGTCAAGCGAGGGCATCGCGTTACGGTGATTACCACTGCGCGCGCGGATGGGAACGAGTTTGAAATCATTGACGGTGTGCGCGTTCACTTTTTGCGCGATGCGCCGCTGGGGCGTAACACGAATGCGTATTGGTTCGGCGCGGCACAAAAATTTATCGAGTTGCATGCGATCGAACACTTTGATATTTTGCATAGTCAGAGTGTCGGCGCGTATGGCGTGTGGCGGCGCGGCTTGCATCGTCGGTTTGGCTTGCCGCTGATCACATCGTTTCACGGGACGCATCTCGATGTGCTGACAACGAGTTGGCACACGGATTTTTCGCTCGGCAATCCGTTTGGCGCGATTCGTTTTTTTGCAATTGCCGCCGACCTTGTCTTTCGTTATCTCTATCGCGATCTCTGGTTTGCGCGCGGGGCGGACATTTTGATTGCAACGAGTGATGCCGATGGGTGGAAATACAAAACATTGTACGGCGTACCAGAGTCGCACATTCGCACGGTGTACAACGGGATTGACACCGATTTGTTTGCGCCGCGCGATGCAGCGGACTTGGGTGCGCAGTTAAATATCCCGGCAAATACCAAAATCATCCTTGCCCTGGCACGTTTGCAAAAAGATAAAGGGGTACAGAATGCAATCGCGGTGATGCCGCGTGTGCTGGCGCAGCTGCGCGCCGTGTTGATTGTCGTCGGCGATGGTGATTATCGCCCCGCGCTCGAAGCGTTTGCGCGCAAACTGGGTGTGGAGAACGCTGTGCGATTTGTCGGCGCGCAATCGCTCGCCGAATGCGCGCGCTATTTCAACGTGTGCGATGTGTTCGTTGATCCCACACTGCGCACCGACGGCTACGATTTGACGATTGCGGAGGCGATGGCGTGCGCCAAGCCGGTCATTGTCTCCGGTGTGGGCGCAAACGCGACGTTGATTGATCGCGCGACAATGCGCGATGGTATTCTGATTCCGCGCGGGGACAATGACGCGCTCGCGCGCGAAACGTTGCGCGTGCTGAACGACCGCGCGCTGGCGCGTGCGTTGGGTGAACGCGCGCGCGAGAAAATCGTCGCGCGCTTTAGCATCAAGGCGATGGTTGAAGAAATGGAGCAAGTGTACATGGAGTGTGTCGCGCGAAGAGCGGCGGGCGGGAGGCGGTAGGCGGGTCGTACGATGTGGTATGGAAAATGAGTATTGAGTCTGTTGTTGATACGAACTATACCGCGGCGGTGGATGCGCGCTTGAATTCGGATGACGCCTACATCGAATATCAGCGTGCGGAGGCGCGACGCGCGCTACCGTTCCTGGCGCGGTTTTTCGATGTGTCGCGCGCGCGCGTGTTGGAGATTGGCGCGGGGCGTGGTGGCAAAGGGATTGCGTACGCGCAAGCCGGGATGCGCATCACGTCGCTCGATGTTGACTTGGGCGCGTTGCGCGCGGGCGCTGCGCGGGCGCGCGGTCTGGGTGTGACGCTCGACTTTCTGGGAGGGGATGGCGCGCGCACACCGTTTGCTGCGGAATCGTTCGACGCGATTTTGCTGGACAGTGTGATTGAACACGTCGCCGATCCGCTCGCGCTGTTGCAAGAGTGTTGGCGTTTGTTGCGGCGCGGGGGCATCGTCTTTGTTGTCTTTCCGCCATTTTATGGTCCGTTGTCAGGACATATTGACGATTACATTTTGATTCCTTGGTTTCATCTTTTGCCGCGCGCGCTGGTCAAGCGCGCTTTGCTCTCGCTGGATCGGCAGATTGGGTTCTTGACGCCGCGCGAGGCGTACGCGGTGTACGCGACATTGAATCGCTTGACGATTTTGAGTTTCAGGCGCGCGGCGCGACGCGCAGGTTTTGCGTTGGCGTATTGGCGCGTGCGTCCATTTCTTACCCATCCAGGTATGCGTTTGCTTGTTGGTCTTGTCTCTGTCTTGCATCGTCCACCGCGCATCGAAAATTTGCGTGCCGTGTTGGTGCGCGCGCGACACGAATTTACATTCGGCACATTTTTGTTGTTCTTACTTTTGAGTGCGCTAGCGCCGCTCGTGTTCATTCCGTTCGCGCAGGAAATTGCGGCGGGTGGAGTCAAAGCAGTGTTGAAAAAGATTGGGTGATTAGGTGATTGGGTGATTCGTCTTTCGTCCTTCGTCCTTCGTCATTTGACCGAACTCGTAGTGGTGGCAGGTCTCGCGCTGCGCGTGTTTTTGATTTTTCCGGGACCGCTCGCATCCAAAGTGGAGTTTTTCTACAACCGCGCGGATTTGCGAAATTATTATTGGCCCGCGCAAGCCGCATTGCACGGCGAGAATCCGTACGCGCTGTGGGCGAGCGGGCAAGCGGGTGAATTTCGTTCCGATATGGCGCCGCTGGAACTTGCGCTGTACGTGGCGACGGTCGCGTTGTGGAATGATCCGCGCGCGCTTCAGATTTTGTTCGCGCTGTTCGATGCACTCAACATCGTCTTGCTGGGAGTGTTGTTCAAATCCTCGCCGATCCGTTTGCCGTTTCAGATTTTCTACGCGTTCGGTCCGCTGACGATTTACAACTTGGTACTCGTGCCGCAAGACAAGACGATTTTGTTGACGCTCACGTTTTTGATTTTCTATTTGCTAGCGCGAAAGGACGCGAAAGGACGCGAGTTGCCGGGAGGCAGTAGGCAGGAAGCAGTAGACAGATACAGTGACTGCCAACTGCCAACTGCCAACCGCCTACTGATCGTCATCATTGCCGCATTGCTTGCATCGTTCAAATGGCTCAGCGTGTTTTACATCGTGCCGCTCTTGCTGTTCGTTTCGCGCGATTGGCGGGACTGGGTCAAGTATGGCGCGCTTTTTGGCGCGGTCATCGCGCTGACACATTTGCCTTGGTTCCCCGACTGGCTCTACGTGTACCAATTTCGCGCGGGGCGCACCGCAACGCCGATACACATTGCACCAGCAGTGCTGTTGCAAGCGTTGGGATGGTTCGATAAAAATCTGTTGTTGGTGTTGCTCGTTGCTTCATTAGTCATTATTTACGTGTTGTTCTGGTTCAAGCGCATTGATATTTTCGAAACGATCGCGCTGGCGGTGATGGTGGGAATTCTTTGGACGCCCGATATGGACCCGGTGCATCTCTCGATTGTTGTTTTGCATTTCTTGCTGATTGTTGATTGGTCGAGTATCGCGCGGCAAATCGTCGTTTGGAGTGCGAGCGCGTGGGTCGCAGCCGTGTACGCGTTTTCGACGCGTACGGGATTCACGCGCTATGGCTTGCCGGATTTACGCGAGATCGTCGGCGTGTATGGATCGGTGCAGATGATTGTGCTGTCGTATGGGTTGTTTCTCGTTGTGGTCGGATTTTATCTACACGATAAACCAAAGCGCGCCGTGGGACGTGCTGTAATGGATGAGACAAGATAATGACGTTTGATACACGCGAACGCATTTTGCCAGTGGAGCGCGCACAGTCGCTCGAAGACTATCTGGTTTATTTGAAGCATCTCGCACTATACCGATTTGCCGCACAGTATGCGGTGCAGAAATGCGTGCTGGATTTGGGGTGCGGCGAGGGGTATGGTAGCGACACGCTTGCACACACCGCGCATTTTGTTGTGGCAGCAGATCGAGATGTGAACACGGTGATACACGCACGGCAAAAATATGCCCGCGCCAATCTCGCGTTTGTCGTGTGTGACGCGCAAGCGTTGCCGTTTCGCGCTGAGAGTTTTGCAACGGTGGTTTCGTTTGAGGTGATTGAGCATATCCCAAATGTGCGACAATATTTGGAAGAGATCAAGCGTGTGAGCGCGTTGCAAGCCACAGTGATTTTTTCGACGCCGAATCGGCTATTGCGTCTATTGCCGTTCCAGAAACCCTGGAATCGCTTTCACTTGCGCGAGTACGATGCGCGCGGCTTGGCGCGTGCCGTGCACGCCGTTTTTCCGCGTGCGCAAATACGCGGTGTGACGGCGCGCACCGATATTTTGGAGATAGAAAAGCAGCGTGTAAAACAGAATCCATTCGTTGCGTATCCGCGAATGCTAGCGCAGATTCTTTTGCCGCAAAGTGTGTATGATTGGCTTGC
Source organism: Chloroflexota bacterium (assembly GCA_037440625.1). GTDB lineage: Bacteria > Chloroflexota > Anaerolineae > UBA4142 > UBA4142 > DAOTXS01. Next base: position 54,863 of record JBBITT010000015.1, read on the forward strand.
CTCGCTTGGCGTGCGTTCTTCGTCACGTCAATCAATCAAGCCATTCGACACAACAGAATTCACGGTAGACGATTTCCGAGTTTCAGAAGACGGGTTGAGCGAGTGTATCAACTTGATTGCGATCAGCACGAAGGTATCGTAATGAACATCGCCATCGTCGCCAGCGATTACGCGCCCACCATCGGCGGCGTGCAAACGGCGGTCCGAAACATCGCGCGCAACGCGCGCGCGCGTGGACACGCCATCATCATTCTTAGCTCACTCCCGGCGGGCGCGCTCGCGCGCGAACGCGTGGACGACGTGTGGGTCTATCGTTTTCCTTGGGGACGCTCGCCGCTCTGGTCATTGCCGTTGCGCGCCGTGTGGACGCTCGTCGGAATGATGCGCGCGCTGCGCGCGTTCAGGCCGGATGTGGTCTATGTTCACTTTTTGACGATCAACGCGCTCTACGTTCTCTTGCTTCATTACGTTCTGCGATTCCGGCTCATCGTTTCCGCGCGCGGCAACGACATTCAAGGCATTCCCTTGCGCTCGCGTTTGCAACGATGGATGCTCGCGCGCTTGTTCGCGCGCGCGGACGCGATTTTGTTTTGTTCGTCGTACGTTCAGCGCGATGCCGCGCCGTACTTGAAGCACGCCTCGCCGCGCGCGTTCATCGGCGTCGTGGGCGATGGATTCGATCCAGACGAATTTCGCGAATCGCGTTCGTACGCTTATCCCGCGCCGTACATTCTGGCGATGGGGCGACTTGTTCACAAAAAAGGATTTGATTTGTTGATTCGCGCGTTTGCACAAATCGTCGCTGAATTTCCGCGCGTGCATTTGTTGATTGCGGGTGACGGCGAAGAACGCGTTGCACTTGAACGCTTGATTGATGAACTGAAAATGCGTGAACGCATCGTCTTGCTTGGCTTTGCCGATCGTACGACGTCGCTCGCGCTGTTTTGGGGTTGCGAGTTTTTCGTGTTATCCTCGCGCCTCGAGCCGTTTGGTATCGTCGTCGCGGAGGCGATGGCGGCGGGCAAAGCGGTGCTCGCAACAAAGTCGGGTGGCGTGATCGAGTTGGTGCAAGATGGCATCAATGGGTTGCTTGTTGAACCAACCGTGGAGGCGTTGGCAAATGGAATGCGCCGAATGCTTGAGCATCCCGACGCCACGCGCGCGATGGGCGAACGCGCCCGCCAAACGATTCAACAACACACCTGGGCGGCAGTAACAGATGAATTCTTGCACGTGTTTGAGCGAGTGATTCGATGAGCCAGATCAAAGGCGAAACGATTTTGATTCTTGCGAACGCAGAATGGGATTGGGCGAATCGCGTCAATTGCCATCACATCGCCACACGCCTTGCCAAAGAGAATCGCGTGATTTTTGTGGATACGATTGGCGGACGCACGCCCGCGCCGCGCGAGTTTAGAAAAATTTTCCGGCGGTTGTATCGCATTGCGGGTGGCATTCGCTGGATTGATGATCATCTCACTGTTCTTTCCCCCTTTGTCATTCCCATTTACGGTAGCGAACGCGTTCGCGCGCTGAACACGGCATTGCTCACGTTGCAAATTCGTGCGATTATGCCCCGCGGTGCGCGTCCGATTCTGTGGATTTTTTTGCCCGCGCATGTTGGACTGGTCGGCAAGTTCAATGAGAAACTGGTGATCTATCATTGCATTGACGAGCACGCCGCGAATCCCAACGTGCCTGCCGCGCAAGTGCGCGAGCGCGAAGCGCGGCTCTTGAGAATTGCTGACCTGGTGTTCACGTCATCGCGTCCGTTGTACGAAGACAAGCGCGCGTTCAATCCGCACACCTTTTATCTGCCGAATGTCGCGGATGCGGAATTGTTCGCGCTGGCGCGCGATCCATCATTGCCGATTCCCGACGACATCAGAGATTTGCCGCATCCCATCGCCGGGTTCATCGGCAACATTACCGCGTACAAAATGGATTTCGATTTGTTGTGCGCAGTCGCGCAGCGCAAATTCGATGTGCCGTTTGTGCTCATCGGACCCATTGGGCGCGGCGACCCCTCTACCGATGTCTCGAAACTGCGCGCGCAAGCCAACATCCTCTTGCTGGGTGAACGAGCGTATGCCGAATTGCCGCGCTATGTCAAAGCGTTCGATGTGTGCTTGCTACCCAATCGTTTGAACGAATCAAATCGCGGCAGTCTGCCGATGAAATTCTTCGAGTACCTCGCGGCAGGCAAGCCGGTCGTTGCCACCGATCAGCCCACACTCGCCGAGTTTCGCGATTATTTTTATCCCGCGCGCAATGCGGATGAATTTGTCGCCGCGCTCGATGCCGCGCTTGAAGAAGACCCCGTGCGCGCGCAAGCACGCATCGAACTTGCGCGACAATACTCGTGGGAGGCGCGGATGGAGGAGATCGGCAAGATCATTGCGGGCGCGTTGCAGCACAAGTGACAAAGGGTGAATGTCTTTCGCCCTTCATCGTTTGGAGTTTTGTCTCTTCTAGGTATAATAGCAATGTTCATTTGCAAATTATCTTGTCGGAGGACGTGTGCTCAAGAAATTGTGGAACAAATGGAAAACATTTGCGCAAGCGCTCGCTGATCTGCAGGCGCGCATTTTGTTGACCCTCGTTTACTTTATCGTCGTTGCACCGTTTGGTTTGCTGGTGCGTTTACTGAGCGATCCGCTCGTCATCAAACGTAATCCACATCGTTCAATGTGGTTTCCCAAGCATAATCCCGACCAGACACTTGAAGGTGCGCGGAGGCAATTCTAAATGTACATTCTCGGCATTTCCTGTTTCTATCACGATGCGGCAGCTGCGCTCTTGCACGATGGGGTGCTCGTCGCGGCGGCGGAAGAGGAACGCTTTTCACGCAGGAAACACGATTTTGGCTTTCCCACGCACGCGATTGATTTTTGCTTGCAGCAAGCCGGGATCACTGGCAATGATTTGGATTACGTTGTCTTTTACGAAAAACCCTTCGTCAAGTTTGAACGCATTTTGATGACGGCGCTCGGTACGTTTCCCCATTCATGGCACACCTTCCGCGAATCCATGATCACGTGGTTCAAAGACAAGTTGTGGATCAAGGGCTTGTTGCAAGACAAACTGAGTGTGCCCGCGTCGAAAATCTTATTCACCGATCATCACATGTCGCATGCGGCGAGTGCGTTCTTTTGCTCGCCCTTCCAGCAAGCGGCGATGCTCACGATTGATGGGGTGGGCGAATGGACCACCGGTTCAATGGGGCAAGGCGTGGCGGCGTGGGACGGCGCGGGAAAAAATTCGATCGAACTCCACAAGGAGATGCGCTTTCCGCATTCGCTGGGCTTGCTCTATTCTGCGTTCACCGCGTTTCTGGGTTTTGAAGTGAACGAAGGCGAATACAAAGTGATGGGGATGGCGCCGTACGGCACACCGCGCTATATGGACAAGGTGTACAAATTGGTGCATCCGAATCGCGATGGCAGTTTCTGGCTCGATCTGGATTACTTTTCCTATCACTATTCCACCCATCAAACCTTCAATCGCAAATTCATCGAACTGTTTGGCGAGCCGCGCGACCCGCGCTCCGAGTTCATCACGCGCTTGACGCACAGCGATCCGCAGGTGTCGAACGAGGTCATCGAACGCAATCAGTACTATGCCGATGTCGCGGCGAGTATTCAAAAGGTTACCGAAGAGTTGATTTTGCAGATGGCGCGTCAGGCGCACAAGGAAACGGGCCTCGATAAACTATGCTTGGCGGGTGGCGTCGCGCTGAACAGTGTGGCGAACGGACGCATCTTGCGCGAGACGCCGATCAAGGAACTGTTCATCCAACCCGCCGCCGGCGATTCGGGTGGTGCGCTGGGCGCGGCGTTGTACGTGTATCACGTGATTCTGGGTCAGCCGCGTCGTTTTACATTGGAGCACGCGTACTGGGGCGCAATGTATGACGATGGTGATATTCAAAAGGCGTTGGACGAACGCGGTGTCAAGTATCAATTGATTGAGGACGAGGCGCGCCTCAACGAGATGCTCGTGGACGATTTGATGCGCGGCAAAGTCATCGGTTGGTTTCAGGGACGTTTTGAATGGGGACCGCGTGCGCTAGGCAATCGTAGTATCTTGGCAGACCCGCGTCGCGCCGAGATGAAAAACATCGTCAATCACAAAATCAAATTTCGCGAACCGTTCCGTCCGTTTGCACCGGTGATTTTGGAAGATGCGGTCTCGGATTTCTTTACGTTCGATCCATCAGCGCAATACCCGGCACGCTTTATGCTTTTGGTGTTGCCCTTACGGGAAGACAAAGCGACGCAGATTCCAGCGGTCAATCACTTGGGCACCGGACGTTTGCAAACAGTTCGGCGGGAATGGAATCCGCGTTATTATGATTTGGTGGAAAAATTTGGGCAGGCGACCGGTGTGCCGGTCTTGATGAACACCTCGTTCAATCTGCGCGGCGAACCGATTGTCGCCAGTCCCGCAAATGCACTCAACACTTTTCTAAAAAGTGGAATTGACGTGTTGGTGCTGGAAAACTATCGCATCGAAAAGTAGCGCCGGTTGAATCCCGTGCTACACTAGGAGATCGTTTATGAAAGCATTGCAACAAGTGCTGGCGCATCTCGCGACCGCCGGCGAACTGCTCCGTTTTGTTTGGCAAAGACGATTGTGGCTTATTCCATTGGTCATCGTCTTGTTGTTGATTGGCTTGTTGATCGCACTCGCGTCGGCATCGGCGATTGCGCCGTTCATCTACACCTTGTTCTAATTGGCTGGGTGAACGATGCGTAAACTCGCCAACGCTTTGCGTGAAGTGTGGTTGCTCATTGGCATCACGCTCTTGTGGCTGATCGGTTTGGAAGTTACCGCGCGCGTGGCGTTTGCCGTGCGCGATGTGTGGCGCGCAGGCGGCGGCGCGCAACTTTCAGAATGGAGTCTGGGTGCCGATGTGTATCGCGATCAAGCGTGGGCCGCCGAGTATTGGCGCGAGGAAGACCTCACTTCGCAAAATACGTTTGTCGATTGGCACTCGTACGTGTATTGGCGGCGCAAGCCGTATCAAGGCAAGTATATCAACATTGATGCGAACGGTCTGCGCCAGACGTGGAACAAGACCGCCGCACCTTCGCCATCGCAAATCAAGATTTTCATGTTTGGCGGCTCAGCGATGTGGGGTACCGGCGCGCGCGACGAGTTTACGATTCCATCGTGGCTGTCCAAAAAGTTGCAGGAGCGCAACGTGGATGTGTGGGTCACCAACTTTGGTGAAGGGGGGTACGTCAGCACACAAGAAGTGATTGCACTGATGCTCGAATTGCAAAAAGGCAATGTGCCAGATGTGGTGATTTTCTACGATGGTGCGAACGATATTTTTTCGGCGTTTCAACAGGGTGTTGCCGGTCTTCCGCAGAACGAGTACAATCGCGTGCAGTCGTTCAATCAATTGAATTGGCGCGGCGAGCTTGTGGAAAAACTTGCGCTCTATCGCGCCGCGCGGGGTTTGGTCTCGGCGGTGCAAGGCAGACCGCTACCTCAAGATGATGCCCGTCTTGCTGAGGCAACGGTGGAGGTCTATTTCAGCAATCGTCAATTGGTTACTGCGCTTGCCAAGCAGTATGGTTTTACGGCGTTGTTCTATTGGCAACCCACGATCTATACCAAACCCAGTTTGTCAGCGTGGGAAAAGCAAGAACTCAATCGGTATGGGGAAGCCGGTTTCTTTCAGCGCACTTATCGCGTGTTTGCGCAACGTTGGCAAACGCTCGCGTTGGAAAATGTCTATGATCTCTCGCACGCGTTCGACGCTGAACTGGGCACGGTCTTTATTGATGCGTTTCATATTTCGGAAGCCGGTAACGCGCGCATTGCCGATTTGATGATTCAGACATTACCGCGCTTGACGGGGCAGGCTCAATAATGTTTTTGTCCCGGCGCACTCAACAGAGGATCAAACGCTTGCTCGATGTGGTGATCGCGGCAAGTTTGCTCATCCTCTTGTCACCGCTAATGTTATTGATTGCTCTAGCCATTTGTCTCACGAGCGGCACGCCGGTCTTGTTCCGCTGGCAAGTGGTTGGTGAAAATGGCCGGCCCTTTGTCGGCTACAAGTTTCGCACGATGGTGGTGGGCGCGGATCAGATCAAAGAAGAATTGTTGCATCTCAACGAGATGAATGGCGGACCGGTGTTCAAAATGAAAGACGATCCGCGCATCACGCCGATTGGGCGTTTCTTGCGCAAGTATAGTTTGGATGAATTGCCGCAATTGTGGAGTGTGCTCAAAGGCGATATGAGTTTGGTGGGACCGCGTCCGCCGCTCCAGTACGAGTACGATCAATTTACCGATTGGCAGAAACAAAAACTGGCGATCAAACCCGGGATGACCTCGTTGTGGCAAGTGAAGGGCAAACCGCAAGATTTTGAGGAATGGGTCCGGCTCGATTTGGAATATATCGAGCATTGGTCGCTTTGGCTCGATGTCAAAATTCTCGTGCAGACGGCTGTGGTCGTCTTGACAGGAAAGAACTATTGATGAAAGTTTTGGTCACTGGTGGGGCTGGCTTTATTGGCTCGCATACCGTTGATCTGTTGTTGCAAAAAGGGTATCACGTTCGGATCCTCGACAATCTTGCGCCCCCCGTCCACGTGGCGAATCAAGTGCCGGCGTACGTTCCGCGTGAAGCCGAGTTTATTTTAGGCGACGTGCGCGACCGTGCGGCGTGGGAACGCGCGCTGGATGGCATAGACATTGTGTTTCATCTCGCGGCATATCAAGATTATCTCACCGACTTTGCCAAGTTTTTCCACGTGAACACGGTGGGCACCGCGTTGTTGTACGAAATCATTGTCGCGAAAAAATTGCCGGTGCAGAAAATCATTGTGGCGAGTTCTCAAGCCGTGTACGGGGAGGGCAAATATCAATGCGAGCAAGATGGCGTACAGTTTCCGCCATTGCGTTCGATCGAACAATTGATGCAACGTGACTGGGAACCGCATTGTCCAGTCTGTGATCGTGCGATGAAACCGTTGCTGACCGATGAAGCGCGCGTCAATCCGCACAATCAGTATGCGATGTCCAAATACACCCAAGAGATGATTGCGCTCAACTTTGGACGCCGATATAATATTCCCAGCGTCGCGATGCGGTACTCGATTGTGCAAGGACCGCGCCAATCGTTCCGTAACGCCTACTCGGGCATCTTGCGCATTTTTACAGTTCGTTTGCTCAACGATCGCGCGCCGATGTGTTACGAGGATGGTCAGCAATTGCGCGATTACGTTTCGGTGTACGATGTGGCGCGCGCGAATGTGTTGGTACTTGAGGATGCGCGCGCGAATTTTGAGGTGTACAATGTAGGTGGAGCGCGCGCGATTACGGTTGAGCAGTATGCGCGGCTCTTGGCACAGAAACTGGGGAAGAGCATTGAACCACAATTTCCCGGCCAATTTCGTTTTGGGGATACACGCCATATTGCTTCGGACATTAGTAAGTTGAATGCGTTAGGGTGGTTTCCGCGTGTTACACTCGACGAAATCGTCGAAGAATATATTGCGTGGGCGCATGTTCAGCCGGATGTGCGGGATTACTATACCGAAGCGGAATTGGAAATGCTCACGCAAGGTACCTTGAGAAAAGTGTATTGAACTTTGACTTGCACGTCTCTTAAACTTGGAAGACGACTATGTTAATCGCTCGTGCGCCAGTGCGCATTTCCTTTGCCGGTGGCGGCACTGATCTGCCGGCGTACTATTCCCAATACGGCGGCGCCGTCGTCAGTACCAGCATTGACAAATATTTCTACGTCTTTTTGAACGTGAGTGCGGACGATGCCATCCAAATCACTTCGTCTGATTATCGCACGTTCTATCGCCACGACGCCGACACGCCGATGCTCTTTGATGGCGATCTCAGTTTGCCGCGCGCGATTCTCCATCACTTTGGATTGACGCGCGGCATTTCGATGTTTCTGGCATCGGAGATTCCGCCGGGCACCGGACTCGGTTCGTCCAGCACGGTTGCGGTGGCAATCATCAAAGCCGTCACCACGGCACGTGGTTTGATGCTCTCCAAACAGCAAATTGCTGAACTGGCGTGCCAAATCGAAATTGAAAAGTTGAATGAACCGATTGGCAAACAGGATCAATATGCCGCCGCGTTTGGCGGTTTGAATTTGATTCAATTCTCGAACGATGGCGTAACGGTCGAACCACTCAAGATTGCGCCGGACATTCGCCGGCAATTGGAAAAGAATATTCTTCTCTTTTTCACCGGCGCCACGCGCGCAGCATCGTCCATTTTGCGCGAGCAGAAAAAATCATCGGAGCAAAAAGATCAACAGGTGTTGGACGCGCATCACGCCGTCAAGGCGATGGCGTTTCAGGTCAAGGATCATCTTGAACATGGCGATCTTACCTCATTTGGCAAGTTGCTCGATCGCGCGTGGCAGAATAAAAAGAAATTTGCGGCCGGCGTTTCTAATCCGCTTATTGATGAATGTTACGCGTTAGCATTGGACAAGGGTGCGCTGGGTGGCAAGATTACTGGCGCCGGCGGCGGTGGCTTTTTGATGATCTATTGCGAGCCGCCTTTTCAAGCGGCGGTCACCCAAGCCCTCGAAAGCAAAGGATTGCGACGCATGGACTTTCGTTTTGAAACTGAAGGCGCGCGGGTGTTGGTGAACGCGGGTGTCCGTATCGCGGAAAACAGTCGGCAGTAGGCGGGAGGCAGTAGGCAGGAAGCCTGCCACCTGAAGCAAAGATGCAACGCAAAGAATATTTAGTTTTGCTTGGACTGTGGCTGGTCAGTGACGCGCTGGCGATTTATGCCGCGCTCAATGTCGCATTTGATATTCGTTACAATTTCGATTGGCTGCCGCTGATCGAAAAACTGGTGCCGCTCACCGAACGGTACCAAGTGGTCATTCCGCTTGCCGTGCCATTGTGGCTCATCCTCTTTGCTTTCAATCAACTGTACGATTTGCGCTTTGTGCTGGCTGGCTTGCAGGAATACGGCAAGGTGATTGTAGCATGCACGCTTGGCATTCTCGTGTTGGTCGTTCTCAGTTTTGTTGAACCCAACTTGAGTGTCTCACGCAGTTGGTTGGTACTTTGCTGGGTCTTTGGGATTCTCTTGGTCAGTCTCGAACGTTTTATCGTTCGACGGATTGTGCGCGTCCTGCGTGGACGCGGATATTTTCTCACCCGCGCGCTCATCGTTGGAGCAAACGAACACGCCAAGGCGATTGCGCGTCAACTCGCGCCGGCGATGCAATCGGGTGTCCACGTCGTTGGCTTTTTGGACGATTATCTGCCGCTCGATTCAGTCGTGTTGCGTGATCTGCGTGTGATCGAACGCCCGACTGCGCTGGCACGCATCGCCAAAGAAATGGACGCCACCGAAGCGATCGTGGTGCAAGGCGCGATTGCGTGGGAAAGTTTCATGGAGATCATTACACAAAGCGCGTCGTCATTAAGCGGGGTGCAAATCAAACTCTCGCCCGGCTTTTACGAACTCTTGTCCACCGGCGTTACGCTAAGTAATGAAGGGTTTGTGCCGCTATTGGCGTTGGAAAAAAATCGCATCACGGGAATTGATGCGTGGTTGAAAAATGTTTTGGATTACGGGCTGGCGTTGCTGGCATTTATTCTGGTGAGTCCCTTGATTGGCGTGGGCGCGTTGTTGGTGTGGCTGGCGACGCGCGGGTCCATCTTTGAACCGTACTATGTGTTGGGCGTTGGGCAAAAACCGTTTACCACGTGGAAGTTTCGCACACACTATGCCGATCCGGCACGCAATACCCAAGACCACCCTTTTGCCAAACCGTTGTATCGGTTGGGGTTGGATAAACTGCCGCAATTTCTCAACATCTTGCGCGGGGAAATGAGTTTGGTGGGACCGCGGCCCATTCCCGTTTCGCGCGCGTCCCTCTATCAAGAATGGTTGCCCACGTTGCTCGCGGTCAAGCCGGGATTTACAGGACCCTGGGTTGTGGCGGGACCCGAAGTGCAAACGCTGGAAGATGAAATCCGGCTCGACCTCTATTACATTCGGCGCTGGACGATTTGGTTGGATTTACAAATTCTTTTGCAAACTGTATTGCGCTTGTTCCAAGGAGCGCGCCCGGTAACCAAACGATGACTCGGCGGCGTGCGATTTTTCTCGACCGTGATGGCGTGATCAATGTGAATCGTCCCGATCATATCAAGTCGTGGGACGAATTTGTTTTTTTGCCGCGCGCGCTAGACGCCCTGCGACGATTGGCGGCGAGCGAGTTTGTCATCGTGGTAACGACCAATCAATCGGTGATTGCGCGCGGGCTGGCAAGTGAAGCGACGGTGCAAGAAATTCACGCGCGAATGATTGAGGCGATTGTGCACGCGGGCGGACGCATTGATGCTGTGTACTATTGTCCGCATCAGCCGGCTGATCAATGCGATTGCCGCAAGCCCCAGCCGGGGATGTATCATCGTGCCGCGCGCGAACTGGGTATCACCCTCACTCGTTCGTTTGTCATTGGGGATGCGTTTGCGGATGTGGCGGCGGCGCACGCCATCGGGGCGCGTCCGATTTTGGTATTGACCGGACGGGGCCACGCGCAACACAATGAAATGACGCGCAACCATCAATTGGACTATGTTCTGGTGAACGATTTGATGAGTGCGGTGGATTGGATCGCGCGCGAGGAACGAATCGCCCTATGAGTACGCTCCGCGCGATGGCGCAGTGGCTCGTGCGTCTTGAAATCGTTTGGCTGACCCTGATTTATTTTTATTTCGTCGTCAGCGATCAAGTGCCGCTCCTCGCGTTTGCACTCATCGTCTTGATTTGGCTTGCGCGTTGGTGGACCACCGGTCGCCTGACGCGCACCACGCGCTTTGAAATTCCCATTCTGATCTTGCTCGCGTGTCTGCCGGTCAGTCTTGCTATTACAACCGAGCCATCCCAAAGTTTGCCCAAAATTTATGGCGTGCTCCTAAGCGTGGCGTTCTTTTATGCTGTTCGCAATGCCATCCCAACCTCACGCGATCTGCACTGGGCAGTCTTTTGGCTGGTCATCGTTTGTGCGGGGATCGCGTTTGCCGGGCTGGTGGGCACCGATTGGGCGCAAAACAAAATCGTTTCTGCATCTTTTATTTACGATCACTTGCCACGTTTCATTCAAAACATTCCCCGTTCGATTGCCGGCGGATTTGCGCGCAATGGGGTAGGCGGCACACTAACGTTCACGATTCCACTCCTTACCGCGCTCGCACTGATGCCCAGCGACCAGCGACCGACGACCGTCCTTCGCTCTTTGTCTTTCGTCGTGCTCTTGTTCTCGTTCATCACCCTCGCGCTTACGCAATCGCGGGGAGGAATCTTGGGGACGGCCATCGGCTTGCTGGCGCTGGCGATTTGGCGTGATCGGCGCTGGCTGTGGCTCATTGCAGTTGCACTCATCGGCATCATCGTTTTGTTTGCGTTGGGCTATGGCAACGGGATGCTTGATTTTGTCTTGCGAATGGATGCGCAGAACGGCACACTGGCTAGCCGCATCGAAGTGTGGCAACGTGGTTGGATGATGGTGCAAGATTTTCCGTTGACCGGCATCGGCATTGGCACCTTCAATACGATGGCGCATCGGTGGTATCCATTTTTCATCGCCTCGCCCGATGAAGTGGTGGCGCATGCACACAATCAGTTTCTCCAGGTGGCCGTTGATCTGGGAATTCCCGGCTTGCTTGGGTATCTGGGTTTACTTGCAGCGTTCATTGTTACCAGCATCCGCGCCTATCGCGCTACCAATGATTCCATCGCGCGCACACTCATCGTCGGTGCGGGGTGCGGAATTCTGGCGCACCACGTTTTCGGTTTAACCGATGCGTTTATGCTGGGGACAAAACCCGGCGTGGTGATGTGGATTTATTTTGCCCTTGTTGCGGCAAGCGAGGGAAAAACGACGGACGACGAATGACGCACAAAGCACCGATACCTTTTTGGAAAACCACCTGGTTTCGCGTTACAATGGGCACTCTGATCAGCCTTGTGTTTCTGGTGCTCGCATTCAAAGATGTGCCGTTGAGCGAAGTTGCCCAAGCTTTCACCCGCGTCAACTATGTTTGGATTCTGATGGCGATGGTGGGGATGTTGCTGCAATCGTGGTTGCGCGCGTTGCGCTGGATCACGCTGTATCATCCCTTGCAACGCGGTTTGCGCGTGTGGCGAATGTTTGGTATCGTCTTGATTAGTCAGATGCTCAACATTGTCGTGCCGTGGCGCGTTGGCGAACTTGCCCGTATCTACCTGATGGGCGAAATCGAAAAGCGGAGCAAAGCGCAAACGCTGGCGACGCTTGGCGTGGAAAAAATTTTCGATACGTTGATGTTGTTTCTTCTTTTGCTCATCATTCCGTTCTTTATGACCTTGCCTGCATGGCTCGAACGTCCGCGCGAAGGCATCGTGAGTTTGACCATCGTGTTATTCGTTACGGCATTTGGGGTGATGCTCACGCGCAACGTCGTTGTTCGATTACTCGAGCACGTACGTATTCCTTGGAGTGCGCGTTCGTTAGGCGAACTAGCGCATTTGGCGTTAGCCAGTCTGGATGTACTCAAGCGAATGGATTTGCATCTTTGGTTGCAATTCCTCTCGATAGCGATCTGGCTCATTGGTGTTGCAGTCAACTATTTGGTCTTTTTGGCGATGGACTTGCCTTTGCCATGGATCAGCGCATTCTTATTGATGGCGGTATTGATGGTGGGCGGCATTGTGCCATCCTCGCCCGGTAAGTTGGGCGTGTTTCAATACTTGTGCATCCTTACGCTGGGACTCTTTAACGTGGACAAGAGTATCGGGCTGACCTACGGCATTTGGTTGTATCTGGTGGCGTACGGCACGCCGATTCTGGGTGGCATCGTTGCCTTGTGGTGGGAAGGGGTAAACGTGCAACGGCTCACGGCTGGAGATGCGGCATGATTTCGGTGATCATTCCGGCGTACAATGTTGAACAAACGCTGGGGGCGTGTTTGGACGCGCTTATCGCGCAAGCCACACCCGATACCGAGATTATCGTCGTGGATGATGGCTCCACCGATGCGACGCGCGCGGTGGCGGAAGCGAAAGGTGTGCGTGTGATCACGCAAGCGAATCGTGGAGCGGCTGCGGCGCGCAACACCGGCGTGCAACACGCGCGCGGCGAAATCGTCTTATTTCTTGATGCCGATTCCGTGCCGGATGCGCACTGGCTTGCCAACTTGAGTGCCCCGTTTGCCGATGCCAAGGTGGTGGGCGCGAGCGGTCAGAAGAAAACGCGGCAAAAAAAATTGTGGGCACGCTATGTTCAAGCCGAGTACGATTATCGGTACGATCGCCTGGCGGCGCATCGGACCATTGATTTTGTGGACTCGTCCACGGCGGCGTATCGCCGGGATATTTTTCTGGCGAATGGTGGATTCGATCCGACATTGTTGGATGCCGAAGATGTGGAATTCTCGTTTCGATTGGCGGAACGCGGTTACCCGTTGATTCTGGTGCGCGATGCCATCGTTTGGCATACGCATCCGGAATCGTTGAGCGAATTCTTGCGACGTAAATATCGTTACGCGCTGTGGCGCGCGCGGGTGTATGCGCGCTTTCCGCACAAGGTAATGTTGGATACACGCACGCCGCTATCGCAGAAACTTCAAGTAGGATTGGCATTCTGGCTGATTCCCTTCACGCTCGCTAGTGTGGTGTGGAATTCATTTGGGTTTGTGTCGTTGGGAATGCTTGTCTTGTTTGGAGTGACGACGCTTTCATTTGTGGCGTACTGTTGGCGAATCAGCAAAGCAGTAGCACTGGTTGCGCCATTGATTTTGTTTTTGGCGGCGTACGCCGGCGGCACAGGTATGCTCATTGGAATGCTCAAAGCGGGGAGGCAATGAGAGAACGACGATTATTTCTTGTTTTGATTGATGTATTGTTGATCAACGCCGCCGTGATGTTGGCGTTTGCCGTCTGGTCAGTGCGTGGCGAGATTGACCTGAATCAATTGCTGTCCAAGCAGGCGTACTGGTTTATTATTCTTTCTGTGCTCTGGCTGGGCTTTGAATTTCTAAGCGGGCTATATGATCTAAGCGTGGTTGTCCAAATCGAAGCGACGGTGCGCGCGTTGGTGCAAACATTCATCCTTGCCGTGTTTGCCTATCTGATCATCTTTTTCTTTGTGCCGACTGAACTGCCGCGTGGGATCGTTGTCTATCACGGAATCGCGGCAGTGATTTTGATTGCCGCGTGGCGCGGCATCTATGTTCGCCTTGCGCCGTTTGCACCGTTTCGCCGGCGCGCGTTGATTGTAGGTGCAGGACGATCCGGGCAAACCATCGCCGCAACGATTCAGGCGCAATTTCAGCCGCATTACGATCTGATCGGATTTATTGATGACGATCCGGCAAAACGCGCCCAAGTATTGAGCGGCTTGGTCGTGTTAGGCGGTGAACCAGAATTATTGCCGATTGTGCGACAGCATCGCGTTGAGGAAATTATTCTGGCGATTACGCATGGCTTGTCAGACAAATTGTTTCGGGCGATTCTCGACGCCAAAGAGATCGGTGTGAAAATCACGCCGATGCCGATCTTGTTTGAGCAAATCACCGGCCGTGTCCCCGTCGAGTACGTGGGCGATAGTTGGTACGTTGCCTTGCCGCTCGATAATGCTTCCACGAGCGGGATTGCGTTGGTGAGCAAACGTGCGTTCGACATCGTCGCGGCGAGTATTGGCTTGATTGCCTTTGGCGTTTTGTTGCCATTCATCGCGTTGGCAATCCGCTTGGATTCGCGGGGGCCGATTTTTTATTTGCAGGCGCGGGTGGGGCAAGGGGGGCGTGTGTTCACGGTGCGCAAACTGCGCACGATGGTTACGGATGCGGAGCAAGCCGGGCGCGCCGTATGGGCGAGCAAGAATGATCCGCGCATTACGCGCGTGGGAAAATTCTTGCGCAAGACGCATCTGGACGAATTGCCGCAATTGTGGAATATTCTGCGCGGCGAAATGAGTGTGGTGGGTCCGCGTCCCGAGCGACCGGAATTTGTTGCTCAACTAGAAAAACAAATTCCCTTTTATCGGTTGCGGCATTCGGTCAAGCCGGGAATGGCGGGCTGGGCGCTCATCAAAGCCGGTTACGTGGACAATCTGGAGAGCGCGCGCTTGCGTGTGGAGTACGATCTGTATTACATCAAGCATCAATCTATCTGGCTGGATTTTTGGATTCTGTTTCAAACGGTGGGTCAGGTGTTGATGTTTCGGGGACAGTGATGGCGAATATGCCGGAATTTATCATCGCGGTGGACTTGGGCGGCACCCAAGCCCGCGCGGCACTGTGCGATGAACACGGAAAAATTCTTAAACGTGTGACGAACCCGACGAATGCGCCAAGCGGCGTGGAAGCCGTCTATCAAAGCGTCGTTACGAGTATCCGTCAGGTGGCGCCGGATTTTTCACGAGTCTATGGGATTGGCTTGGGTGCGCCGGGACCGCTCGATCCGTGGACGGGGGTCATTCTCGATGCCCCCAATCTTGGTGGTGCGATCAATTTTCCCATCAAAACCCGGCTTGAACGCGATTTTGGTGTGCCGGCATTCGTAGGCAACGATGCCAACCTTGCCGCGTTGGGCGAGCATCGTTTTGGCGCGGGACGTGGCGTGGCGCATCTCATTTATATCACGATCAGCACCGGCATTGGGGGCGGCATCATTGCGGACAACCAACTGTATCTTGGATGGCGCGGTTTTGCCGGCGAAGTCGGTCATCAAACGATTGATGTCAATGGACCGCGATGCAACTGCGGGAACGTGGGTTGTCTTGAAGCGTTGGCGGCAGGTCCTGCGTTAGAACGCGCGGCGCGCGAACAATTGCGGGCGGGGCGTACATCGAAAATGCGAGAATGGGTGCAGGGTCAAATAGAGCGCGTAACCGGCAAAATTATTTCGCAAGCCGCGCGCGACGGTGACCCGCTTGCTCTCGAAATTTATGAACGCGCCGGGCGCTATTATGGTTTTGGACTCATCAACTTGTTGCACAATTTCGACACCGAATTGTTTGTGATTGGCGGCGGGGTGGCGTTGAATGCCTGGGAATGGATTTATCCGCCGATGATTCGGGTGCTTGATCAGCACGCGCTCACTTCGATGCGGCAAGGCGTGCGAGTTGTGCCAGCCCAATTGGGCGACGATGTTGGTTTGTTAGGTGCGGCAGCGTTGGTCAGCGATCACCGGGATCATTTTGCCGCGAAGGGAGGTTAAAGGACAATCTCGATGAATGCCAGTTTATGTCAGTTTGATCAATTTGACGGATCAAGGGATTCGTACGATCAATCAGCTGCGTGATCCAAAAGTTGGCATAACTCAATGAAGCAAGACCCGAAAGGTTTCAAAAACCTTTCGGGTCTTTTCGTATCTTTTGGTTGATCCGTGTTAATCTGCGCTGGGTGTCCTAACTTTGTTCCCCCAGCAACAAACGATACAACGTGCGCGTGGCAAGCAAGTTCGCCGTTATCACGCCCAACAGTTGCCCATCCCTTGCCAACACCGGCAACGCAGAAATATCGTGTTGTTCCAACTTGGTAACGGCGTCTAGAATACTGTCTTGAGGGCCACAGCTCACAACGTCCCGTGACATTACCTCATCCACCTTGACCCCTTCGACCTTGCCCCGTGCCGCCGCTTGGGTAATGTCCCAATCGGTTACAATGCCCACCACGTGTCCATCGTTTGCCAACACCGAAAGAATATCCGTATTCTTTTCGATGAGCATCCGTGCGGCATCTTGCACCGATGCGCCCAGCGGCACGGTTGCCATTTCGATCATCACCTCGCGCACGACGCGATGGCTTTCTTGGCTAACGATACGATTGATGCTGATGCGTTCCGAGACTTGACACGGCAACGCATCTTCATCGGCGATCAAGCCATCAATCAATTCAATCATATTCCGTCGGATCACATCATCGCGTTTCTTCTCCGCGGCAACGCGGCGCTTGTTGGCCAGTTCGGCAAATTCTTTGGCGTGATCATTCAACCATCGCTCTACGGCGGCGCGGTTGCCCAGCATTTCATTCGGGATGCGCAAATCGGGTGGGGTGGGAATCAAACGTTCGTGCGCGGCAAAGATCACACCGCCGGAATTGACCAGATAATCGGTGGCGATGAGCGTGCCGCGTTCCTGATACACCTTGCGTTCCATCCGGCGCCGCGCCGCTTTGCGTTTGGGATCGGGTGAGTACGTGTTCGCTCCCTCGATGATCATAGACCAGCGTCCCATCTTGTCAATCGTCATCGAGGGACGCGACGATTCGTCCACATCGAGATAATTGGCTTGCGGCGCGGCGGGGATGAACGCGAAGGCCGATTCGCGCAACAAATCGTCGCGCGCGCTGGAGAACTTGAGCGCGCACACGGCGTCCACCTCGTTCGGATGGGCAAGAAAGTACGGCTTGGTGACCAAGGGGTTGACATCGCGCAACGCCAGCAGTAAAGCGATGTCGAGTCCCCCCTCACAGTAGAGATAACCCATCGCATCACTGATGCCGATCACTTTGGGCGCGGCGCCGGTTTTTTGTTGCATCTCCAGTAGGAATCGCGCGAAATTTGCGCCGACTGCCCCGAATCCTTGGATGATGCATGTGACCTTGTCCCAGGACGGAATTTCTAGATTGCGAAACTGGGGCAAGCCGCGCAAGCGATGCGCTTCTTTGTGTAATTGTTCAAGCGCGATCACACAGCCGCCTGCCGCCGCGCCCAACTGATCAATGCGATTACCGCCCATCTCGACCGGCTTGGACACGACCGCATCGAGTCCGTTCTCAATCGCAATCGTTTTCATATCTTGATCATTCGTTCCCACATCCGGACCCGGGTTATACAATCGCCCATAGCGTCGGATGAGATGCGCAAAGCCGCGCACGATTGCCGTGTGATCGGCGGGCGAAAGATTCGCGGACGCGGGTGCAACGATGCCGGACTTGCCGCCGCCGTACGGCAAATCCGCCGCCGCGTTTTTCAACGTCATTCCGCGTGCCAGGTTGTGAATCGTTGCCGGCGTAATATCGGGCAACATCCGAATGCCGCCCATCGAAGGCAAACCCATCGCGACATTATCCACGACGAGATAACCGCCAATCTCTTGTGGCTCACGATCGTTCCACATACACACAACTAGCCGGGGACCCAGATTGTCCACCTCGATGCCAAGGCGATGCAAGAGTTCGACATCTTGCGATGTGAACTCCATAAAGACCAAACCATTGTCTTCGATGCGGCGAGTCTGCCAAACATTTTCCGGTAAGACATCGTGCAAATACTCGTTCATGCGTTTGGGAATCATTTCAACTCCTTCGAAGACGGAGGCCGAACGACGAAAGCGTTGGTCATTTGTCGTTCGTCTTTCGTCTAGCTTTTGATTCCAATCGTTTCAAGCGGTGCTCCAATTCTTTAAGCCAGCGTTTGCGAGCATCGCGCGGAAAATCATCACTGGTTACGATGGCGAGCGCGGCGCGCGTCTGCGCAAGCGCACGATCGTACTCGCGCGTGCGATGTTCATAGTACTTTGCCAACTCGACAAAGGCGTACACTTGGCGGGTGTGGGTCGCGCTGTGCCACAACTCGATGGCGGACGCAAGATTGCCGCGCCGACGTTGCAAGCGCGCCAAGCGTTGCGTGGTCTCGCGGAACGATTCTTCGGACAAATCGAGTTCGAGTCCGCGCGCGTACAAGATTGCGGCATCTTCCCAGCGTCCTAGGTCTTCAAACAGTTTGCCAATCGCAATGAGGTCAATGCTGTGTGCTAAGGCAAAGTGGAGTGGATCGTTGAGCATTTGCGTGATGTGGTTTAATAACGCCGCCATCGCAACCACGTCCATCGCGTTGTGATAGAGCACACTCTTCATTGGGCGGGCATCGCCGCTGGCAAGATAATCGAAATACATTTGAGGGATGAGCCAACCGGGCACTTCGTCTTGAGTGCGGGTTGCGCCCAAGATGTGCTCTTCCAACGATTTCAGCGCGCGTGATTCCAAACGATCGCGCCACAACCGGCGTGCTAACGGAAGCAAATCGAGATGGGCGGCATCGCTGAACGGGACATCGGATCCGTTGAGAATGTACCGATTGCGTAGGAGGGGCGCATCGAACGCTTTGCCATTGAACGTTACGAGTGCGTCGCCGGGTTGCCAATACTCGGCAAGTGCGGCAAGCGCGGCGGGTTCTTCGATGGGATCGCGCAGAAAAATCTGGGTGAGTTGCAACGCCTCGCCGTTCCAGCGTCCCAAGCCGATGAGGAAGGCAAGGGTGCCGGTGCCGCCAGTCAATCCCGAAGTTTCAGTGTCGAGGAAAACGAGGTGGCGCGGATCGCACTGCGCGAGGCGTGGCTCGTTTGCCCATTCCGCAATGGGTTGGAGCGAGGCATTGATGGTGAGGGCAACCTTGCCGTGCCGATAATCCGAAGCAAAGACTTGCTCCACGATGAATGTTTCGCCAAGGGGGGTCGTGTGGATGCGACCCGGCAAAACATTTTCGATGGTGTGTGCGTGTTTGGGTTTGGGGGGTGGCAGATTTTTGGCGCCCACTTGGACGCCCAGCGCTTTGAGTTGATCAGAAAGTTTGGTCATAGCTAGTTGGTGATGGCGAGCCGCGTTCTTTGCGGCGCAGCAATTTCTGACGGGTCTTGGGTAAGTATATCACAGTTTTGCAGGTGTTCACAAACAAAAAAAGCGCGCAAGGTTGCGCGCTGGCGGAACATTTCACCGTATTAATCTGCGCCGCTGTTAAAGCGGAGGAGTTTTGCCCAGTCAATGG
>JBBITT010000016.1:0-71887 GCA_037440625.1 Chloroflexota bacterium
TTGAAACAGCATCGGTGAGGATCGCGCCGATTTCAAATGGAATCGTCTCTGGCAAACGCACCAACATTCGCGCGGGAATCAAAAGAAATTCTACGAACGCGCCATCCGTTTGCACGCCGAGGATCCGCCTCTTCAGACATAATGCTTCGCGCCCACTCGCGCACGCGTAACATTCGCCGCACGCAATGTTCGGGAACGCGATTGCGCGGTCGCCGACATTCCAGCCCGCCGCGTTCGATTCGGCGACGATGCCAGCGGCTTCGTGACCGAGCGTGATCGGTTGATACGCGGTCGGAATCGTGCCTTCGAGCGCGATGTGCAAATCAGTCCCGCACAGTCCCGCCGCTTTCACCGCAAGCAATACTTCGCCTTGTCCCGGCAATGAGCACGGATTGGCGCTGGGGTGATCGCGTTCTCGTCGCACTACCGCTCTTTCACATCGGCGCGCTGATCTACGTCGTGATCAACACCCACATCGGCGCGACGACCGTGCTGATGAAAGCGTTCGATCCGGCGGGGTTCCTCAAGACGCTCCAAGATCACAAGGTCAATTCGTTCCTTGCTGTGCCGGCAATGCTGAACTTGATGCTTCAAGTGCCGACACTCAAAGATTTCGATTTGTCGTCGGTGCGTTGGGCGTTGTGCGGCACTGCGCCGGTGCCGGGGCTGTTGATTCAAGCGTGGGCGCTCACGCGTGCATGGCGCGAGATTCAAACTCAACGCTGCGACGACCTGGGGCGACCCCGACGAGACCCTGACCCTGACCGACGAGCAATTGGGACGGATACAGATTTCGCTCTGGTGCGCCAAGCATTTCTTGAAAGCCCCCGCGCATCCGTTTCCTGTGGTGCAGATCAAACGGCTGGATGCCAAAGGCACACGGCGAGATCCTAAAGACCTGTGGCTCGGCTGGTTGGGGCAAGCACCGCCGCCACTCTCGACATGGTGGCGCAGTTATTTGCGGCGCTATGGGATTGATCTCATTGGTATCGCTTTGGAAAACAAAGTTTGCAGTGGACCGTGCCGCACCTGAAGACACCCGAACAGAGCGAACGCTGGAGTGATTTGATGCCGTTGTTGACCTGGGAATTATGGCTGGCACGTCAAGTCGTTGCCGATAAACCCCTCCCTTGGCAAAAAACGCAAACGCTCTTGACGCCGGGGCGGGTGCGCCAGAGTTTCGGAAGCATTATCGCACAGATTGGTACCCCGACCTGCGCGCCCAAACCTCGCGGCAAGTCCACAGGATGACCCAATCCGAGTCGTTCGGCGTTAGTCTAAACTTGAATAACGAAGAACGAACGAGTGAACCGCCATTGCCGGCTACCGGCATCTTTCGCCGCGCAAGAACGCAACCAAGCCATCCGCAAGCGCCAACGCCATCACATCGCGCCGCGTTTTGAGAATCGCCTGGTCCGATCCCAGGAATCCCAGTTCAATGATCGCGCCCGGCGAACGCGGGTCAATTTCATTCAAACCGTGATAGTGCGTCATATCGCGCGTGATGCTTCCTTCGTGCCACTCTAATTTGGTTGCCGCACCGTACGTTGCGCTCACGCACCGGACCAAACGATCATCCTCGGCAGGGATCGCGCTGTTGCCGGCACGCGCCACTTTGTAGCCGCTCGCATAATCCACGCACGAATCCACGTGAATCGCTAGAAACGCCGCGGGCGCATAATCGCGCTTGCTGGCATCCAGCCGTTTATCAAACTCGGCGAGAATGTCCACCCGATAACCGCGCGCTTCCAAAATTGTTTTCGCGCGCGCCGCGACATCGGTAGTAATATCCACTTCACGCAAACCGTCCGGGCACACCGCGCCGGTGTCGGCACCGCCGGAATGTCCCGCCAGCAAGGCGATAAGTGGAGGTAAGGGAGTAGAGGTTGGGGAGGGAGTAGCCGTGGGGAACGGCAGGAACGATGGGGCGAAGGTTTGCACCGGCGCGGGCGCCAACGCGACGACCTGCGCGGGACGCCACAGTCCCATGATGCCGGTTACAAACGCGATGGCAAACGCAACGATGCTCAAACCCAGAAACAAACGTGCCAAACGATCAAGCCACACGCGGCGAATCAACGTGGATGCTGATTCGTTCTGAGTTGTTTTGGCTCGGCGGCGAGTTCGCCGCGTCTCGATTCTGGGATTCGCATCCTCGATCATTCGTTGTCCGTCATCCGTCATCGCAAAACCCGCGCATCACCCACACGCTTGGTCACACGAATCTCGTCCAGATATTCCAACAAACCCACCGCGTACTTGCGACTGGTGTTGAACTGATCGCGCACCTGCGCCGCCGTAACCTGCCCTTGGGCTTGAATCGTTGCCACCACCCAATCGCGCATTGTGTTGAATGCCTTGGGCGAAAGCAAAACCGATTCATTGAGCCGCACCAATTTGTCTTGGGTAACCAACGCATTCACCGCTTCGGCCCCAATCGCCGCTTCCGCCTCTTGCGCCGAAGGAGGCGTGTACGGATTTTGTTCGAACTGCGCCAGGAGCGCGTGGATTTTCTTTTCCAAATCCGGCGCAAAGCGAATTTCAAAAGCCGGTCGTCGCACCGTGTCTTGATGAGCCACCAGAATATTTTCCGATGCCGCTCGCTCGAGTACGCGCTCGAACACGCGCGGCGCAAGACCCAGCCGGCTTTTCAATTCTTCACGCGGCAAGCCGGGACGGAGCGGGTATTGATGATGAAAATCGTCGAGCATGCGCGCGATCTTGTCAGTCAACGCCTTCCAATGAGGCACGGAAATGTATGCGTTCCCCAGCGCAATGATTTGATTCGATTGCGCGAGCACTTGATTCACACTTTCGATGCTCAAGCCGGTGCCGCTGGTAATCTCTTTCGCATCCGCGGAGTTTGTTCCGCGCGAAGAAAGGAATTGCAGAACGATTTCGTCTGGCGTTCCGCGCGCGAGGGTCTCCAAACGCTGAATCACGTCCGGTTTGAATCGCCGATGTCGCGTGGTCGCGTTGGGATCAACGACCATGCCCCCACCAATCGTGATGCTGGGCGATGGAAAACGAAGGATGAACCGATCGTGTTTCGCCGCCGCAACCGGGTGTGCCAGATGTAACTGCACCCAGCCACTCTCGCCCGGCTTGAGTTCGGCGTGATCGAGCAGACGAATACGCGCCGGAACCTGGGCTGAGCCGGTGAAGAAATCTACCTCCGCGTTGTGTGGCAATGGTTTGGGTGCCGCGCCAAGATAATTCAGCCGCGCATCTAACAACGTCGTCGCCGTCAGCGTCCCCGGCAAGGCAACCACTTGGCCCCGCGCTAAATCTTCGACCGCGAGACCGGCAAGATTGATTGCCACGCGACTGCCCGGCACCGCCCGCTCGACTTTGGCTTTGTGCGTTTGCAAACCTCGGATGCGACCGCGTTTGCCGCCCGGCACAATTTCGATTTCATCCCCCACTTGGAAACTACCATCGCTCAATGTCCCGGTAACCACCGTGCCAAACCCAGCAATCGAAAAGACGCGATCAATGGGCAAACGTGGTCTGCCTAAATCGTGGCGTGGCGCAACGTGTTCGAGGAGCTGATCGAGTTCGGTTAGCAAATCAGCGAGACCGGCGCGGGTTTTGGCAGAGACCGGGATAATTTTCGCATCGGCAAGCACCGTGCCAGCCAGTTCGCGGCGAATATCGGTCGCAACCATCTCGATCCATTCGGCGTCCACCAAATCACTTTTGGTCAACGCAACCATGCCACCTTTGATTTGGAGGAGATCGAGAATCGCCAAATGTTCGCGGGTTTGCGGCATCACCCCTTCGTCCGCGGCAATCACGAGCATCGCCGCATCAATCCCGCCAACGCCGGCAAGCATATTCTTGATGAACGCTTCGTGCCCCGGCACATCCACGATGCTGACGGTTTGACCACTGGGCAAAGTGAGCCAGGCAAAGCCAAGGTCAATCGTCATCGCGCGTTCTTTTTCTTCCTTGAGCCGGTCGGGGTCAATGCCGGTCAATGCCTTGACCAACGTGGACTTGCCGTGATCCACATGCCCAGCCGTGCCAATGACACGCACGCGTTATCCTCCCGATGTTTCACTGGTAGCGATTTTGGCGGATGAACGCTTGGGTTTGACCGCGGCTTTTTCCCCTTCGATGCGCGCGCCAAGCTCGGCGATGACTTTATCAACCTGTGAGGTGCGCTGTCGTTCGATCTCGGCCATGGTTCGCACGACATCCGAGATGAGCATCATCCGTTCGCGGCGTTCCTTGTCCAAACGCTCCAAGAGATCGGTGAGTTGAGCGACAGTTTCGGGGCGCCAGTCTTCCAACTTGCCCACGCGATCTGCGACGGCGGACAGCCGTTTATTCCATTCATCCCGCAGGAATTGCCATTCGCCCAATTGTTGTTGCCAACGCTTTTCCACATCCGCCACAATTTGATCGCGCTCTTTGCGGCGTGTCTCTTCGACCAAACGTTGCCATTGCGTCAAGCGTGCTTCAAGTTGTTTCATCCGCTCTTCGAGTTCAACGAGATCCGCATACGTCTTGCGCGCTTCTTTGTGTTGTTCTTGAATCACCCGCAGATTGGCAATCCACTCTTCAATCTCGCGACGACTGGACTTCATCTGCTCTGCCCACTCTGCCATATGCCGTGCGCGCGCCTGCTCCGCCCGCCGCGAGGCTTCGACCGCATCCGCGCGTTCTTTGTTCAAACGTTCGCTCAATTGGCGTTGTTCAGTTGCCAATTGACCAAAGCGCGGCACCCATTCTTCCAACAATTGGATCCGATGATTGAGATCATCGTAGCGTTTGATATTGTCCTCGATTTCGGCTTGTAACGTGCCGAGCGTCAAGTCAAGCCGGGTAACGAGATCGTGATCACCAATGACCGAACGTTGGAATTGTTGCAGGGCTTCGATTTGAAGTTGCAATGAACTCAGGACTTGGTCAATCCGTTCACGTTCTTGTTGACGAATCTTGAATTGTTCTTCGTCCGCTAGCAAACGCCGCTTGTCGGATGCTTCGATCATCTTTTGAATTTCAAGCCGGGTTTGCCCCAACGTCTGTTCCATCTGCGAATAGCGCAACGCCTGACTTTGCAAACGAGCCAAGCGCTCTTCCAAGTCTTGCAAACTCTTGTTCAGTCCGGCAATCTGGGAATATTGTTGCGTCAGTTGGTTGGCTAACTCGGCAATTTGCGCCTTGTCTTTGCGGCGCTCTTCATCCAGCCAGTTGATCATCTGAGTTGCCTGATCAAGGTCCATCGTTCCTCCTCAAATTACTCTGGGGCGATTATAACACGCCTAAAGTAAAACGTAAAACGTGCTGTGACGTTTTACGTTTTACACTTTACTTGAGCCACCCCTTGGCGCGCTCTACCGCTTTTTTCCAGCCCGCGTATCCTTCATCGCGTCGCGCCGCGCTCCATTGCGGCTCAAAGAGGCGATCCACCCCCCAGTTTTGCCGGAGTTCGTCCAACGATTTCCAAAAGCCAACCGCAAGTCCCGCCGCGTACGCCGCGCCGAGCGCGGTCGTTTCGTTGACGATGGGGCGCACCACCGGCACGCCCAAAATATCGGCTTGGAGTTGCATCAGAAAATTATTTTTCACCGCGCCGCCATCCACCTTGAGCGATTTGAGCGGCACGCCCGAGTCTTTCTCCATCGCTTCGATCACTTCGCGTGTTTGATAGCAAATGGCCTCCAGCGTGGCGCGGACAAGGTGTTCGCGTTGGGTGTAACGCGTGATGCCCACAATCGAGCCGCGCGCGTACATATCCCAATGCGGCGCGAACAAGCCGTTGAACGCCGGCACAAAATAAACGCCGCCGGTATCCTCCACCGATTTGGCGATCTCTTCCGTCTCTGCCGCGTTCGAGATGATTTTCAAATTATCGCGCAACCATTGCACCGCCGCGCCGGCAATCGCGATCGAACCTTCGAGCGCAAAACAAGTTTTGCCGTTCGAGGCAACCGTCGTCAGCAAACCAGATTTCGATGGGACAATTTCTTTGCCGGTATTCAGCAACAAGAAACAACCGGTGCCGTACGTGTTCTTGGCTTCGCCGGCATCGAACGCGACCTGACCAAAGAGCGCGGCTTGCTGATCGCCCAAATCGCCGCAAATCGAAACGCGCCCGCCGCACGGTCCCATTGGGTCGGTAAAGCCATACAAGTTGGGATCGGACGAGGGGCGCAGTTGTGGCAGCATCGCACGCGGAATGTCAAAGAGTGCAAGCAGTTCATCGTCCCAATCCAGTGTGCGCAAATTCAATAACATGGTGCGCGAGGCATTCGTGTAATCGGTGATATGCACGCCGCCGTTTTTGCCGCCGGTCAAATTCCAAAGGAGCCACGTGTCAATGTTGCCAAACAACGCTTCGCCGCGTGCGGCTTTGGCGCGCAAGCCGGGAATGTTTTCGAGCAGCCATTGGATTTTGGGTCCGGAAAAATACGTGGCGATGGGCAAGCCGGTTTTAACGCGAATCCAATCGCCTTTGCCCGCATCAACCAGTTTTTGGCAAATAGGTTGGGTGCGCGTGTCTTGCCACACAATCGCGTTGTAGTACGGCTCGCCGGTTTTGGGATTCCAAACGACGGTCGTCTCGCGCTGGTTCGTGATGCCGATGGCGGCAAGATCGTTGGCGCGCACGCCACCCTTTGCCATGGCGCCGCCAATCGTCGTGCGCGTGCGATCCCAAATTTCGCCGGCGTCGTGTTCCACCCAACCGGGGTGCGGATAGATTTGATGATGCTCTTCATAGTGCGAGGCAATCACTTTGCCCGCGTGATCGAAAATCATGAATCGCGTTCCAGTTGTTCCTTGGTCAATTGCCGCAACGTAGTTTGCCATTGTGATTCTCCTCCATTGGAATTCAGGACAAGTTGGTAACTGCTCAGCCCTTCTCAAATTACCGCAGAGACGCCGAGGGCGCGGAGAAAAAAACAAAATGAAACTCGGCGTTCTCTGCGCCTCTGCGGTGAGTAGTTACCCAAGTTGTCTATTTGCGCGAGCAAACTTTCCGCGCGCTCGTACGCGACTTGGTACGGCGCGCCATTACACCACGCGCGTTCTTTCGCGCGTTCCGCGTGTTCCTTTGCCTGCGCGATTGCTTCGGCAACCGCCTCCCGCCTACTGCTTATTGGCTCGCGCTTCCTGCACAATCGCCACGCCCGCACTCGCGCCAATGCGCGTCGCCCCCGCCGCGATCATCGCTTGGGCTTGCGCCAACGTCTTGATGCCGCCCGCCGCTTTGACACCCAGCGTGTCACCTACGGTGCGCCGCAGCAACGCCACATCGTTCACCGTGGCGCCGCCCGTGCTAAACCCGGTGGAGGTCTTGACAAAATCCGCGCCGGCTTGCTTTGCCAATTCACACGCGCGCACCTTTTCCTCATCGGTCAGCAACGCACACTCGATAATCACTTTGACGATGGCGTTCCGACGATGCGCCTCTGCCACTACCGCGTGAATGTCCGCGCGCACGGCGTCGTCTTGTTTGGCTTTGAGCGCGCCGAGATGGATGACCATATCAATCTCGGTGGCGCCGTTCGCGATGGCATCCTGGGTTTCAAATACTTTGGTCGCCGTGGTGTGCGCGCCCAACGGAAAGCCAATGACGGTGCAAACTGCAACGCCGGTGCCGCGTAACGCTTGGGCGCATTGCCGAACAAATGGCGGATTGACACACACAGCGGCGAAATGATATTCGCGGGCTTCGGCGCACAACTGGGCAATGTCCGTGGGCGTTGCTTCCGGCTTGAGCAAGGTGTGATCAATGTACTTGGCAATTTCCATAGTGTCCTTTCCGACCAAAGACAAAGGACGAACGCCCCATGACGTTGAGCGCGTCCGTCGTCGTCCGTCCTTCGGCGGAGAAATCAGATGGCACAATTATTTGTTCGCGGCGTACGAGTACGTCGGCACAAAACCGATGAGTTGGGGGGGCCAGTAGGAAAGCCACGCTCGACCAATGATCTTGCTGGCGTTCACCGTCCCCCACGAATGCGAATCGCTGGAAAAATTGCGATTATCGCCCAGCACAAAATATTCGTCCGGGGGCACGATGAGCGGCGGCATCGAATACGTGGCGGGGTTCAAGGGGTAGGCTTCATTCAACACGTGATCGTTGATATAGACCGTGCCATTGATAATTTCGACCTTGTCGCCGGGCAAACCAATCACGCGCTTGATGTAATCGCGCGAGGCATTGGTGGGCGGCACAAAAACGATCACATCGCCCCGCTCGGGCTTGCCAAACAGATAGACCAATTTGTTGACGAACAAGAATTGGCCATCGTGAAAGTTGGGCTCCATGCTATACCCTTCGATGCGAAAATTCTGCACCGCAAAGCGGATGAGCAAAAAAATCACCAACGTCAGAATCAGGGTCTCGACGAGTTCGCGCAACATCGAACCGAGCCCGCGCCAAAATGATGGCTTGGTCAAGGTTTCTGGAGGCGGCAATTGCTCCGGCGGCATCAACGATGGTGTCTCATCGGTGGGGTAATTGGTATCGTTCAAAGTCAAAGGTGAGTTCCTTTCCAACAGACTGCGCAAATTATATTACAAGAACGACGAACGCGCAAAAGGAATCGAGCATGCGGGTGATCCTATTCATCGGGGGGCGCGCTTCCCGGCTCACTCCATTTTTGAATGTTCTTTGGATTCAAGACCGCAATCCATTTCGTTCCGCCACCTTGTCTAGCAGTGGCGTCTTGATCCAACACCACCCAATAAAAGTGGCGATGCGCAGAATACGGCTCAATCTTGACCACCGTGCCCGTCAACCAACCCGCGCTCTGCCAGAATTTGGAATCAAACCGCACACGAACCCGATCCCCCACTTGGATAGACTCGGACATTTGGATCCTTTCGGCGATATTGTACAGCGGAACAAAACAAAAGCAAGTGCAAATTCAAATTGACATTCCCTTTTACATCGTCTATAATTGTTTGCAAGCAAGCGTTCCATTCGGGGGAGAGTTTCAGGTACGGTTCACCTGAACACCGAAGGGGCAAGCGCGGCGCATCGCTCACGGCGCGCGAATCTCTCAGGTCAAGGGACCCCGATTGATTACATCTCTGGAAAGTTGGATTCCCCAATCCAACGCCGATGGGGCAAGTCGCACAATGTGGTGGCAGACGAATCTCTCAGGCAAAGCAACAGAGGATGTGCGACCGAGTGTCGTGCGTCCTTTATTTTTTGCAAACGGAGGCAAAGATGCCCACAATGGTTCCTAGTTTTCTGCTCAAGAAATTGTACGTCAAAGGTAGTTTCCAAAACACTCCAAACGGTTTTCAACTTTCACTACGGAACACGCTAGCCCCCGGCACCATCCTCTCGCTTAGCCCACTCCAAATTGATGGGCGCGACGTGCCACTCTCCAATATTGAGATTATCACCGGCGACAATCCCCCGGTTCGGGCAAGCGAAATTTCGCTCGCGCAACCCAAAGCATTTCCCCTCAACGTGGTGATCACCTTTCGTGTGACCGATCAACCTTTGCCGCCGGGCTTGCATCGCGTAACCGTTACCGTGAACACCAAAGAAGCCGGCGAATTAAGAATTGATGCGGAGGATTCAATCGAATGACCACGCTCAAACGAACCCCCCTTTACGAGACTCACCTCGCGCTCGGCGCGCGCATGGTCGAGTTTGGCGGCTGGGAAATGCCGGTGCAATATTCCGGCATTATTGACGAACATAACACGGTGCGCAACGTTGCCGGCTTGTTCGATATTGATCATATGGGACAAATCGAGGTGACCGGCAAAGATGCGCTCCCCTTCCTACAACACTTGCTCACCGCCGATCTGTCCACCATGAATTTGTTCGATGCCAAGTATGCGGTGATGTGCTATGCCGACGGCACGTGCGTGGATGATACGTTTGTGTACAAATTGCCCGGCGCGAAAAAGGCAGAGGTGAAATATATGGTCGTCGTCAACGCATCCAACCGCGAAAAAGATTTTGCGTGGATGCGCGCCCACATCGCCGGCTTTCGTGTGGCAATCGAAGACGTGTCCGACCAATATTATATGCTTGCCTTTCAGGGACCCCGCGCCGAAGAGATTTTGCAGAAAATCGAATCCTTTGATTTGAGCAAGATCAAGTACCATACCGCGCGCGAATTCAAGATCGGCAGAGAGAAAGGTTGGCTGGCGCGCACCGGCTACACCGGCGAAGATGGTTTCGAGTTGTTCGTGCCGATCAAACACGGCAAACATGTGTGGGATGCAATCCTTGAAGCGGGCAAAGAAGCCGGCGTCAAACCGATTGGGTTGGGGGCGCGCGATTCATTGCGCTTTGAAGCCAAGATGGTCCTCTACGGACACGAGATTGACTCGCACACCACCCCGATTGAAGCCGGGCTATCTTGGGCATGCGATCTGAACAAAATGTTCATCGGGCGCGATTGCTTGCTCAAGCGCAAATTGGAAGGCGTAACTAAAAAGTTGGTCGGGTTTGAAATGATTGATCCCGGCATCGCGCGCAACGGATACGAAATTCAAAAAGACGGCAACCCCATCGGTATCGTCACCAGCGGAATGCCTTCCCCCACCTTGAAAAAGAATTTGGGCTTGGGCTATGTGCCGCCCGAATTCGCCGCCCTCGGCACAGCATTCGATGTGGTGGTGCGTGGCAAGCCGCTCAAAGCCAAAGTGATCAAGACACCGTTCTATCCCAATCGAGCAAGAAACAAAAAGACCCAAACGCTCGTAGGACAAATTTGAAATTTGTCCCACATTTTCGAAGGAGATAACCCATGTCCGACAAACCGATTACCTACAAAGATGATCGCAAGTACGCGGAATCGCACGAGTGGGCAAAACAAGAAGGCGCTGTCATCGTCGTTGGCGTGTCCGATTATGCCCAGAACCAACTCGGCGATGTTGTGTTTGTGGAATTGCCGTCCGTCGGCAAACACGTGGAAGCCGGCAAGCCGTTCGGCGTCATCGAATCGGTGAAAGCCGCGAGTGATTTGTTCGCACCGATCAGCGGCAAGGTCGTGGCGATCAACGATGCGCTCAGTGCTGATCCCGCGCTAGTCAATCGCGATGCGTTTGGCGAGGGCTGGATGATCAAGGTTGCGCCTAGCAATCCGGGCGAGATGAACAAATTGCTCGATGCCGCAACGTATCAATCCAAGATCGAATCTGGTGCCATCCACTAATTTACGTTTTACGCTTTGCGTTCAGTCCTGGCATCAATTGGAAAACGTAAAGCGTGATGTGATTTGAGGTAGACTAATGACCCATCGTTTCATTCCCAACACCGATGCCGATCGCGAGGCAATGCTGAAAACGATCGGTGTATCATCGGTCAATGATTTGTTTGTAGATATTCCGGCGGAGGCACGCCATCCCAAAATCAATTTGCCCTCCGCGCTGTCGGAACTCGATTTGATGCGTGAACTCAACACGATGGCGGCAAAGAATGCCACCGTGAATGAGTATGCCTCGTTTCTGGGTGCTGGCGCATACCATCATTTCATTCCCGCCACGGTGCCGCATCTGGTTTTTCGTTCCGAGTTTTACACCGCGTACACCCCTTACCAAGCCGAAATCAGTCAAGGCACGTTACAAACGATTTTTGAATATCAATCAATGATCTGCGCGCTGACCGGGATGGACGTTGCCAATGCTTCGCATTACGATGGTGCGACCGCCGCGGCCGAAGGTGCGATCTTGGCGATCAATCAATTGCCGGGCCGCCACAAGGTTTTGGTCTGCCCCACCCTGCACCCGGAATATCGCGCGACGATTCGTACGTATCTTGCCGGGCAAGGCGTCGAAATCGCGGGCGACGAAGACACGAGCCAGACGTTTGAGCAAATGATCGAACACCAGCTGGATGACAAGACCGCGTGCGTCATCGTGGCGAATCCAGATTTCCTAGGTCAGGTGCGCGATCTGAAACCATACGCCGATCGCGTTCATGCCGCCGGCGCGCTTTTCATCGTCGCCGCGTACCCCATTTCGCTTGGGCTGTACCAAGCACCCGGCGACTACGGCGCTGATGTGGTTGTGGGTGAAGGCCAATCGCTGGGCAATCCGATTGCATTTGGTGGTCCTTATCTGGGCATCTTTGCCACCAAGCAACAATTCGTTCGCCGGATGGCGGGCCGCTTGGTGGGGAAAACCACCGATACGAAAGGACGGCGGGGATTCGTGCTGACCTTGCAAGCACGCGAGCAACACATCCGCCGCGAAAAAGCCACGTCGAATATCTGTACGAACCAAGCCTTGTGCGCACTCGCCGCATCGGTGTACTTGTCAACGCTCGGCAAAAGTGGTTTGCGCCAAGTCGCCGAATTGTGCTATCACAAGGCGCATTACGCGGCACGCAAAATCAACAACTTGCCCGGCTATCGCGTGGATTTGAAAAAAGAATTCTTCAACGAATTCGTCGTCGAATGTCCGCGCCCGGTCAGCGAAATCAACGCCGCACTGCGCGAGCAAGGCATCATTGGCGGCTACGATTTATCCAAGGATTATCCGCACCTGGGCAATGCGATGCTCGTTGCGGTTACCGAGATGAATACCAAAGCGCAGATTGATCGCCTCGTCGTGGCGCTAAAAGGAATAAAGGCAAAAAACGTAAAACGGAAAAAATAACGACTGTCATTCCGAGCGGAGCGAGGAATCTCTCAATTAACCTTGCGAGATTGCTTTGGCGCAAAAAATGCGCCTCGCAAAGACAGCATTACGTTTTACTGAGAGGTAATAAAATGACCATAGTTGCGAATAAACCCGAACCGTTAATTTACGAACTGAGTACGCCTGGACGCACCGGCGCGCAATTGCCGGACTGCGATGTGCCGATCACCCCATTGCCCAATCACCTCATGCGCGATGAACTCAAATTGCCCGAAGTCTCCGAAGTGGATGTGGTGCGCCACTTTACCCGGCTCTCGCAGAAAAATTATTGCGTGGACTTGGGCATCTATCCACTCGGCTCGTGCACGATGAAGTACAACCCCAAGATCAACGAAGAAGCGGTCAAGATTCCCGGCTTTACGTCGGTGCATCCGTACGTCAACCCAGACGATGCGCAAGGCGCATTGCAATTGATGTACGAACTGCAAACGATGTTGGGCGAGATATGTGGCTTGCCTGGCGTTACGCTTCAACCCGCCGCCGGCGCACAAGGTGAACTCACCGGCATTCTCATCATTCGTGCGTACCATCTCGCCCGTGGCGACAAGAATCGTTTTAAGGTTCTGGTGCCGGATTCCGCCCACGGCACCAACCCCGCCACCGGCTCGATGAGCGGCTTTCAAATCGTCCAAATCAAATCCGATGCGCGCGGGAACGTTGATCTGGACGACTTGCGCAAACACGCCGACGACAAAACCGTCGGCTTGATGATCACAAACCCCAACACACTCGGCTTGTTCGAGGAAAACATCAAAGAGGTGTGCCAAATCGTCCACGATGCCGGCGGCTTGGTGTACGGCGATGGCGCAAACCTCAATGCAATTGTGGGCATCGCGCGACCCGGCGATCTAGGCATTGATGTGTTGCACAGCAACCTGCACAAGACCTTCAGCGTGCCGCACGGCGGCGGTGGACCCGGCGCAGGGGCGGTGATGGTGCGCCCCGATCTGGCACAATTCTTGCCGGCACCCATCGTCGTGAAAAAAGGCAAGCGCTATGAATTTGCCACCCCCAAGAAAACCATCGGACGGGTCAAATCGTTCTACGGTAATTTCCTGGCGCTCGTTCGTGCGTACGTGTACATCCGAACGTTGGGCAAAGAGCATCTTGCCGCCATTGCCGAAAACGCAGTTCTCAACGCCAACTATTTGCTCGCCCGTTTGAAAGATGTGTACCAAGCACCATTCGGCAACCGCGTGTGCAAACACGAGTTTGTGCTGACGGGAACACCGTTCGTTGAAAAGTACGGCGTGCATACCCTCGACATCGCCAAACGCATCCAAGATTACGGATTCTATCCACCCACGATTTACTTTCCGCTCACCGTGCCGGAATGTTTGATGATCGAACCGACCGAGACGGAATCGAAAGCCAGCCTGGATGAATTTGCCGAGGCGTTGATTGCAATCGCCAAAGAAGCCGAAACGAATCCTCAGATTCTCAAAGAGGCACCCCATCACGCGCCGGTGACCCGGCTTGATGATGTCAAAGCCGCGCGTGAGCCGGTATTGTGCTACAAAGGATAAAATCTTTTGCAACTATTACGGAGACTGGGATGCCAGTCTCCGTAATTCTTGAACGGAGGCAGCCTTGGTTGAAGAAAAACTCCGCCGCGCCTTTGGCTATCTCAACCGATACTTGATGGTGCCGTTATTTCGTCTTGGCTTGGCTCCATTCATCGGCTCACCCTTTGGCGGATACATTATGGTCTTGAAAGTGATCGGCAGAAAAACCGGCAAGTTGCGCTATACGCCGGTCAATTATGCCATTGCCGATGGAAACGTGTACTGTCTTGCCGGGTTTGGCGCAATTTCCGATTGGTACCGCAATTTGCTGGCGTATCCGAACATCGAAGCCATGATGCCGGGCGGCACAATCGCCGGCATCGCTGACACGGTAACCGATTCATTTGTTTTTGCCCATTGCACACGTTTGCATCAATTCGGTTTTTGTGATATGCTGTATCTACACTTCACCCGGAGCAACCGATGAAATTAGGATTCAATGGCGCAACCACAATGACGAGCCCCTTCGAAACCGATGTGCGGATTGCCAGCCAAGCCGGCTTTGATGTCCTCGAGATCACGGCGACCAAACTCGATGCATATTTGCAAACTCACACCCTTGCCGAGGCACGTCAATTGATTGACGCGGCAAATCTAAAAACACATGCGATCAATTCGATTGAGCAGATCAATGTGGCAACGCAACGCCAAAGCGTACTCGCACGCACGCGGCAATTGAGTGAGTGGTGCCAAGCCCTCGCTTGTCCGTGGATCATTGCGGTGCCGGGTGCCGCGCCTGCCGGCGCAACGTGGAATCACATCCGCAACGAGACGCTGAACGTGTTGCGAGCCATGAGTGAAATCGCGGCCCCATACGGGGCGAACATCGCCTTTGAATTCTTAGGATTCCCTTGGTGCGCGGTACGCACCGTGGCGCAAGCGTGGGAGATTGTCGCCGCTCTCAACGCGCCGAACGTGGGGATGGTCATTGACACGTGCCACTTGTTTGCCGGCGATTCAACAGTTGAATCCATCCATCAAGTCAGCGCACAAAAACTTGCCGTGTTCCACATCAACGATGTCGAAGCAATGCCCAAAGAAAAAATCCAAGATGCCAACCGCTTGTTTCCGGGCGATGGCGTGATTCCGCTCACAGAGATTGTCGCAGCGGTGCGCGCGATTGGCTTTGACGGTGTAGCATCGGTTGAAATCTTTCGCCCAGAGTATTGGAAGAGAAAACCACTCGCGGTGGCACAAGAAGCGTATGTGAAAGCAAAACAAGTGCTCAAATAGTAAGTTTCAGGTTTAAGTTTCAGGTTGCCAGAGTAAGGAGGAAAAGTAAGGCCAACAATCCAAAAGTTCGAAGACCTTGAGGTATGGCAAGAAGCGCGGGAATTGGTCAAGTTGATTTACGCGTTGACTGCTCAGTTCCCCAAGCATGAAACCTTTGGCTTGGCAAGCCAGATGCAACGCGCCGCCATTTCAGTAATGTCCAACATCGCCGAAGGATTTGAGCGTGGCTCCAATGCCGAGTTCATTCAATTTCTCTATAGTGCTCGTGGTTCTTGCGGCGAGTTGCGCTCACAATGTTACGTTGCACTCGACTTGGAGTACGCGTCGTCTTCGGAAATTGATATTTTACGTGAACGATGCCAGCGACTCTCACGGCGATTGCAAACATTCATCGAGTAGCTCAAAAGCAGTAGAATCAAAGGACAAAAATTTCACGAGGATCACGCGATCTACCAGACCGAACAACTTGAAACCTGAAACCTCATACAAGGAGATACCATGTCCACTATTACTCCCGCCCCCAAGGGCTTGCTTCCCACGGATCAACCCGACCTGTGGTTCGAAGACAATGCCGTCGGTCGAATGAAAAAAGAAATCTGGGAGATGAACGAGGATCAGTTAAAAGCGGTTCTCGCCGAGTACGGTTTCCCCGCCCCCGGCGTCGAATGGGGCAAACCCGGCGCATATATTCAAACCACGCCGCGTTGGAAGGTGGTCGAGAATCGTCGCAAAAACGATGTGGTCTTTATCCCGGTCGGCTGCACGGAATTGCACGGCGATCATTTGCCGAGTGCGGACGATACGCTCTTTGTCTCGATGATTTGCGAAGGCGTACGCCGCTACACCGAAAAACATCGCAATGGGCATGTCAACCTGGCTTTGCCGCCGTTGAACTATGGCGCGCATCCCTATCATCATGTTGGAATGCCCGGCACCGTCATCGTGCGCGAAACCGTGGTACGCGAATTGATGATTGATGTGATGCTCGGTTTATGGAACGATGGTTTCCGCAAACAGGTCATCATCAACAATCATGGTCAATTGTGGGTGCTTGAATCGGCAATTCAAGAATTTCAAAAACGATTCCAACTCCCCGGCATCTTCCAAGTTCTCGATTGGCATCGCGCGGTGCGCGAAATGTTCCGCACCAAAGAACGCGGCGGGGGCTGGGACACCAACTTTGTTCACGCCGATGAAGCGGAAACCTCGCTTTCGCTCTATCTCTTTCCGGAGATGGTGGATATGTCGAAAGCCGTGGACACCGATGCGCGCAGTTATCTGCCCGATGGGCATTTCGATAAATCGGTGGATCCGTTTGGGCGACCGCATCGTTGGTCGGAAGGCGAAGGACATTTTCCGATTGAGATCGCGGGGACACCCGAAGGCGTGGTGGGCAAAGCGCGCCGTGGCGATGCACGCAAAGCATTGCGCCCACTCGCTGCCATTCTGCGTTACCTCACGATGGTGAATGACGACATTCTCAAGGCATTTCCGCCCGGCAAACTTCCGCCGGTCGAAGAAGTGACTTTGCGCACGCGGGAAGAGATGGAACCGTTCATCAAAGAGCCAATGAGTCCGGGCTGGCGACCGGTGTACGCGTTGCCACGCATCGGGCAAGACACGTTGGTAGGATGAAATGAGACGCAGTAGGCGGAAAGCAGTCAGCCATCTGTTTTCTGCCTACTGCTATCTGCCTACTGAAATGAAACTCTCTTTCGTCATCTCCACTCAACCCACCCAATTCCAAGCGATTGCTTTTGATCCGAATTTTGAAAGCCATGTGGCACGCCTTGCCGAACTAGGGTACGCAGGCGTTGAACTGGGTGTGCGCGAACCGAACAAACTTGATGTCGCCAATATCAAACGTATCCTCGCCAAATATCGCTTGGTTGTCCCCGCGATTGGCACGGGCCAAGTGTTTGTAGAAGAACGCCTTTCATTCACCGATCCCGACGCATCGGCGCGCGAACGAGCCATCGAACGTGTCAAGGCGCATATCGCGTTGGCGGGCGAGTTGGGCGCGCTCGTCATCATTGGACTCGTGCGTGGCAAAACGCAACCCGGGGTTGCGCGCGAACAAGTGCACGGATGGCTCATTGATGCAATGCGCACCGTTGCGCACGCCGCAAAAGAAAAAGGTGTGCGCCTCGCCATCGAACCCATCAATCGCTACGAAACTGATTTAATCAACACCGCCCCCGAAGCGTTGGGGCTAATTGATGAACTCGGCGCAGATCACATCGGTGTCTTGTTCGACACATTTCACGCCAACATCGAAGAACCCCGCATCGAAACCAGCTTGCGCTTGTGTGGCAAGCGTTTGTTCCACGTTCACATCGCCGATTCCAACCGATGGTATCCCGGCGCGGGGCACACCGATTTTGCACGCCTCATTGCCACCTTGCGCGAGATGCATTATGAGGGCTGGGTCAGTGCAGAGATCTTACCCAAACCGAGCATCCTCATCGCCGCAGAGCAAACGATGCGGACGATGAAACCATTCATATAAGATTGTTGAGGTATTTGCGTTGAACGCTTCACTTGCAGCAAATGCGACACTTGTCAGCGCCGCTTACGCTGGCGTTGCGCTAGGCATCATTCATTGGACCAACCGCGATTACGACGTGATTTCGCAACCCATGAGTTATTACGCGATCGGTGCGAGTGGTTTTTTGATGACAACCCTCATGCTCGCATTTGCTGCAAGTGTTATCATGCTCAGTTTTGGACTAGAAAATGTCACGGGCTTGTCAAGCGGAGGAATCGCAGTTTTCAGAGTCGCCGGGGCAAGCATGCTCATCGCCGCAATTTTTCCCAGCGATGTTACGGACAGTGGGTTGCCAGAAACGCCTATCGGTCTCATTCACACTATCGCGAGTTATCTTTTTTCACCGTGCCTCGTCGCCGCCGCGCTCTTGTTGTCCCGGCGATTCGATGCGCTCGGCTTGCCAGACAGACCAAGGTTTGTGATTGCACTGGCAAGCTGGCTGACGCTCAGCGTTCTCATAATGATCAATCTGTTTCAATGGGCAATGGGGGGAATTGTCCAACGGATTTTTGTTGGGTTGACCTGGCTCTGGTTACTGATGACAACGTTGCAATTGAAAACTCTGCGAAGGTCGTAACCGTCGCAGAGTTTACTTTTAGCATATCCTCGGTAATTGCTCGCCACTGAGCATATCCACCACGCGCCTTCCGCCAATCCGGCTTTTCAAATAAACTTTGCCGGGATGATCGGCAACCACTTCACCGATCATTGCGGCGTGTTTGCCTAACGGATGCGCGCGCATCGTCGCTAGAACTTGGTCGGCAATCTCGCGCGCGACAATCGCCAGAAACTTGCCTTCGTTTGCCACGTAGAGCGGATCGAGACCTAGGATTTCGCAGGCACCGCGTACCGCATCGTCAACCGGAATCTGCGCCTCATTCAAGCGAATGCCGACCTTGGCGGATGCCGCGATTTCGTTCAGCGTGCTTGCCACGCCACCGCGCGTAGGATCGCGCAAAACGTGAATACGGTCACCTGCAACCTCAAGCACGCGCGCCACAATGTCATGCAACGGCGCAGAATCGGATTGCAATTGCGTTTCAAATTCCAAACCTTCCCGCACGGACATGATTGCAATACCGTGCACGGCAATCGCGCCGCTAATCAAAACAAGGTCGCCGGGTCGCGCGCGTTGGGGTGCCACGCGAATATGTGCCGGAATCATGCCAATGCCAGCGGTGTTGATGAACACGCCATCCCCTTTGCCGCGATCCACCACTTTGGTATCGCCGGTCACAATCGGCACACCCACCCCTTGCGCCGCACGCTGCATAGATTGCACAATGCGCCACAGGTCTTGCATCGGCAAGCCTTCTTCCAAAATCATCGCCGAGGAAAGCGCCAGCGGTTGCGCGCCGCACATCGCCAAATCGTTCACAGTCCCATGCACGGCGAGCGATCCAATATCGCCGCCCGGGAAAAAAATCGGATGAATCACATACGAGTCGGTGGTGAAGGCAAGTCGCGCGCCATTCGTTTCGATGACCGCGCCATCGTGCAAGGATTCCAGCGCCGGGTTGGCAAACGATGGCACAAATATTTTTTCGATGAGCATTTGCATCAAGCGTCCGCCGCCACCGTGCGCGAGGGTAATGTGTGGATATTCGCTGATGGGAATCGGGCATTGTGCACCGGTAAATTCGATTGTGGTCATCAAACTCCTTTGTCATTGCGAGGCACGATTTTTGTGCCGAAGCAATCTCTCAAATTGGCTTGAAAGATTGCTTCGCTTCGCTCGCAATGACATCCTACCTTGAGTACTGAAAGTACGCCGCGCACGCACCCTCCGGCGAAACCATCGGCGCGCCGAGCGGATGTTCCGGCGTGCATTGCGTTCCAAACGCTGAACAATGATGTGGCTTTTTGAGTCCTTGCAAAATTTCGCCGGCGATGCACAAGGGCGATTCGTGCGCGATGATCGCCGCCACATCAAAGCGTTGTTCGGCATCGAACGCGGCAAACTCGGCGCGCAAGCGATAACCGCTCTGGGGAATCTCGCCAATGCCACGCCACGTGCGATCCGTCACCTCAAATACTTGTTTGATTAGATTCTGCGCCGGAATATTGCCTTCGCGTTTGACCGAGCGCGTGTACTGATTCTCGACTTGCGCGCGTCCTTCTTCGAGTTGCTTGAGCGTCATATAAATCCCTTGCAAGAGATCCAAGGGCTCGAAGCCGGTGACCACAATCGGCACGCGATATTTCGCCGCGATGGGTTCGTACTCCCAATAGCCCATCACCGTGCAAACGTGCCCCGCCGCGAGAAATCCTTGCACCCGATTGTTCGGCGCACTCAGAATAGCTTCCATCGCCGGTGGAACCAGAACGTGCGAAGTGAGAATGGAAAAATTTTGCAAGCCGAGTTGTTGGGCTTGCCAGACCGCCATCGCATTCCCAGGCGCGGTGGTCTCAAAGCCAACCGCAAAGAACACCACTTGCTTGGCCGGATTTTTCTGCGCCAGTTTCACGGCGTCGAGCGGCGAGTACACCATCCGCACATCGCCACCACGCGCTTTGATGGAGAGTAAATCGTCGTGCGATCCCGGCACACGCAGCATATCGCCAAACGAGGTAAAGAGGACGTTCGGTTGACGCGCGATGGCAATTGCTTTGTCAATCAATTCAAGTGGGGTAACACAAACAGGACAGCCAGGTCCGTGAACGAGCGCAATCTGCTCCGGCAACATTCGATCAATGCCAAATTTGATGAGCGTATGGGTTTGCCCGCCACAGATTTCCATGATCGTCCACGGGCGCGTCACCAAACGTTGGATCGCTTGCACAAATTTTTGGGCATCCGCTTCGTTGCGGTACTCGTCAATGTATTTCATAGCAAGACCCCTGACGGATGTCTAGTCCGGTTGTTGAATCTCCAGCGATGA
Source organism: Chloroflexota bacterium (assembly GCA_037440625.1). Classification (GTDB taxonomy): domain Bacteria; phylum Chloroflexota; class Anaerolineae; order UBA4142; family UBA4142; genus DAOTXS01. The sequence goes on from JBBITT010000016.1 coordinate 20,859, forward strand.
CAAATCATCAATCTGCTTCAAGGTCTCGAACACTTCGCGCGCTTCTTTTTCGTCCAAGGTGCTAATGGCAAAGCCAGCGTGCGCAATGACATAGTCGCCCACCTTGACCTCGGGCACGTAGGCAAGACAGATTTCCTTGACGATGCCGCCAAAATCCACCTTGCCCATCGTCATCCCGACCGAGTTATTTTGAATTTCGATCACTTTGCCGGGAACACCCAGACACATTTTTCCATCTCCTTTTTTATCAAACATCCATTCGCGCTGCCGCAACGACGACTTGGCCCAGACTGATACACCCATCATTCGGCGGAACCTGTTTGTGCAACAACACGCGGAAACCGGCTTGCCCCAGTTGCGTGGCGGCACGTTCGGTCAACCAACGATTCTGAAAACAACCGCCGCTCAAGGCGATATTTTCTTCGCCAATTCGTCTTGCCACCTCGACGATTGCCTCAACCAACGCATTATGAAATTTTGCCGCTATGATACTCCGTTCGATGCCGCGTGACAAGTCTGCCAGTACGGATTCGATGAGCGGATACCAATCAAGCACAAGGGATGACGAAGAGTTCGCTGCGGTGATCCTGCTTTCATCCTTGAGCCGAAAAGGATATGACTCGCTCACCTTCCAATCGCTCAGAAATTCGAGTGCCATCGCTGCTTGACCTTCAAACGAAACGCGAGGATGCAAGCCAATGAGCGCGGCGACCCCATCGAATAATCGTCCCGCGCTGGTCGTGATGGGCGCGTTGATTTCTTTGCGCAACATTTGCACGAGTGTTTTGCGTTCTGCCGGTGTGAACGCACGAATCGGTGCTAGATCATCGCGTTCGATCAGCGCTTCGCCGAACATATCGTACAACAAAGCAAACGCGGAGCGGCGCGGCTCTTTGATCGCGGCATCGCCGCCAGGCAAACGAAACGGCTGGAGATACGCGACGCGCTGAAAATCCTTCGCATCGCCGAGCAAAAATTCGCCGCCCCAAATGGTGCCATCGCGACCATAACCGGTGCCGTCCCAGGTTACGCCGAGCGCGCGTTCCGCCTCATTCTCCGCCAGACAAGCAGCCAGATGAGCGTGATGATGTTGCACGGCTTCAAGTTTCAGGTTCAGGGTTACAGGTTTCAGGTTACAGGTTTCAGGTTTCGAGTTGGCAACTTGCAACTTGAAATCTGAAACTTGCTCCCTTGCCCACTTGGTCGAAAGATAATCCGGATGCCAATCGTGCGCGATAGCGACCGGTGTTGCTTCGTACAATTTCAGAAAATCGGCGATCACGCGCTCAAAGGCGTTCATGGCTTCCGGCGTTTCCAAATCGCCAATGTGTTGACTGATGAAAATTTGATTGCGCACACTCAACGCAATCGTGTTCTTGAGATGCGCACCCACCCCCAGGATCGTTGGCATTTCATGCTTGCGCCACACTGGCAGAGGCGCGTACCCGCGCGCACGACGCAAAAAGCGCGGCGCGCCAAGCATCACCGTCATCACGCTATCGTCCACGTGTCGCGTAATCGGACGATTGTGTACAAGAAACAAATCGGCGAGATGCCCCAGTCGTTGGACGGCTTCATTTTCGTCAATACAAATCGGCTCGTCGCTCAAGTTGCCGCTGGTTGCCACGACCGGAAAATCGAGTTCGCGCAAGAGCCAATGATGCAACGGGGTGTACGGCAACATCACACCTAAATATGGATTTTCCGGCGCAACATTTTCCGCAACCGGGGCTTGGGGTTTGCGCCGTAGCAACACAATCGGCGATTCGGGCGAGGTCAGCAATGCTTCGGCTTGGGCGTCTAGATCAACGAGCGTACGCACTTGCGCCAGATCACGCGCCATCAAGGCAAACGGTTTATCGCGACGAGGTTTGCGTTCACGCAATCGCGCGAGCGTCTCTGCGTTCCGCGCATCTGCCATCAACAAAAAACCACCCAAACCTTTGACGGCAACGATTTTTCCTTCGCGCAACGCTTCGGCTGTCTTGTGTAACGCCTCATCGCGTTCGGCAAGCGGTGTGCCAGAGGATGACCACAAGGCAAGTTGAGGACCGCAAACGGGGCAGGCATTGGGTTGGGCATGAAAGCGCCGATCGAGCGGGTTTTCGTACTCACCTTGACAGTCCGCGCACATGGCGAACCGGCGCATGGTCGTGTTGGGGCGATCGTACGGTAACGCTTCGATGATCGTAAAACGCGGACCGCAATTAGTGCAATTGGTGAAGGGATAATGGTAACGCCGATTCGTCGGCTCGAACACTTCGGCGAGGCAGTCGGGGCAGGTGGCGATGTCTGGCAGAACAAGCACCGTTTTCGTCCCAGCATCATCGCTGTGGCGAATCTCAAAGCGCGTCAAGCCGATTGGCGCCAGCCATTCAACGTCGAGGGAATGAATAATTGAACGCGGTGGTTTTTCAGCGGGCAACCGTTCGATGAATCGCATCAGGGCTGCCTCGTCTCCTTCGACTTCGATCAAGACGCCGCGGGTATCGTTGATGACCCAACCCTTGAGCGCAAGTTCGGTTGCCAGCCGATAAACAAACGGACGAAAACCGACCCCCTGCACCGCGCCGCGAATTTCCGCGCGCAATCGTTTGATCATCACTCGATCTCGATGCTGGTCAATTTGAAATCGTCATGCGAGTGCGCGCGCACGCGCACACTCGCACAGCGTGGACAAAGTACATCCTGGTCGGTCAATTCAAATCCGTTCCCGCAATCGAGACAAACGAGGTGAGCCGGGACGCGCGTAATTTCAATGGTTGCGCCTTGGGCAAGTGTGCCGTGTGCCAGATTCTCGATATGAAAACGCAACGCATCTTCGCTTTCGTCCATCGCCGCGCTGATTTCGATGTGAAAAGCTGTGATGCGTTGTGCCTTGTGTTTGGTTGCGTAATCGAACGCAACACTCAACATTTGTTGGGCAATCCCTAGTTCATGCATAATCGTTCCGTCGAGAGGATTTGCCCCATTATAACGTTGGTCGCCTTAGTGTGCAAGCGTCCAAAGGTACGCGACGAGTTGCCAACGTTGTGTTTCACTCAAGCGGAATTTCCACGCGGGCATAATTGAACCTTGCGAACGAAAGGGTTCGATTTGCCCACCTTCGCTCACGCGCCAAAAGAGATACTGCGGCGACCGCGTTTGCTGGCGCGCACGGTCCGTAAAATCGGCGGGTGCCGGACCGAAGGTTGGCTTGATCGTGCCTTGACCATTCCCAGCAAAACCGTGGCAGGCCGCACAATTCGCCAGAAAAATCTCGCGCCCGGCGGCGATGCTTTCTGGCGAATCGAACGCTGGCGGTGGAACACGACTGGCGTAATCAGGCGGCAAGGGGTTGGCATTAAACGTCCAACACGCACCCAGAATCGCGAACAAGGGGATGAGCCAGAAAACCAAACGCCGCATCAGTTTCGTTTGCCCACAATATACTTTTCCAACTCTTGAATCAGGAACGCTTGATCGGAGATCAATGCCTTGACGACATCGCCAATCGAAATGATACCTATGACTTGATCATTGGCAATGACCGGGAGATGGCGGACCCGTTGGTTGGTCATCAACGCCATGCACTCTTCAATGGTCTGTTCGGGACGGACACCGAATACGGTTTCGGTCATAATCTCGCGCACGAGCGTGTCTTTGGAGAATTTGCCTTTCAAAATCACCTTGCGTGCGTAATCGCGTTCGGAAAGGATGCCCACGAGTTTTCCTTGCTCCATCACAAGGAGTGCGCCAATATCTTTTTCCGCCATCAATTCAAGGGCTTGGTACACGGTCGCATCTGGCGCGATAGACCAAACGGAATGTCCTTTGATCCGCAAAATTTGTGCAACGATCGTCATCGTTCACTCACTCGTCTACGATGCAAACGGTGGGGTCTAGAAGAACCGGCGTAAATCTGTGGCAAATGGGGCACGCGATTTAATTTATATTCCACTTCGATACTATCGAGATAAATGGTTGGCGCGCGCGTGATGCGTAAACCGGGCGAACCACAGAGGGGACACGCGGCATCGAACCCGCGGCCCATAAAGATTGTTTTGCACGTCCAGCAATGACGTTCACTGGCGCAAAAATCTATTTTGATTCGCGCGTCTTCGGCCAGTGTGCCACGTGCCAACGTTTCGAACTGGGTGCGAACTTGGTCCGCTGAGACAATGCCATCGTCATCCATGACGATGTTGAGCGCGGTCAAGCGGGTTGCGCCCATTCGCCGCGCCTCCGTCAAGCCGGTTTGTAAAATTGTTGCCATCACATCAGACTCGTTCATCTTGCCCCTCCTCATTGAAGAGCAAAAAACATCTTTCCGGCAATCAAGCAGTGAATGACACAAATCGCATGATTAAAAATAGTCTACCCCATTGGCTGGGGCATACAATTCCACCGCGCCAATTCTTCAATCACGCAAAGAGCCAGCGGCTCGATTTGGGCAGCAACCTTCGGTGAAAGGTCAAGCCCGGGCTCAAGGGACGCGGTTTGCACCCCCCACAGGATCACCTCCTCCGGAAAATGTCCGCGCAGTCTGGCAAGCGCGAGCAAATCTTGCAAGCCAACTTGATGCGGCGAGACTTTGGGACCCAGGAATGCCGGGATTTCGTCATTCACTAGCCGCACCAGCGTCCCGGGTTCTTTGCCGGCATTGACCGCGTCCACAACGATCACGCGCGTTGCTTCTTCAAGGTATGCCAAGAGATCGAGTCCCAACGTGCCGCCGTCCAACACCATCACATTGTCCGGAAAAGTATAGCCGGTGCGCAAGCGCTCAATCACGCGCACACCAATTCCTTCATCGTGTAGCAGAATATTGCCTAGACCCAGGATGAGAATTTGCATTTTAGATACAAGACGGAGGATCCACCTATCGTTTGTCCTCCGTCTCTATCCTCCTGCCTCAATTCTTGTTGTGGTTCAGTTTCTTGAGGACTTGAATGTGAATGAACTTGAACCCGCTGAAAATAGATGACATCAGTCCATTCCCCTCCTCCGAGTCCACAAGGAATGCGCTATAAACATGGTGCAGCGCAAACGCGATGAGTAACCACATGATCAAGTGATGAACCAGACGCATTGTTTGTGCGCTGATAAAACTAAACACCCAGCCCGTAAGACCATACCAAAAGCCCTCGGTATTCGCTAGCCCCAGCAAGGCAAAACCAGTGAACACTTGGGCAAAGTACAGGAAAACGATCACCGCATACGTCAACCCTGCCAACGCATTATGTCCAATCACTTCGGGGGGCTCACGCTTGAGGAACGTATAGTACTTGAGGGCGTCAAGCAACGCTTTGCGTCCATCCGCCGTGAGGAACGGAAACAGATTGCGCCAACTTGCCCACGCGTTGCCGACGAACGCCCAGTAGGTGCGGAGCGCGAGACTAGCCACAAAAATGAACGCAAAAACAAAATGGATAAATCGTATGTTCCCCATAAAGTAGGGACCATACCACTCGCGTTGACTGACCTGAATCCATGGGTTGCCGATATAGTAGCCGGTGAACGAGAGTACGATGATAGACACCACATTGACCCAATGCGTGAGGCGAACCGGGATTTCCCAAACGTAAAGTCGTCTCAACATTGTGCTACCTCCGCCGAAGTTGCATCGTGCGATAGTTGAATTGTTGGATCGTTGATTCAACGAAGCAACGATCCAACTAAAAAACTATCCAACTTTGATTTTGGTTACTTGGCGCCCACTTGTATCCACCACATGCACCGCGCACGCCATACACGGATCGAACGAGTGGACGGTGCGCAAGATTTCGATGGGGCGTTCGGGATCCGCGACCGGCGTGCCGACCAACGCTTCTTCCCATGCGCCGCGTTTGTTGCTCGCATCACGCGGAGAGCCATTCCACGTGGAAGGCACCACGGCTTGATAATTCGCGATGGCACCATCTTTGATGCGGACCCAATGGCCCAGCGCGCCACGGGGTGCTTCAAAAAATCCAAACCCTTTGGCTTCGGAGGGCCACTTGCTGGGATCCCATTTTTCGCCATTGTGCACTTTGAGGTCGCCGCGCTTGATGTTCGCCGCGAGCGCATCCAACCAGCCCTCCAGTTGTTGCGCCAGGACCAGTGTTTCGATCCCACGCGCGGCGGTGCGTCCCAAGGTCGAGAAGAGCGCTTCGGGGCCCACCCCCAGCGTCTTCAAGACGAGATTGACGGTATCCACAACGGGTTTGACCCCTGAAGCATACGCAACCAACATCCGCGCCAAGGGACCAACTTCCATCGCATTGCCATCATAACGCGGCGCTTTGAGCCACGAGTACTTGGGATTGTCGCCGACCATCGAATCGTACGGCGGTTGGGGTCCCGTGTAGCGCGGATTCGTCTCGCCGTCCCAGGGATGCAACGCGTTGCCATCGCCACCACCGTAATCGTACCACGAGTGTGTAACGTACTCGGATATTTTTTGGTGATCCATCGGCAACACTTTGCTCAGGTCTTTATTCAGAATCACGCCGCGCGGTAAGAACAAACGCTCGGTGTTGTTCGGCGTTTGTGGAAATTCGCCGTACGATAAAAAGTTTCCGACGCCACCCCCAACACCCGCCCACTCTTTATAGAACGGTGCGACGGCAAGCAGATCGGGGATGTACACTTTTTCGACAAAGACGCGCGCCTTAGCAAGTAGTTGTTTCATCAGCGCGATCTTGTCGGCATTGATGGCATTCTGGCTGTTGGGATCAATGGGAATCGCCATACCGCCGACGAGGTACGTTTGGGGATGCGGATTCTTGGCACCCAGGATTGCCTGCACGCGAATCACATCGCGTTGCCAGTCGAGTGCTTCGAGGTAATGCGCCACCGCCATCAAGTTGGCTTCGGGCGGGAGTTTGTAGGCGGGATGTCCCCAGTACGCGTTCGCAAACAAACCCAGTTGGCCCGATTCCACAAATGTCTTGAGGCGATTTTGCACACCCTTAAAGTACGCTTCGGATGAGTTGCCCCAATCCGAAATGGATTGTGCGAGTTTGGCGGTGCCAGCGGGGTCGGCTTTGAGCGCGCCCGTAATGTCCACCCAATCGAGCGCGTGGAGGTGATAAAAGTGGATGACGTGATCTTGAACGAACTGAATTCCTTCGATGAGGTTGCGAATGAGTTGAGCATTCAAGGGAACGGTGATGCCCAGGGCATCTTCTACTGCTCGCACGGAGCAGGCGGCGTGAACCGTCGTTCAGACGCCTCAGATACGTTGCGCAAAGAGCCACGCATCGCGCGGATCGCGTCCCTTGAGTACGAGTTCCATTCCACGAAACATTGTGCTGGAACTCCACGCATCGGTTACTTTGCCACCATCTACTTGCACCTCAAGACGCAAATGTCCTTCGATGCGAGTAATTGGATCTATGGCTAGTTTTGGCATAGTTTGCTCCCTTCGTTGGATCGTTACATCGTTTGATCGTTGCAACAAATTAACGACTTGACGATGCAACGAATTAACGCTTCAACTAGGAACCTTCCTTCCCTTCGGCCGTTACGCCGTCTGTTTCGTGACGTGCGATGGGTTGCTTGCGCGCACGAATTGCACTGGCGATGCCGTGCAACGCAAACGCCCCGGCAACACCCCCGGCAATCACGGCACCGACTTTGTCCGCATCGGCTTCTACACCCAGATATGGCACGTTCGGCAAGCGGCGATAGAACGGTGACATGGTGTCCCAAAAGCCGATCTCACTACACCCAACACAACCGTGTCCGGCCCCAATGGGCCACGATGTGCCTTCGTTGTAGCGTACGGTTGGACAGTTGTGGAATGTGGCAGGTCCTTTGCACCCCATCTTGTAGAGACACCACCCGGCGCGATGATGTTCATCGCCCCACTCTTCAACAAATTCGCCGGCGTCATAGTGCGCCCGGCGTTCGCAATTGTCGTGAATGCGTTGACCGTAGGCAAAGAGCGGCCGACCAAATTGATCCGTGGCGGGGAGCGAACCGAACGTGAGATAGTGGACGACGGTTGCGGTGATGTTTACCGGATTGGGGGGACAGCCGGGCAAGTTGATGAGTGTGATACCGGGGACAGCATCTTTGACACCGACCGCGCCAGTCGGATTGGGCACAGCCGAGGGCCACCCGCCGTAGAACGCACACGCGCCAACGGTAATCGTCGCGGCGGCTTTTTTGCACACCTCAGTCGCGATGTCGAGCGCGGTGCGACCACCAATCGTACAATAGATACCGTTCTCTTTCGTCGGGATCGAACCTTCGACGACGACAAGATAGCCCCCTTCTTTCACGGTATCTTCCAAGGATTTGGTGGCGGCTTTGCCAGCAGGTGCCATAATCGTTTCGTGGTAATTGACCGAGAGCGTGTCGAGGACCAGGTCACCAACCGAGGGGCGGCTGGCGCGCAAGAATGCTTCACTGCAACCGGCGCAATCTTGAAATTCGAGCCAGACGAGCGGAGGACGTTTTACGGTGGCGAGGGCGTTGGCGATTTGTTCGATGTAGCGCGTGGGAAGAACGAGCGTGGCTGCCATCGCGGAACAGAACTTTAGAAAATCGCGACGAGTAACACCTTGCCGTGCAAGTTCATACTCTAAACCATTCGGAAGATCATTCATAGATGCTTCTCCTCTCCCCTCTTGAGAGCCAGGAAAACCGACGGTTGATGTAGATGGTGATTGATTCTTGCGGGGCGCCCTCCTTTCCAAAAACAAAACGCCTCAGGCGCATTGAATAAACGCCAGAGGCATTTCATCACCCCTTGCTTGTTCCTTGCGCCGACATCAGCGCCGAAACGTTCTTCGGGTTCGATCGTATCTTATCACAGTTGCTTATAAAGATTAAGGGATAAACGGGTCATTCCGAGATACTAAAGTATCATTTCTATGGGCATTAGAAACGAATGACGCGAAATCCTTCGGCGTACAACTCGTCGTCAAATTCAGAGCGGCGCAGGCGCTCGCGGATGCGTTTGTCCAAACTATCGGGGTCTTTGATCTGACTGCGATGCTGACGCAAGGCGGCAAGTTTGACTTCTAGCATCTCGGTTACGTTCACCCAGAGATTCGGTTCGAGAGTCAGCGTCAACCACACCTCTTTAACCGAATGCGGCTCAAGCCCTTCACGCAACAACTCGGGAAAGTACATTCGATTGCCTGCCGCCGGGAATACCGCATCCAAGGTTGCTGCGCCGGCGGTGCGATGATCGGTGTGATTGATGTACGCGTTTGCACGAATGTACGTCGTCGGGTCGGAGGTTATAACAATATGCGGCTTGAGACGCCGGATCACTCGCACGATCTCGCGTCGCACCTCCAACGTGTTAGCCAATTCTCCATCGCGATAATCGAGGAACATCACATCCTTTCCACCAATCACTGCCGCCGCCGCGCGTTGTTCCATCTGGCGATCACCGCATAACGCTTCGGGCGTCATTTCGGGATTGTCGCTCCCCTTGTCGCCGCAGGTCAACAACAGATAATAAATCTCTTTACCCGCGCGCGCCCATTTAGCGAGTGTCCCGCCGCAAAAAAATTCGGGGTCGTCGGGATGGGCTAGCACAACGAGAACACGTTCTTGATTCATCTCCATCACCTCAAAGATAAATTCAAGCGTCAGTATATCACACTCATATTCCGCCGCCAAAAGGCTGGTGACCACCGAGCAAGATGTAGCAAGATAAAGCAGAACACGCGTTCTTGTGTTATCCCACACAAACCCACAGATAACCCACATCTCAATTCGCCTTATCCCCAACTAAAAAGCCGCGAGGTGGATAACTCCTCGCGGCTTACGTAACCTTGAACTCAACGATGATTCGAATAACAACTGCGACAATAGATGGGTTTGATCCCACGCGGCACAAACGGTACATAAGCGGGCGCACCGCAACTAACGCAACTGACCGTCAGATACTTGCGAGGTTGCTTGAGTTGCTCTTCGCGTCGTTTTTCGCGACATGATTTACAACGCCTGGGCGGATTCACCAATCCTTTGCTTTGATACCACGCTTGTTCACCAGCATCCCACAAGAACTCTCTACCGCATTCGACACAGACCAACCACTTGTCCCCTGCGAGCATACCCCCTCCTCTTAGATACCAAGATCATCGTCTCTAGTTTAACTCGAAGAGGGGCGCACTTCAACGGCTGTTCGGTAAAGAAATTTTAATTTCAACGAGTCGGTGGTTAATTCTTTTTAACAAAAAAACGATAGCCCGCCTATTCGGGCTATCGTCTCGTTTGATTTACCAACTGATGTTACGCGGTCAACTATTTATTCACCACAGAGATCACAGAATTCACGGAGGTTTCTATAGTTTTTCTCTGTGTTCTCCGTGTGCTCTGGTAAAATCGCGTGAGTTACCAATTAGTCTTGGCACGTTCACGCACGATTCGATCATAAATCGCGATGGTTTGCTCCGCAATCCGATCCCAGTGGTATTCTCGTTTTACCCTTCGATATGCTTTTGCCGCACGCCTCTTTGCTGCCTTCAAATCTTTGAGCGTGTACAAAATCCCCCACGCTGTTGATTCGATATTGTCCGGATAAATCGTTACGCCAGTTACATCGTGTTGCACCACTTCTTTGAGTCCGCCCACCGAACTCACAATCACCGGACATTTTGCCGCCATCGCCTCAAGCGCGACGATACCAAAGGGTTCGTACAGCGATGGAAAGATTGCCGCATCCGCTACCTTCAACAAACGATTGCGATCCGGATCGGAGACAAAGCCGACGATGAGTACTTGATCGGCAAGGCCTAGTTCCAACACGCGCCGCTTGAGCGGCTCGACCATACTGCCGGTGCCGGCGATAATAAATTTAGTGTTGGGAATTTCTGCCAGCACACGCGGCGCGGCTTCGACAATCAAGTGCGCCCCTTTTTCCTGCACTACACGCCCGACGTTGAAAACAATGTGTTCATCCGGTCGCGCCCAACGCGTGCGAAAGTCTGCCAGATCGAGTTGATCTAATTCATCGAACGGGGCCGTGTCCACCCCATTGGGAATCACATCAATCTTGTCAGGCGGCGTCGTAAAAAATTCCTTGACCTCATCCGCCATATACCGACTGCACGTGATCACTCGCCAAGCTTCATACGTCAGCCACCATTCCGTTCCATTGATCGCGTGTGCCATTTCACCGTTGAGTGAACCACGCCCGCGCCCACGTTCAGTGGCATGAATCGTCGCGAGCAAGGGTGTCTTGTGTAACCTTTTCAAACTCGCCGCCGCAAAGGCAACCAGCCAATCGTGCGCGTGAATTAGGTCAAAGCCACCCATCGTTTGAAAAAGTTTTTCTGCCTGCTCTTGGAGATTCACATTCGTTTGTTGCGCGTCCGCAAAAAAATTTCCCATTCGCATCACGGGCGGATTCACACGCCAGACCGATGATGGGAATCTTTTTGATACGCGCCATTTGCTAGCCAGAATCGGTTCTTGCTCTGCCCCACCCTTCCACCGTGGCGTAACAACCTGCACATGAATACCCGCCCGCACGAGAGCGGGGACGAGAGCGGCAACGTGTGATCCAAGCCCACCCACAATGTGTGGCGGATATTCCCAGGAGAGCATCAAGACACGCAACTTTTTCAACGCGCCAACTCCTTACTCCACCCTCTACCCTCTAACTCTATCTCTGATACTTTTGTTGATTCTGCAAATGTTCTTCGTAGGTCTTGGCGAACACGTGCGTGCCATCCCCTTTGGAGAAAAAGAACAGATAGTCTGTCTGTGCCGGTTCAATTGCCGCTACGATCGAAGCGAGACTGGGACTGCAAATGGGACCCGGCGGTAAACCAGCGTTAAGATACGTGTTGTACGGCGACTTGACCGCTGTCAATTCTTCGATGGTGACCGGCGATTTCCACCATTGTTTGGTTGCCGGTTGATAACCCAGCGCGTACTGCGCCGTCGAATCGGATTGCAAGAACATTTTCTTTTTGATACGATTCCAGAACACGCTCGCGATGATGGGTCGTTCGTTCGCTGCGACAGCTTCACGTTCAACGATGGAGGCCAGCGTTATAGCTTCGTAGAGCGTGATCTTGGCAGCCGTCGCTTTTTGACGCAACTGAATCGTTACGCTTTGATCGAATTGCTTGAGCATCGTGTCAATCAAGAGTTCGTTGGAAATATCAAGCGGAACATTATAGGTTTCCGGAAATAGGAATCCTTCCAGACTAGGAGGCGCGTTCTTCGGACGATCTTTGAGAAATGCGTAATCGAATTTTCCTTCGCGCACCAGTTTGAGAAATTGATCTTGGTTGAATTGCGTCAAACCCAGCGTCGCCAGATAATCGGCAATCTCCTCCGCGCGCCATCCTGGGCGAATGGTGATAGGAATCATCTTGGCAAGCCCGTGTTGCAACGTTTCGACGATTTCGTTAGGTGTCATCGTGCGTTTGAGCACATAATCGCCGGCTTGGATTTTGGTGGCGACTTTGCGATACTTGACCAAGTTGATGAAAAGCTCCGCGCTCTGAATCAGACCCAGTTTTTGCAAGCGTTCAGCAACCTGCGTTGGAAGTTCGCCCGGCGCGATGGTGAATGGCACCGGCGTAGGGTCGTTGCTAGCAGGCGCATCCAAGTCGGCTTGATGTTGCTGGAGATAGAGATACGCCGGCATTTCTTCAACGGTCGCCGGTGTGGGCAATGTTTTATCGGTTACGAGCAAATTGCCCGGGTCAGCGGAACTACATGCCGCTAGACTCGTTGTCAGGGCGATCAACATCATCGCCAAAAGAATTTGAATCTTGTTTTTCATTTGCTTGGCTGTCCAAATAATCTTGCAGAATCACGGCTGCCGCAATCGCGTCTAGACTCTGACGAGATTTCTTACCGCGTGCGCCGGCACTCTGCGTACGTTGGGTCGCTTCAAGCGTGGTCAATCGTTCGTCCCAGAAAATCACCGGCACGTTGACTCGTGTTTCGATCACGCGCGCATATTCGATGACGGCTTGGGCTTGCGCGCCTTGCGTCCCATTCATATGGCGCGGCAAGCCAACAATGATTTTCACCGCGTCATAATCGCGCACGAGATTTGCAATCGCTTGCACATCTTGTTCGATGTTTCGACGAACGACCACGGTGACCGGCGTTGCGATGCGTAAATCGGAATCACCAAATGCCACGCCAACGCGGCGGTCGCCCACGTCCAAGCCAAGGTACTTCATGGCTTCACCGGCGGCTCGTCCACAAACACGGCGACGCGAAACGCTAACCAAGGCATTCGGAACCAGAGGGGCGGCATCACGCGAATTTCCGCTGGCTGGGCAAGGGCAAGCCGGCTGGCAAGCAATGCTTTGGCTTCGTCCACGGATTTGCCTTGCACCGCCGCCGCCACTTTGGCTGGATCAATTTGCGGAACCGCATAGCCGATCGCTTGAACAGGTTGACGCAATTGAATACCTTGAAATTTGCCGCCGGGCAACGGTTCCACCTTGACACCGTTCGGCAGGATTCGATAGCCGGCTTGTAATTGCTTTTCTAAAAGGACTTGCATCACCGCCGTCAAATCTTCACGATCAATCGCAAGTCCGAAGGCGTTGGCAGTGGCCTTGAGGGTCAACACGTCCGCCGGTTCATCTACCGCATGATCGAATTGACGATCTTCAATATCCACCAAAATCGAATCTGGCACAAGCATTTCGCCCGGTTTCAAATTTGCGTTTAAAACTTGCGGTGCTTGCTTTTTCAACTCTTGCAATAATTGCTCTTCGACTTTTTTCTTATCGTCTGCCGTAACCACCTTGACCGAACGAAGTGTTCCGCTCACGGTCGGCTTGGTATTGATTACACGCACCGCCAGCGCCAACGATCCTTCGATGGTGTTGATCGCTAATTCTCTTACGTTTCCCGCCGATCCCGGGTCAACCGCTTGAATGGGTGCGTCCACCCGGCTATTCACACCCGCCGGCAAAGTTACGGTCGTCGTCGTGGTAAAACGAATTGGCACACCCGCACTTGTCTTGACAATCGTGCCCGGCGGAATGATGGTCTCTTCGTCGCGCAGGTTCGTAAAGGTAACGACACCAGTCGAACGCGCATCTGGGATCGTCTTGGTGACGGTGGTGCGGATGGACAGCGTCCCGCTGATTTCGCGATTCAAGCGTCGCGCCGGGATGGAGCGTGTTGCCGCGCTCACTTCGACGATGGATGAATCAATCGTTACATCGGTCGTCGTTGTCAAGGCAACTGCGGAAGGAACGAGGCGCACTTGGGCGGTAGGAACCAAAAGAAATGCCACCCCGCACAAGAACAACAGAATGATCGCCATGACAAGCAATGTAGCACGCCACTCATGCCAACGTGAAAACGGATGCACAGTTTCCGGCATGGTTGCCGGCGGTTGCGACGCAAGGCGTGCGCTGGGTTGAGCCGGAACTTGCATTCGCCAGTGCGAACGTTGCGCTTGGGGAATAGAGGTGAAAATAGGAAAACCAAATTCTGCGCCGTGCGCGCGCACAAAGGGATGATGCGCCACCAACGCCACTTGCGCGCCTAAATCGTCTGCCGCGCGACGCAACAATTGCAAGCCGGGTCGGCTTGCCAATGCAGAGCAATCCGGCGGCACCACCAAAACCACGTGCGCCAATTCCGACAATTCGATTTTGGCGCGAATGGCGGCAAGATCATCTTCGGGCTGAAGGTAAATGACTTGATACATACCAAAACAGACGGAAGACCGCAGACGGATGACGGACACATCTATTGTGCCGTCATCGGTCATCCGTCTTCCGTCGCAGATTCAAAGCGACCAGTCGTTCAACAAATCGCCAAACTATTTTTCGGCGAGGATATGCGCTACCTGAGCCAGGGCTTGAGGCAACAAACTAGCATCCTTGCCGCCAGCTTGCGCCATCGCCGCGCGACCACCACCACCACCGCCCACCATCTTGGCGATGGGGCGAATGATTTGCACCGCATCGTAGCCACGCGCGACAAGATCGGGCGTCACCATCACGATCAAACTGGGTTTGTCTTCGATGTTCGCGCCCAACACGATAATGCCCGAACCCATTTTTGCTTTGAGCCAGTCCCCCACCTCGCGCAACATATCGGCGTTTGCCGCCTCCACTTGCGCCGACAGAACCGCCACATCGCCGATGTGTTGAACGTGATCCAGCAACTTGTCCACCTCGCGCATCGCCAGTTCACGGCGCAAGCGTTCGATTTCTTTTTGTTGCGTCTCGCGTTCGTTCAACAGTTCCAAAACTTTGTGATCCAGTTGCTCCGGCGAAATACGCAAGTACGCTGCTGTGCGTTCCAAGCGACCCAGCCCTTCTTGCAGTAACTTGGTTACCCCGCGCCCAGTCGTCGCTTCAATGCGACGCACACCGGAGCCAATTGAGGATTCCGCCAAGATGTGGAACGCACCAATTTGACTCGTGCGGGTTACGTGGGTGCCGCCGCACAATTCTTGGCTGAACGGTTTTTGTGGATCGCCGACTTTGATGACGCGCACCCGTTCGCCGTACTTTTCCGTGAACAACGCCATCGCGCCGCCCGCTGTCGCTTCCTGATAACTCATCTCCACCGGCGTTACCGGCAAATCAGCCAGGATGGCATCGTTCACCATTTCTTCGATACGGTCGAGTTCGTCTTGGGTAACCATTGCGTTGTGCGAGAAATCAAACCGCAACCGATCCGGCGCGACGAGTGAGCCGGCTTGTTGCACGTGTTCGCCCAGGACGTAACGCAACTCGCGATGCAAGAGATGCGTCGCCGTGTGATTGCGCATAATGTCCCAACGACGCAGACGATCCACTTCGGCAACCACGCGATCGCCCACGCGTGGATTGCCCTTTAGCACTTTGCCCAGATGCACGATTAAGCCGGGGATCGGCTTGCGGACATCGGTAATCTCAATGGCCCACTCCACGTTCGCCTCTTCGATTTCTGCACCATCGGCGACGCCGGCATATTTCACGATGCGCCCGACATCGCACACCTGCCCGCCGGACTCGACGTAGAAACACGTTTGCGGCAGAATCACTTCGACTTGATCGCCAACTCCAACCTGGTCGGTGAGCGAATCGTTGTGCAAAAAGCCGGCCACCGTTGTTTCGATTTCGGTACCGGAGTATGGATCGTGTGCGACGCCGGAGGCTGGGACACGCTCCGACGCCACCAATTCATCGAACACATCTTGATAGAGTTGCTCGCGCTTGTCTTCAGCAACACCCAACTTGGAAGAGGCGCGGGATCGTTCGGCTTGCTCCTCCATCGCTTGACGAAAGCCGGCTTCATCCACCGTCATTCCAAACTCGCGCGCGTAATCGCGCGTGAGTTCCAACGCAAAGCCGTACGTGTCGTGCAATTTGAATGCGGCGCTGCCCGGGATTTCCGTTTTGCCCTTGGCTCTCAAATCGGCAACCAAGTCTTCCAGCATCGCCGAACCGCTCTTGAGTGTTTTCTGAAAACGTTCTTCTTCTTGCAACGTAATCTTCATAATCGCATCGCGTCGCTTGACCAATTCCGGATATTGATCGCCCATCACCTCGATCACGGTTGGTAACACCTGGGTCAAGAACGGTTCGTCAAAACCCAGCATTTGCCCGTGCCGTGCCGCGCGGCGCAGAATCAAACGCAAGATATAATTACGCCCTTCGTTGCCGGGAATCACTCCATCGGCGATGAGGAACGCCACTGCCCGGGCATGATCAGCAATCACACGATACGCGGCAAGTTTGCGTTTGTCTTGCCAAACCGATTTATCGTGTCCCAGCAACTTGCGTGTGCAATCGAGAATCGGTTTGAAGAGATCGGTATCAAAGGTGGACGGCTTGTTTTGCAACGCCATCGTCAAGCGTTCCATCCCCGAGCCGGTATCCACCGAGGGGCGCGGCAATGGTTCGAGCACGTATGCGCCATCGCTCGTCTGATAGCGATTGAATTGCATAAAGACGAGATTCCAAATCTCGACTTGTTCATCGCCGGGACCGTTGACGTATTCAGCCCGATTGTATTTGGGATCATTGGGGCGAGGACCGAGATAGTAATGAATCTCAGAACACGGACCGCAAGGACCGGTTTCGCCCATTTGCCAGAAATTGTCTTTGCGTCCAAACCGGCGGATGCGGTCTGGCGATGCGCCAACCTTGACCCACAGTTCTGCCGCTTCGTCATCGGCGGGAACTTCGTGATCGCCTTCAAAGACGGTGAACCACAACCGCGCCGGATCAATACCATAATGATTGATGAGCAAGTCCCACGCGAATTGAATCGCCTCTTTTTTGAAATAATCGCCAAAAGAAAAATTGCCGAGCATTTCAAAAAAGGTATGATGCCGCGGCGAGGGTCCCACATTTTCCAAATCGTTGTGCTTGCCGGAGACACGCATACATTTTTGCGCCGTGGTTGCCCGGCTATACGCGCGTTTTTCTTTGCCCAGAAAAACATCTTTGAACTGCACCATCCCGGCGTTCGTGAACAACAACGTGGGATCGCCGGCAGGAATCAGCGATGAACTCGGGACAACCGCGTGTTTGCGTCGCTTGAAATAATCGAGAAAAGTTTTGCGAATTTCGAACGAGGTCATTGGCATAGGCAAACCTAAAGGTGATTCGGAATTTACGGGGCATTTTAGTCGAACACTCGACGGATGTCAAACAACGGGAGGCAACAGGTACTCAAGAGCCAAGAATTCAAAAACCGCGCCGTTGTCCCTGCCATGGAGGCGACGCACCATTCTTAAACTCTTCGGCGCTGGGTCCCTTCAAGTTTTGCAGACGCCACAAGCCATACAAATAACTGATCGCCAGCAACACAACCATCGCAGGCCACCCGAGGATCAAGTTCGTCAACGACAACAACGCTGGCGCGCGCGACAACAGATCGTACTCGTACGCCAAACGAATCGCGAAGAAAATTGCCCAACCGATGGTTACTTCGTTGTACGCAGGATGCACTTGCGGATGCCAGTACCATTGCAGGGGCCAACCCCGTGCGAGAAAACTTGTCCACGCGACCATCGGTTTGCCGACGAGTACGCTCACGCCGGCAAGGATCACAGTTGCCAGTCCTGTGATTAGCGCAGGGAGAAAGAATCCTTCGTCGCCGCCGAACAGCCACCGACGACGACTAAGCCGCAGCAAGGCAGTCATCGGGGCAATGGCGCGGTCGCTCTTCCCTTCGCCCTCGAACGCAAATACCCCAACGCCAATCGCCAAGGCGCGATGAACCATCAATCTAGCTCATTCGCCGGCGTGATAGGTAACGCCAACAAATGGCCCAATGTATCAACTGCCATATGCACCGTACTTCCCTTTTTGCGTTTATGCCCATCGTAGTCAGCGCGTGCACCACTTTCCGGTGTGGACTGCAAGGTGCGCCCATCAAAAGTAGATCATCTCATTGCCAAGTCGAATGGTTTATGCGGTTGGCAGATACAACTCATCGCGGTCGTCATCAAACTCAAACACCTCGGCGTAACGTCCCCAGTTGATCGCAATGTCCAATTGCCGTTCGGCTTCTTCCGATGTAAAGTGATGCTGAAGAATCGCCAAGAAAAAATCTTCCTTGAGCCGATGTGCTTCTGCACCGCGCAATTCTTCGATGATCCAGCGAATGGTCGGCTGATGCCGAATGCGTTGCGCAAAAATTTCCTTGCGGGCGTTGATGGTCGTGCCTGCAAACGTTTCGCCAAGCGGCGTGAGCACAATGTCGCCTTCTTTCACCATTACAAAACCCAGCAGTTCTGCCGCTTCGACCGTTGGCAAGAAATCGTCCAGTTCCATTCCTAGGTCATCGCCCACTTGATACATATCCGCGCGCTTGCCTTCCTCCGCCAGATGCTCGACCAAACCGGCAATCGCATTGATCGGCGCGTGCGGCAACATTTCCGTTTTGCCGGCTTCATCCGGCGCGACGCCCAGCATCGCTGCGTCTTTCGGTGTTTCGCCGGCGACCGCCGCGTACACGCGATCCATCATCGCCAGAAAACGCAAATCTTTGCGATGACGCGGATGCGGCAGCTTCACTTCGACCTCGCTGATCACTCGCCCAGGGTCCTTGTCCATCACAATAATCCGATCCGCCATAAACACCGCTTCTTCGATGTTGTGCGTGACGAGTAGAATCGCGCGCGTTGGCATCGCGCGACTCGTCCACAACTCCATCAACTCGCCGCGTAGCGCTTCGGCGGACAAGACATCGAGCGCGGAAAACGGCTCGTCGAGGCACAGCAGTTCGGGTTCGACGGCAA
This sequence comes from Chloroflexota bacterium, assembly GCA_037440625.1. Lineage (GTDB taxonomy): Bacteria > Chloroflexota > Anaerolineae > UBA4142 > UBA4142 > DAOTXS01. The sequence goes on from JBBITT010000016.1 coordinate 40,027, forward strand.
GCGCGCGTGCAAAGCCAACCTTCTGCCGCATCCCGCCCGATAGTTCGCGCGGATACGCCGATTCAAACCCATCGAGACCAACGAGGTCAATCAACTGGAGCGCGCGTTCGCGCCGCGCCTCGGGTGGCACACCACGCGCTTTCAACGCGACTTCAACATTCGCTTGCACGGTGAGCCAAGGATAGAGCGCGAACGTTTGAAACACAATCGTCGCGTGTGGATTGACACCGCGCAGGGATTTGCCGCGATACAGCACTTCACCCGCGCTCGCAGGCGCGAGTCCGGTGATGAGGCGTAACAGCGTGGACTTGCCACAGCCCGAAGGTCCCAAGAGCGCGACGAATTCGCCATCGCGAATCGCAAAGTTCACATTCTCAACCGCGTCAATGCGACGCTCGCCACGTCCATAAAATTTTCCAATCCCTTTGAGTTCGACCAAAACTCCATTGTGTGCCATCGTTGCCTCCGTTCAATCCAGGCGATACCGTTCTTCTGCCGCGCGATACAAGCGCCGCCAGAACGCGCGGTTCAACAGTACCACGATCACAATCATCGTCGTCGTCGCCGCGAGCAAGAGCGCGTAATTGCCTTGCGCGGTCGCCTGCGCGATCAACGCGCCCAAGCCCATCGTTTGAAATGTTTGCCCACCAAAGGTAACATACTCGGCGACAATCGTCGCGTTCCAACTGCCCCCCGTCGCCGTGATCATCCCCGTAATCAAGTACGGAAAGAGCGCGGGCAGAATCAGCGTGCGCCATTTCTCCCAGCCGCGAATGCCCAGTGTCTCGGTTGTGTAAATCAAATCTTGCGGAATCGCCGCCGCGCCTGCGATGATGTTGAACAGCAAGTACCACTGTGTTCCCATCAACATCAACAGAATCGCCGCGAGGTTCAAGCCGCCTGCCGCGCGAATCAGGATGACCAGCACAATCGGAAAGAGGGCGGTGGCAGGAATTGCCGCGACGACTTGAACGATCGGTTGCAAAATCGCCGCGACGCGCCGATTCATTCCGATGGCGACACCCAGTGGCACGGTCCACGCGAGCGCGATAACGAGCGCAACAATGACGCGCACCAATGAGGCGACTGCCCCCAAGGCGATCTGCGTCCACTCGCCAAGCGGCAGATGAATTAACAGCGCGATTGCTTGCCAGATACCCCAGACGAACGCGCCGACGATGACGAGCGCAACAATGCCAAGTAACGCACGCGACAACCACGATGCGCGATCCTCGCGCACGCGCGGCAGCGCTAACAGATGCGAAACGCGCGCGTCGAGCCATTCGAGAAAGGGACGACGCACGCGCGTATCAAACGCGTGCCCAATGCGCGAACGTTGCCACACATCGTACGCCCACGATGCGGAGGGCTCGTCTGTTTCAACCATCTCCAGTTTGAATTTGTCTGCCCACGCGAGCAAGGGGCGCCAGACGAGTTGATCGAGCAACACGATCACAGCAATTAACGTGGCAAGCCCCCACACAATCGCACGGACATCTCCCACGTTCGCTGCGGTTTGCAAGTATGCGCCCAACCCCGGGAGGCGGAAATCACGTTCGCCGACCGTGAAGATTTCTGCCGCCATTAGGAAGAACCAACCGCCCGCCCAACTCATCATACTATTCCAGAGGAGCGGAATCGCCGCAAACGGCAACTCGAGCGTACGAAAACGCAACCACGTGTTCAAGCGAAAAATCTGCGCCGCCTCACGCAAATCGTTGGGAATGGTTTTGAGCGATTGATAGAAACTGAAGGTGAGGTTCCACGCCTGGCTCGTAAAAATCAAAACGATGGAGCCGAGTTCGACCGCGAGGTCTTCGTGCAGAATCGCGGTGAGACTCAACACGACGACGGGGAGAAACGAAAGAATCGGCACCGATTGTAATACGTCGAGAATCGGCAAGACAATCATCTCGGCGGTGCGGTTGCGCGCGGCGAGGTAACCGACGATGAGGGTGAACGCCATCGAAAGCAGATACGCGGCAAACATTCGTCCGACGGAAAGCACCGCGTACCACGGCAAACTCGTCGGCGCGAGGTCAATGTCGGGACCGCGTACAACCGCAGGCGCGGCAAATGCCAGGCGCACGCCGATGTACAGCACGACGAGGACGCCGAAGAGAATCAGCGCATCGCCGGCTTGAAAGACCGGACGCGGAATGACAGGCGGAGTAAAAAAACGACGCATCGGCAACTCCCAATACCGTCCACGCATGCGGACGATGGGAGCCCTCTGCGTCGAAGAGAGAACGCGTCAAGCCCACCGCGCCAGATCACGCGCGACGGCTAAGGTCTATGAAATTCGGATAAAAGTGGATCGTCCATAACTCTTCTTTGCGTACACGCGACGGCGCCGATAGTAGCACTCGTTCATCGAAATGTCAAACACCAATATCAATTGCCAAAATCTGCCCGTCCGCATATAATCCCAATCAGCATTTGCCTACTCAACTGAACCCTGTCATTCTGAGGGAGCACAACGCCCAAAGAATCTCACTATCTAACGTGGCTAATGCTCCAAAATCCAAGCCCACCCTTTCGAGTTGCAGAAACAAGGAGAGTCCGATGCGAGACCTGCTGGCACAATTTCCGGTCGTGATCGAAATCCCAGTTGCGTGGGGAGATATGGACGCCTTGGGGCACGTCAACAACACAGTCTATTTTCGATACTTTGAAAGTGGGCGCATTGCCTACTTTCGCCAACTGGGCTTTATGGCATCCGGGGATCAAGGGGAGGTTGGCCCCATTCTTGGCTCAATCAATTGCAAGTTCAAATATCCAATTACGTTTCCTGATACGGTGTCTGTCGGCGTGCGTACAATTCAGGTTGAGGATGATCGCTTGGTGATTGAGCATTGCATCGTGAGCCATGCCGCGCAACGCATCGCTGCCCAAGGCGAAGGCGTGATTGTGGCATACGATTATCGTACCCGAAAAAAAGCTACCTTGCCAACCGAAATCAAGCAACGGATTCAGAAACTTGAAGATTCGGTGAAGACAACGTGATGAGAAAATACATGCGCCTCGTTTTGCTCATTGGCGACTTGATTGCACTGTTTCTCTTTGTGCTCGTTGGCGAATGGTCGCATGGCTTGAATCAAACCAATCTGTTGACGACCTTCCTGCCGCTGGCTGGGTTGTGGCTCATCGCTGGCGGACTCCTTGGTGCGTTTCCTCCCCCCGAGGACGCGAACCTCCGTTCGTTGTTTAGCAAAGCGATCAACTGCTGGCTCATCGTTGTACCGCTCGGTTTGTTCGTGCGTGCGCTTTTGCAAAGCAGCCCAGTCATTATCGTCCCATTCATGGCAGCAGCACTAGGCTTTAGCGGCTTGTTCGTGCTCACCTGGCGACTGATCTTTTACTTCCTTTGGCGATTTGCCGAGTCAGGGTAGCTCACCCACCTTGACACACTTTTTCGAAGGTCATTCTGCAGGTGACGCCGTATAGTCACCCCCGCGCGAAACAATTGAATATTTTGTTGAAAGGAGACTAACCGTGATGCAAACGCGACCAACCCTTTTCGAGGTTGTTGTCAAAACGATCGTAACCCATTCTGTGAGTTATTTCATCATGGGTTTGCTAGCCTCTACGATCTTGGACTATGCACGATTCTACGCCGAGTCTAGTCTCAACCTTATGATGCGGCAGACAAATGATCCTTGGGTGATGGCAGGACCATTATTCCAACCGATCCGGGGGATTCTGTTCGGGCTTGTTTTCTATCTGCTCCGTGAACCATTCCTCGGAAAGAAAAATGGTTGGCTGGTAATGTGGTTCACTCTGGTAGTGGTAGGGATCATTGGCACCTTTGGACCAACACCTGGGTCCTTGGAGGGAATGCTCTACACGGTGTTTCCGTTGTGGGTTCATCTGAGGAGCCTTCCTGAGATTCTTTTGCAATCTCTGTTTCTGTCATGGATCCTGTTCTATTGGGTGAACAATCCACAGAAAAAGTGGCTCACCTGGGTCATGGGAATTGCTTTCTTTATCTTAATGGCTCTCCCGATTCTTGGCTTGTTACTCGGCTAGCCAACGCCAAGATCCATTTGAACAGGCACTTGGATTGGATACCGCTTCACGCTCGGCGCGCCTGCGAAAAAGTCATTATGCTTGAATCGGCTACTTCGTGCACTACCCAAGAACGCCACGGAGATGTAACGCCCTAATGAACACGAACGAGGAAGCGATCCTCGTCCGTGTTTTAGGACGTCTTGAGTTGGAATGGTAACCGAACTTGGAAGGTCGTTGCACCGGGTTGAGAAGTTACTTTAATCACGCCGCGATGCTTCTGAACGATGTTGTACGAAATATGCAGACCTAGCCCGGTGCCAATGCCCGGCGGTTTGGTTGTAAAGAATGCTTCAAAGATGCGCGATTGAATCTCCGCCGGAATGCCGGGTCCATTATCCGTAAGCTCCACGACCACGCAATCATCGGTGCAAAAAGTTTTGATTTTCAATTCCCCTTTGCCTTGCATTGCATCAATCGCATTATCAATCAAATTCGTCCACACCTGATTCAACTCGCTCCCATACGCTTCGATCCGCGGCACATCGGCGGCGTACTCGCGTGTGACCCGAATGCCGTCTTTGAGTTTGTTGCGCAAAATGATCAACGTATTTTCAATTCCCTCATGCACGTCAATGTCTTGAATGGGCGCTTGATCGAGAAAGGCGTACGATTTGACGGCTTTGACAATTTCCGAAATGCGTTCGGTCCCCTTGTTCACCTCATCGAGCAATGCATAGATCGAACAACCGACACATAGCCAGCGGATCACGACCGCAAATTGTGCCATCGAAAAATACGCGCTCAAGTGTTCGATCTCACGCGTTGCCCAGCCAAACCCCACCAACACCGGCGCAATTTCCCACGCCTGATCAATCCGGCGTTGCTCTAGCCAGGTCTGCAATTCACTTTCGCGATCACTGCGCGTGAGCGGATCAAGCCGCGCCGGCGTTTGCGAGCGCGTAACCATTTCGTCACGCCAAGCGTCGAGCAATTCATTTTGCGATACACTCAAACCCAGCATTCCCAACTCGGCGGTGCAACGCTGCCACTCGCTCACTAGATCGCGTAATTGCGCGCTGCTGCGTCTGGCTGCTGAAGCCGGATTGTTCAACTCGTGTGCCAGACCCGCCGCCAGCGTTCCCAACGATGCCATCTTTTCGCTTTGGCGCAACATCGCTTCGGTTTCGCGCAAGCGTGCCATGACCGTTCGCAGAATCGCTAGCGTGGCGGTAGGGTTGGTCTGAAGCAATTGATTGAAAACCGTATGACTGACCTTGACGAGAATACTATCTTTGAGCGCGCGCGCCGAGGCAGAGCGCGGTCGTTGTTCCAGCAAAGACATTTCGCCAAAAACTTCGCCGGCGCCGCGCACAGCCAAAACCACCTCGCGATTGCCGGATCGTTTGGTCACCTCAAACTCGCCGTCCATCACCAGATACAGCGAATCGCCCGGCTCGCCTTCGCGCATTAGATATTGGCCGGCTTTGATCTGAACCGGTTCCGCCATCTTGCCCAGCCAATCAATATCTTGTTCCGATAGCCCGGCAAACAGCAATTGCTTGCGAATGAGTTCTTGGTTCATCTACAACATACTCAAATATTGTTGAATCGCCGCAATCGCTACGCCACCTTCGCCGGTCGCCGATGCCACACGATTGTTCGTGCCCATGCGTACGTCGCCGGCGGCAAAAATTCCCGGCACACTCGTCTCCAGCATCAAGGGATCGCGCTCCAGTGTCCAACCCTTGGGGCGTCTGCCGCCGCGCACCAAATCCGGTCCCGTAATGATAAAACCTTTTTCGTTCGTCTCGACCAAATCCTTGACCAATTCGCTATTCGGCATCGCGCCGATAAAAATAAACATCGCCGCGCCCGGCAACGTTTTGATTTCGCCGGTCACGTTATTCTTGACGACGATTTCTTCCAATTTACCCGGCGCGCCCCGCACCTCGATCACTTCGGTGTTGAACAATCGCTCGATTTTGGAATTGGCTTCTTCCGCGTCGCGCAAATACTTGGACGACCACTGCGAACCCCGCCGAATGAGCATCGTCACCTTGCTGGCATAGCGACTCAAAAACATCGCGCCCTGCCCCGCGGAGTTCGCGCCCCCGATGACAAAGACCGGTTGATCACGATAGTACATTGCTTCGGTGTATGCCGCACCATAGTACACACCCGCGCCGGTCAATTCCTTGATTCCCGGCGCATCCAGTTGGCGAAAGGTTGCCCCCGTCGCCATCAACAAGGTTTTGCCGGCAATCTCGGTGCCATCCTTGAGGGTAACGATGCGATACATGCCCTCGATTCGCACACACGCTACTTCGGTGGCTTCGAGAATCTCCGCACCAAAACGTTTGGCTTGCGTAATCGCGCGCCGGGCTAATTCCATCCCGGACAATCCTGCCGGAAAACCCAGATAGTTTTCGATCTTGGGACTATTGCCGGCTTGCCCCCCCGGCACGCCGCGTTCCAAAACAATCACCCGTTGTCCTTCCGATCCCCCGTACACCGCCGCCGATAATCCGGCGGGACCGGCCCCGATGATGACAATGTCGTACAACTTGGCTTCGGCGCGTGTTTGCATTCCAACTTTTTCTGCAATTTGCGATAACGTTGGCTCCACCAAAACAGTGCCGTCCGGAAATTGGACAACGGGTAAACGCGATTGATCCTGACTATGCGCTTCAACGAGCGCGCGCGCCGCGTCCTCCCGATCCACGTCCAACCATTGGTACGCAATCAAATGCCGCGCCAAAAAATCTTTGATCGTGTGAGAGTGCGGTGACCACAACGCTCCCGCCACGCGAATTCCTTCGTACGGCAACGAGGTATTGGCTTTCCATTCATCCAACAAATCGTCCAACACCGGATACAAATGCTCGCTTGGCGGATCCCAAGGTTTCATCAAATAGTAATCCAACCCAATCTGATTGATGGATTGAATTGCCACTTGGGTATCCGCGTAGGCAGTGAGCAACACTTTTTTCGCGTCTGGGAAAAGCGCGCGTGCCTGATCGAGAAATTGAATGCCGTTCATTTGCGGCATCCGTTGATCCACCAACAAGAGCGCCACCATTTCACCGCGCGCCTGCAATTGCTTGAGCGTGTCAAGCGCAATGGCACCGGCGTCGGCTTTGAGAATGCGATAATCACGTCCGTATTTTTGGCGCAGATCACGTTCGATCGCATTGAGGACGACCGGTTCATCATCGAGCGTCAAGATCACGGGTTTGGGCATCATTCACTTCCTTTCGAGAGCAGGGTTAATTACTCAAACATTGTCGCACTTTGGGCAAACTCAGAAACGCTGGGCGCAATTCTGCCGGCGTGCGCGCGGCGAGGTATTCGACAATCTCGCGGACTTGGGCACGCAACGCTTGCGCTTGCTCACGATTGCCGCGGATGTCTTCAATTTCGGCAAGGTCAGCCAAGATGCGCCACAGCGTACGGCGATTCCCGACCGTTTGCGCTTCATCGCGCGCCTGGCTCAGCATCGCATACGCCGCATCCAGATGACCTTGCGCGCGTAATCCTTGCGCCGCCAAGAGCATCACATCGCATTTGAACAGGCGCAATTTCGTCGTGCGATACTTGTCCAAAAGGGAATACATCAACTCGACAACGCGAGCATAATCCTGGCGCGACAGTGCCAATTCGCCTTCGGTCAGAGCGAGCAGAATGCGGGCGAAATTGACCAAGTCGTCCAAGTTCGCCTCTGCTTTGGCTTCGGCAATGAATTGTTCCGCGCGCGCCGGGTCACCCATCAGCAAATACAAGTAACCGAGGACGCCAAATCCTAATGCTTTGAACGGCACGTCCACCGTTCGCACCCACTGGGTTTTCGGTTCGAGCAACGCGATGCCACGCGATGGCATTCCAATTCTGCCATAGAAAAGCGCGAGCAGTAGGCGTGACACCCACGCGGCAACCACAAAACCGGCTTGCTCGCCCAAATCCATCGTCTCATTGAGCGCAATAATTGCCTGATCAAATTCGCCTTGTTCCAAATAGACGTCGCCCATCACCCAGCGGCTGTATGCTTGATTCCATACATTCCCAATGGATTGGCTAATGCGGTACGCTTCTTCCGCCAATGCCAGCGCGTGCGCATAATTGCCAAACGATGCCGCGTGATCCGCCGCGCTCGCCAGATTGTCCGCGAGCATCGGCAAGTTGCCGATCTCTTGCCACAGTTGGCGTGCTTCAGTCAGCGCGGCTTCCGCCTCGGGCAAGCGACCGATGGCGGCGTAATTGCGGGCAATGTCGTTCAACACAAATGCCATTTGCTCGCGCAGGTCCAATTCGCGGGCAATGGCCAACGCTTGCTCACCGTACGCCACCGCTTGGGCTTGATGACCGGCAAAGTATTCCGCCAGCATCAGATTCCACAACGTTTTGGATTCGGCGGCGCGATCCTTCAGCGCACGCGCGCGGGCAAGGGCTTGGGCTAACAGATTACGGCCCAATCCCAAATTTTGCAAAGGTGTGGGCGTGGCGTGCAAGGTGGCACGCGCTAGCAGAGCCGCCAGTTCCATTGCCGGCTGATGATGTTTGTCCGCATAGACCAGCATCTCGATATAGTTAGCAAGTGCGGCATCGTAGTGTCCACACAATTCAAACGCGCGTCCCCGTTTCAGGAAGAGTTCTTGGCGCGCCGCAACGGACAAAGCGTCGGCGTTGCGCTCAACCAATTCCAACGCCCGATCATAGTGCATAATCGCTTCGAGATTGGCGTACACCCGCGCGGCAACGTCGCCCGCCCGCAAGGAGTACGCCAGCGTCTTGGTATCGTCGCCGGCTTCGGCGTAATGTTGCGCCAGCGCTGCCGCAAATTCATCCAAGCGGTCGGCAAACAAATCTTCGATCGTTTGCGCAACACGCCGATGAATCTCGCGCCGGCTGGTCTTGAGCAATGCTTCATACACGGTCTCTTGGGTCAAGGTATGTTTAAAGATGTATTCCGTCTCTCCGGCGGGACGGATGAGTTGGGCGCGCTCAAGTTGGGTAAGCACGTGGTCAAGTTGCATACATCACCTGCCAGTTGCCCAAGCCGCGCTCGAAGGATTGCCGCAAAGCCGGCGGCGTCAAAGATTGTCCAACTTGTTCAACGAGGCGGAGGGCTCGAGTGCGATACTGTTGCGCGGCAAGTGCATCGGTGGACTCGCAGATGCGCGCGAGCATCCAGCACGTTTGAATCTGCCCCACACGATAAGACATTATCTCGGCGAGCGCGTGTGCAGCCAGAGCATCGGTATATGCCAAGGTGAGTTGTTGTTGCTGAAGATGAATTTGGGCACGCAAGAGCAAGCCGCGCATTCGATATTTTGCCGATTGGGTCCGTTCTGCCCAATCGAGTAACTCGGCATTGACCAGCCACGCTTCGTCGTACAGCGCATACGCAAAGAGCAAGCGTGCGTGCGCATCATCAAAGCGTGTCTGCCAGCGCCATGCATGAAAACCAAAGTCGGAGCGGCCAATCCACCGGCGCAGTTCGAGAATGTAGGTATCTGCCTCTTTCAATTGACCGAGCGCAATGCAATCGAGCACGAGATTCAAGAGCGTACTGATTTCCGGCGGACGAATGGGAGATTGACGCGCAATGACCAAGCCGGCTGAATCGAGCGCGTACGCCGTTTGCCAATCACCCAGTTCGGCGGCAAGCCACGCGCGCGTATTGGGATATTGCGCGAGACCAAAAGGATTGTGAATTTCATTGGCGATGGCATGTCCGCGCTCCAACGCCGCGAGTGCAGCGTCATAGTTCCCGCGTCCTCCTTCCGCACGCGCTTGCAGGTACAACGAAACAATTTCGCCCACGCGATCGCCCAAGCGGTGTTTGATGGCAAAAGCCCTTTGGGCACACATCGCTGCACGTCCAAAGCGTCCCATAAAATTATTTTCGATGCCCAGATAAAACCAACTCTCGCCTTCTAACGCTGGCTCATCGCTCACGCGGCTGGCAAACAGTGCGGCGCGCCAACGGGGATAAGCGTTGGCCAAATCGCCGTGGGCTTGGGCGACCAACCCTTGCACCAAGTGTGCACGCAACATCGCCGGGTGGTCTTGCTGTTCCCGGGCGCGCGCTTCAACGACACGCGCCATTTCAACGGCGTGCGCGCTTTTGCCGCTCAACGAATACACCCAGGCAAGTCGCGCCAAGATACGATTTTCGTCTATTGCCCGGTTGGCTTGGCGCGCCAACGACAAAGCAGTTTGGTAATCTTGAATAGCCGGTGCATACTGACTGAGAAATTCATAAATGTTTGCGCGCGCTTCGTGTAACGTCATCCGCGTTTCCGGAGGCGCGTCCAAACTTTGGGCTAACGCCCGCTCGAGCAAGGCAAGGGCTTCCGGATGCGCATACGCATGCATCGCATTTTGCGCCGCTTGAAACAAATAATAGCGCGCCCGTTGCGGCACCTCTGCCCGCTCCCAATGGTAGGCAAGCACGTCGCTCAACATCCCCGTCCGATCCGGAAAGATTTGCTCAATCGCTTCTGCCACCGCACGGTGCAACAGCCGACGTTGGGTTTTCAGTAACGATTGGTACACCGTCTCCTGGGTTAGTGAGTGCTTGAAAATGTACTCCATCTCGTCGGCAGCACGGATGAGTTGAGCATGCTCAAGTTGCGCCAGATGGGTTTGAAGACTCATCCATTCGCCTCCCTTTGCAACACTCGTTCCAACACTTGGACGTTGAACTTGCGGCCAATCACGGCGGCAATTTGCAAAGTGCGTTTAGCGTCCTCCGGCAAACGGTCAATGCGTGCGGTGAGGACCCCTTGCAAAGTGTCCGGAATTTCAACGTTGCGAATCTCGCGCGTTACGATCCATTTGCCCTCCTGAAACGCTAGATCCCCCCGATCAATCAACATCCGCAACACTTCTTCCACAAAGAACGGATTGCCCTCCGTTTTGGCAAGAATCATCTGTCGCAACAACTCGGGCATAGCATCCACGTTGAGCAAGTTGCTCACCAATCGCCGACTATCGTCTTCCGATAACGGTGCAAGATACAATTCGATGGCGCCCACGCCGGCAATCTCGTGGGCTTGAGCAACCAAGCGCCATCCCGCCGAATCTTTATCCAGCCGGGTAACAAACACAAACACAATCGGATCCGTCGCGGCAATCGACAAAATATGCGATCCCAGCTCAATCGAAGAAGGATCCGCCCAATGAATATCTTCACACACCAGAATCATTGGCATCGCGCGCGCCGCGAGTTGCAACATTTTCTTATACGCGGCGATGTATTGGGCTTGCAACGCTGGACCTTGCAAATATTTCACTCGCGCCAACGCTTCCTCGGCGAGTCTCAATCCAAGCAAATGTCCCAGGAATGGATAAATGTCTTTTGCCTCCGCACCGAATGGCTCGAGGGCACGTTTCAGTGCGGCGTGCGTTTCTTCTTCGGAGGCGCCCGCCGGCACACCGATGAACGCACGCAAAATATCCGTGCTCAGATGATGTGCCATCCCCAAGGCATACGACAAACAGCGCCCCTCGATCCAACGCAACGATGCGCTCGATTCCGCCAACACGGCTTTGCGCCATTCCGCGATCAAGCGCGATTTGCCCAACCCGGCTTCGCCCATCACCGATACGATGGAACCACGCCCAGCGCGCACATCGGCGACGATTTGCATCAATGTGGCAAATTCACGTTGACGACCAACCATCGGTGAGGCAAGCCCGGCGATGCCACGCCTTGGCGTTACCCCTTTACGTTCGCGCAAAGGACGATAGACGTGGATGGGGTCGGTCTTGCCCTTGACCACTACTTGGCCCCTGTCCTCAAAATCGAACAGTGTCGCAACCAAGCGATAAGTATTTTCAGAAATCAGAATCGTGTTGGGTTCCGCCGCCGTCTGCATCCGCGCAGCCAGATTGATCGCATCCCCCATCGCCGTGTATTCCGATTTCAAATCCGTCCCAATGTGCCCCACCACCACCAAGCCCGTGTTCACCCCGATCCGTACCCCAAAATCCAGCCCCCGCTCGCGCTGCAACTCCCCCCGATACCGCGCAAGCCCCTCCAAGATCGCCAACCCCGCCAACACCCCACGCTGCGGATCATCCTCATGCGCAAGCGGCGCCCCAAAGAATGCCAGCAGCCCATCCCCCATCAAGCGCGCCACGATCCCTTCATACCGATAGATCGGCTCGATCAGAAACTCAAAACCCCGATTCATGATCTCCGCCCAATCCTCCGGATCCAACCGCTCTGCCATCGTGGTGGACCCCTTGATGTCCGCAAACAAAATCGTTACGATGCGCCGTTCGCCTTCCAGATTCCCTTGGCGCGCCGCTGCCAGTTTGGCAGCCATCTCGGGCGTCAGATAACGGTCAATCAAGGCTTGGGCAGAGGTCGCGGGGCGCGTTGGGGGGGAGGCGGGCGTCGTGAGGTCCAAACCGCAGTGTTTGCAAAAGCGCGCCTGCAGCGAAACGGGGTTGCCGCACTGGGGGCACGTGCGTTCCAGCGGCTTGCCGCAATTCTCACAGAATTTGGCGTCGGTAGGATTTTCAGCGGAACAGTTTGGGCACTTCACCAACTCCTCCTTGTCTGCACCAAAGCAAAATCGGCGTGAGCGCGTCAGGAAACAATCGAGGGGCAAGCACAGCATCACGCCATACCAAGTGGCAGTTGGGTTGAGTGAGCCCAATGAGGATGTGGATCAAGCGCGACCGCAGACGAGCAAGGCAAAGGTGCCGCGCAAGCAACCGGCAGAGGGCAAGCCAGTATTCAAGATGCAACCGGAGGATACCAGTTGCACGAATGGTCGTGAGCATTCATCACTCCACGTACGTCAAACACTGTGGCGTCATCACCACAGAAATTGAATTTGATGAGATTATACGCTCACCAACAAATTTTGGCAATGGGTGGGGTACGGCAGATGCCAAGTCGCATCAACAAGAACCCTACCCACCTCCGTATTCCATTTGACCAATTCCGTAAATCGTGCTACACTTGCGCCAGAAAAGTGAATAACTACTTGGGGAGCTCGATAATGGTCGGGCTGAGAGGAAAGCCCTAAGGCTTTCGACCCACTGAACCTGATCTGGGTAATGCCAGCGCAGGGACGCTACCAGCAATCCAACCGCCCCCAGATCAAAGTGGGCGGTTCAATTTTTAGTAACTCACGCGATTTTACCACAGAGCACACAGAGAACGCAGAGAAAAACATAGAAACCTCGGTGAACTCGGTGGTGAACAAATCATTGACCGCGTAACATCAGTTAGTAACTCACTTGACCACGGCCGTTTTATGAATTTGCTCTACGGGAGCAAAGATATTGAGACGGGCAAACATATTCAACAAGGAGGTTCGTATGAAAAAACTACTCATCTTTGCGTTTGTCTTGCTTGCGCTTGGCGCTTGCACAACCACCACACCCGCACCAACGCCATCGCCCACATTTATTGCGATGCCTACCGCCGGCGCGCGGCCCACCGTGCCCCCACCTACCGAAGTGACGATAATGACCCACGATTCGTTTAGCGCAAGCGAGGCGGTCATCAAAGAATTTGAGACAAGCGCCAACATTAAACTCAAGATTCTCAAATCTGGCGATGCCGGCGCGGCACTCAACAAAGCGATCCTCGCCAAAGACAGTCCGCTCGCCGATGCTTTCTTTGGCGTGGACAATACCTTTTTATCGCGCGCGCTCAAAGCCGATCTCTTTGAAGCATACAAACCCGCCAACGCTGTCAACCTTCCCAAAGAATTTGTCCTCGATTCCGATTTCAAGTTGACACCCGTGGATTACGGCGATGTATGCTTGAACTATGATCGTGCCTATTTCGCCCAAAAGAATCTCACGCCCCCCAAAATCCTCGATGATTTGACCAAGCCGGAATACAAAGGATTGACCGTGGTCGAAAATCCGGCAACCTCATCGCCGGGGCTCTCCTTCTTGCTCGCAACCATCGGATACTTTGGCAAAGACAAGTATCTGGATTTCTGGAAAGCGTTGCGCGCCAATGACGTGCTGGTAACCGAGGGCTGGGAAGATGCGTACTATGCCAAATCCACGTGGGCAGGCAAAGGCGGTGATCGTCCGATTGTGGTGAGTTATGCCACCAGCCCTGCCGCCGAAGTCTATTTTTCGAATGGCAAGTTGACCGAGCCACCCACCGGCAATGTATTGGGCGACGGCGCCTGCTTCCGCCAAATCGAATTTGTGGGCGTCTTGAAAGGTGCCAAGAACCCCGATGGCGCGCGCAAGTTGGTTGATTTTATGCTCTCGAAAAAATTCCAGGAAGACATTCCTACTCAAATGTTCGTGTTCCCGGTGATGCCGGATGCCAAACTGCCGGACTTTTACAAATTTGCGGAAAAACCGAACAAGCCTGCGGTGGTTTCTGCCGCCGAGATTGACGCAAACCGCGATGCGTGGATCAAGGCGTGGACGGATACGGTGCTCCGTTGACTCGCGTGAGGGCGTAGCACAATGCTACGCCCTCTTAGCTTGATTATGAAATCGCTGAATCTTCTATTCATCTTTCCGCTTTTGTTTCTCGGCGGATTCTATTTTTATCCGCTCGCCGCAATTCTCCAAACCAGTTTTGCGCGAGGCGGCTTTATGGAACTGGTAACCGATCCGTACTATGCCCGCGTCTTTGCCTTTACCATTTTTCAAGCCGCCCTCTCGACCTTGTTTACATTGATTGCCGCGTTCCCCGCCGCCTATATCTTTGCACGGTACACTTTTCGCGGGGCGAATGTGTTGCGCGCCTTGACCACAATTCCATTTTTGATGCCCACCATCGTTGTAGCCACCGCGTTCAGCGCGTGGCTGGGACCACGCGGCATCCTGAACCTCACGTTGATGCAATGGTTCCAACTCGATACCCCGCCGATCCAAATCATGCACACGCTCGGCATTATTGTGTTGGCGCACACGTTTTACAATTTCACCATTGTGCTACGCATCGTCGGTGGCTTTTGGGCGAACCTCGATCCGCAGATCGAAAATGCTGCGCGCGTGCTGGGTGCGAACCGTTGGCAGACCTTCTGGCACATTACACTCCCGCTCATTGCTCCCTCTGTCATCGCCGCATCGCTTCTGGTCTTTATTTTCGATTTCACCTCTTTTGGCGTCATTCTGATTTTAGGTGGTCCGCGTCTTGCCACCCTCGAAGTAGAAATATACCGGCAAACGGTCAACTTGTTCAACTTACCTCTTGCTGCCGCGCTCTCACTCGTTCAACTCATCGCCACGTTTACCTTGATGGTGGCTTACACCCACTTGCAAGCACGGCTCGCACAACCACTCCGCTTGCGTCCGCTCACCATCGTGCGACGAACTCTGCGCACCGCGCGCGAAAAAATTTTGGTCTGGGGTTATCTGGGTGCCATGCTGATCTTTTTGCTGACCCCACTTGTTGCGATTGTGGCGGCATCGTTTGATGGCGGACTCACCTATTACACCGAACTCTGGGTCAATCGGCGCGGCGCTATCACTTTCGTTCCGCCCATCGAAGCCGTCCGCAACTCTCTCTGGTTTGCATGCGCCACAATTGGGCTGGCGGTTTCCTTAGGCCTTGTCGCCGCGTACGCGATCGTCCAAATGGATCGAAGATCGAATACCCAATCCGCCGGCATGCTCTTTCGTTTGCGCGCTGCTCTGCTCGACTCGCTGTTCATGTTGCCATTGGGCACCTCGGCAATCACCTTGGGCTTTGGCTACATTCTTGCCTTAGGTAACCTACGCACGAGTGTCTGGTTGGTGCCGGTGGCGCATACGCTGGTGGCGTTTCCATTTGTCGTGCGCAGTCTCTTGCCAATCGTGCGGAGCATTCAGCCGCGCTTGCGCGAAGCCGCCCAACTTTTGGGCGCATCCCCGGCGCGTGTGTGGCGCGAAATTGATCTGCCGATTATTCTGCGCGCCATTCTCGTCGGTGCCGTGTTCGCCTTTGTCATTTCGATGGGCGAATTTGGCGCCACCGTCCTCGTGGCACGTCCCGATTTGCCAACGATCACGCTGGCCATCTACCGATTCCTGGGTCAGCCGGGTAACATCAACTTTGGCCAAGCCCTTGCCCTCTCGACGATTCTTATGCTGGTCAGCGCCATTGCCATCCTCGCGATGGAACATTGGCGGATTGGCACAACGGAATTCTAACGATGCTTGAACTCGTTCACATTTCCAAAACATACAACAACGCTCCGCTCTTGCATGATATTTCGCTCTCGGTGAACGCCGGCGAAATCGTTTGCCTATTGGGACCCAGCGGCAGTGGCAAGACCACGCTGCTCCGCATCATCGCTGGCTTGGAATCGGCGGAACAAGGTACCATCCTCTTTGCTGGACAAGATATGCGGAATGTCCCGGTACATCAACGCAACTTTGGAATGATGTTCCAAGACTTGGCATTGTTTCCACACAAGAATGTTTTTGAAAACGTGGCGTTTGCATTGCGGATGCAAAAGATCGCTCCCGCCGAAATACGCACGCGCGTTCAAGAAGCGCTCGACTTGGTAGGATTGCGTGGCTTTGAGCAACGCGATGTGAATCACTTGTCTGGCGGCGAGCAACAACGCGTGGCGCTTGCCCGCGCGCTTGCGCCACGCCCACGCCTGTTGATGTTCGATGAACCGCTGGGCGCGTTGGATCGGATTTTGCGCGAGCAATTGGTCGCCGACCTGCGCGCCATTTTGAAACGGATTGGAATGACAGCACTCTATGTAACTCACGATCAAGAGGAAGCGTTTACCATTGCGGATCGCATTGCGATCATTCACGCCGGGCAGATTGTACAAATCGGATTCCCCGCCGAAATTTATCAGACACCCGCCAACGCCTTCGTGGCGCGATTTTTGGGAATGACCAACCTCTTCCCTGCCCGCCGAACAAGTGATCACCAAATCGAAACTCTCCTAGGGACATTTCCCGTTGCCTCATCTTCACTCGCCGACAATCTTGTGGCACTCGTTCGTCCCGATCGCATCCGGGTCAACCCCAATGCAGAAATTCGCGCGCGCATCGTCGAATGCACCTATCGCATTGGCAGGTACCGCTTGCGCGCCGTTACTTCTTCTGGCATTGAGTTGACCAGCGAGAGCCCGGAACCCTTCGCGGTGGGTACCGAGGTGGGTTTGGAAATCCACGCCATCGAATTGATCCAGGCATAGTGGCTTGCATTCTCATCGAAATAGAATACAATGAGAGCACTATGCCATCTGCGGTCATTATTCCAACGTACAACGAATTAGACAACATTCAAAATCTCGTCAATCAAATTCTCGCATTGCCGCTCGACCTGCATGTGATCATCGTGGACGATAATTCGCCGGATGGCACCGGCAAACTGGTGGATGAACTTGCGCAAACCGAATCGCGCGTGCGGTGCGTCCATCGTCCGGCAAAATTGGGCTTGGGGACTGCCCACATCGCCGGGATGCGCCACGCCTTTCAACTTGAACTCGATCCTATCCTCACGATGGATGCAGATTTCTCCCATCATCCCCGCTACCTTCCCAACCTGATTCAACGTTTGGATCAGTACGATGTGATGATTGGCTCGCGTTATGTGCGCGGGGGTGGAATGCAGGGCCGGGATTTGAAATTACGCTTGGTCAGTTGGGGTGCCAATTGGTTTGCGCGGACAATGCTCAATCTCAAAGCGCACGATTGCACCTCCGGTTTTCGCGCGTATCGCCGCAGCGTGTTGGAATCCATCAATCTCGATGCCGTGTTCTCGAACGGCTATTCCTTCCTCATCGAAATGTTGTTCCTCTGTCAAGCGCGCGGCTGGCGCATTGGCGAAACGCCGATTGTGTACGAAGATCGCCGGGCGGGCACCTCCAAAATCTCACGGAAGGAAATTTACAAAGCCACTTATACGGTGATGCGGTTGACCTATCGGCGTCTGCGGAATGCCAAGAATCTTTTGTGGAAACAGAACTAGCCTGGGAAGGCGTGAATGAATCCGATCTTGCCTGAAGATATTCCTTGCAATTTGTGCGGCGCGCGGAATGTCACTCTGCTTTATCCCAGCACGTTGAAAAACCTCACCCTCAATACGGCGGACTTTCGTTGCACCAGTTCAGCGTATGGCATCCATCCCCCTATCGTACGCTGCAACGAATGCGGTTTGGTGTACGCAAATCCGCGTTGGGATTCGTCACTCGTCAACGAAAGTTATAGCGTCGTTGAAGATCCAACGTACGTCGAAGAACGCGAAGGGCGTGTGTTAACCTTTCGTCGCAATCTCGCGCCGCTCGAAGCCTTGGTCACCGATTCGACCCCGCGGCGATTGCTCGATGTAGGATGCCACATTGGGGTGATGGTGGAATTGGCGCAACAACGCGGCTGGGAAGCCTGGGGAGTTGAACCTTCTACGTGGGCGGCCGAGCAAGCGCGCGCGCGTGGGCTGCACGTGATTACCGGCACGCTGGCAGACGCTGGCTTGCCGGAAAATTATTTCGATGTGGTTACGTTATGGGATGTAATTGAACACCTCACCGATCCGGCGGCAGAGATTCGGCATGTGCACCAGGTTCTCAAGCCGGGAGGCATCTTTGCGATTCACACGATTGATATCGAAAGTTGGTTCGCGCGTTTGATGGGCGCCCGTTGGCCCTGGTTGATGGAAATGCATCTGTACTATTTTTCGCCCCGCACGCTCAAGCGAATGTTGGAACAAAATGGTTTTCGCGTCATCAAGTCAAGCGCGCAGGGACGCTATTTGCGCTTGGGATATTTCATCACGCGACTTGCCCCGTATAGCCAATCCCTTTATCGAGTGTTGAATGCTATCGTTGCGCGTCTGAATTGGGGCGGCGTCGCTATTCCGGTAAACTTTGGTGACTTGTTCACGCTGTATGCGCGGAAAATCTAGCCCTTGCTATGAGATTGACCACCCGGCGTTTGTTCGTGAGCATTCTGTTCATCGCCTTGTTCGTGATGACCACCCGCGAAATCAGTGATCCGGATTTCTGGTGGCATTTGAGCACGGGCAAATACATCGTCGAAACACACACCATTCCACACGCCGATATTTTTTCGTTTACGAACGCCGGTCATCCGTGGGTTACGCACGAATGGCTAGCGGAAATTTTTACCTTTGCTCTCTACACCCTGGGGTCGTTTCCACTCTTAATCCTCGTCTTTTCTGCTCTCATAACGCTATCGTTTGCCTTGGTTTACCTCCGCAGTCCCGGTCAACCATATATCGCAGCGTTTGCCATGATGCTGGCGGCCCTCGCTACGGCGCCCACGTGGGGGGTTCGCCCGCAAATGTTTTCGCTGTTATTGACCAGCGTATTCTTGTTTGTGTTGGATCATGCCCTCACCTCGCCAGCGCGCGCACGGTGGTTATGGCTCTTGCCTCCGCTCACCGTGCTCTGGGTTAATCTGCATAGCGGGTACGCGTTGGGCATTGTGATCGTTGGGGTGTACGTGTTAGGCGAAATCGTTTTAGGAGTCAAAATTGCCGGTTCCAAGTTAACGGTGCGCGCGCCACATTCCCCCCTCTGGATGGTCTTGATACTTTGCATTGTTGCCGTGTTGTTCAATCCCAACGGTGCAACGATGTACCTTTATCCGTTTGAAACCCTCACTTCAGCCACGATGCAAGCGTACATTCAAGAATGGTTTTCGCCCGATTTTCACTTGATCGAGTTTCAACCCTTTGCTTGGCTGTTGCTCGCCACCCTCGCGGCGATTGCCTGGTCCGGCAAACGCACCTCGCTCGTCCAAACGATTCTGCTTGTTGGATTCGGTTATGCGGCGCTGCGCTCGGCGCGACACATCCCACTCTATGCAATCATCGCCGCGCCGATCATCGCGGAACACGGGTGGCACGTGATCGAATCGCACGGCTGGGTGAAGATCTTGAACACAAACCGGCAAATGACGCGCGTCGCCACAATCGTAAATTGGATTCTGTTGACGATGATTGTGCTCGCAGGCATTGCGCGTGTCGCCATCGTCGTAGCGAATCAGGCGGAAACCGAGCGTGCCAAGTTTCCGGCGGCAGCGACTGATTTCATTCAAGCGCAAAACATCGAAGGGGGAATCTATAACACGTACGCGTGGGGCGGCTATTTGATTTGGCGGATGTATCCGCAAGCGCGCGTGTTCATTGATGGCCGCGCCGATGTGTATGGGGATACCTTTATCGAAAACGTGTACCTGAAAGCGTACCGGGGAGGGGTAGATTGGCGCGAACCGCTCGAGCGCTACAACGTGCGGGTGGTCTTGATCGAACCGAATGCGCCGCTTGCCGCGCAACTCGCGCGTGCGGCAACGTGGAAACAAGTGTACCGCGATCAGCAAGCCGTAGTGTTTATACGAGAGCCGGCGAGTCAATGACTCGCCGGCTCCGTTTACACCACATTCATTTCTTGGATCATTCGTCCTTCTGCAAAACGTTCTAAATCGAGCATCGAAATATCAACTGTGGTCGCCTTGCCATCCAGAATCAGTTCGCTCATCACTTTGCCGGTCGCCGGTGAATGCTGAAAGCCATGCCCGGAAAATCCCGCAGCGATGTAAAAACCGGGCACCGCGCGCGCCTGCGTCAGAATCGGGTGAGCATCTGGGGTCATTTCGTACAAACCTGCCATCTGGCTTGCCACGCGCGCATTTTCCAAAATCGGCAAACGATACATGGCGCGCTCAAGTGTCTTGAGATGAAACTCTTCATCAATCGCGTACGTGTCGCCCGGCTTTTCCTCTGGGTTAGACATCCCCACAAGCAAGCCCGCGCCTTCCGGATGAAAATACAACGAGGTGGCAAACTCGATCGTCATGGGATGGGTGCGCGGAATTTGGGGCAAGGCATCGGTTGTGAAAAATTGCCGGCGCAGAGGCACAATCGGAATATCCAGCCCCACCAGTTTGCCGATTTGAGCCGCCCACGGTCCCGCGCAATTGACGACAACGCGCGTCGCAATCTCGCCGCGATTCGTTACCACACGCGCCACGCGATCCCCATCGAGTTTGATCCCGATGACGGTGGTCTCGGTTTCGATTTGTGCGCCATACGCGCGTGCGCCTTTGGCAAATCCTTGCGTGACACTATGCGGATCAGCCAACCCATCGCGCGGACAAAACGTACCACCGATCACGCCTTCTAAATTGACGAGTGGAACAAGCATTGCAATTTCATTCGGCGTAAGAAAGCGTACGTCGTTCACGCCCAACCGATGTTGAAGCGCAACGTTCGCCTTGAATACCTCGACTTCACGCGGCGTCGTCAGCAGAAAAAGATAACCTATCGGCTGATAGCCCGCCGAGACACCCAAAATATCTTCAAAGTGAGCAATCACATCGAGCGAAAAAAGCGAAAGGCGAACGTTGACCTCGGTGGAGAATTGATGACGCACCCCGCCGGCGTTACGCCCGGTCGAACCCATCGCCAAAAATTTTTCGCGCTCGACCAAAACCACGCGCGCGCCGCGTTGCGCCAGATAATACGCGGTGCTCGCGCCCATACATCCGCCGCCGATGATCACAATGTCTGCTGTTTTGGGCAACATTGCTCTACCTCATTATACCAAGTCGCACAGATTTCTCTTTTTCATCCAGTCAGTCCCCAACGTTCGCGCACACGCGATTCCAGGGGCGCGAACACCAAACGATCAATGACCAGACCGATGACAATGATAATGAGCATCACGGCGATGACTTGGCTCATATCGTTGAGTTCGCGTCCCATCGTCAATAAATGTCCCAGCCCCAGCGAGACGTACAACAACTCGGCAGCCATCAACGAGCGCCACGCAAACGACCAACCCAGTTTCATTCCGGTGATAATCGAAGGGAATGCCGCCGGCAAGATCACAAGCGCATACATTTTCCAACCCCGCGCACCCAGGTTGCGTGCGGCACGCAGATACAAGGGCGGCGTGTTCTTGACGCCGGCTTCGGTAGAGAGGGTGATGGATAATAGCGCACCCATCACCACCACAAACAGAATCGCCGTTTCGCTGAGACCAAACCACAACAGCGCGAGCGGCAACCAACAAATCGAAGGTAATGCCTGCAAACCCAACACCAGCGAGCCGAGCGTTTCCTCCAGCCAACGATGGCGACCAATTGCCAGACCTAGCGCAAGCCCAATCACCGCCGAGATGGCAAAACCGATCAACAAGCGTTGCATCGAAGTAACGATGCCAACAATAAATGTCCCATTTTGAAATCCCCGCACGAGCGTTTGCATTACGCCCAGCGGTGAGGGGAAAACATATTCGGGCCAAATTCCGATTCCGCTGATCGCTTGCCAAATTCCCAACAAGGCGATAAAGAAAACGATGCGCCGCGTGTTCGGTGAATCAAAGCGTATCATCGCCTACCATCCGCTCTTCCAATTCACGCAATAATTTGGTTTCCGCCTGTTGTTCACTCGCGATAATGTCATCGCGTAGTTCTGCCATAATGACGCGCGCCAAATCCACCACGGCATAACTTTCGATTTGGCGCGGACGCGGCAGATCAATCGTAAAAATTTTCTTGATGCGCCCGGGTCGTGCACTAAAGACCACCACGCGAGCACCCAGCACAATCGCTTCACGGACGTTGTGTGTTACAAAGAGAATTGTTTTGCGTGTCTCCAACCAAATTCTCTGCAACTCTTCGTGCAAAATATCGCGCGTCTGCGCGTCTAGCGCGCCAAACGGTTCATCCATCAATAACACATCGGGATTGATGGCAAGCGCACGTGCAATCGCCACGCGCTGTTTCATTCCGCCGGATAATTCGTGGACAAAGGCGTTTTCAAAATCGCGGAGATTCACCATCTCCAAGAACCGGCGCGCAATCACTTGGCGTTCTGGCTTGGGGACACCAATCATATTCAAACCAAATTTAACATTGTCGAACACGGAGAGCCACGGAAAGAGAGCGGCGGATTGAAAAATCATCACGCGATCAGTTCCGGTACCACGCACCAATTTACCATCTATGTGCACTGTCCCGCTCGTTGGTTGGTCCAGCCCGGCAACAATGTTGAGCAACGTGGATTTGCCACAACCCGATGGTCCCAACAAGCATACAAACTCGCCGGTTTCGACATTGAGAGTGATGTCTTCCAGTGCGGTGAGTATGCCATTCTTGCTTGAAAATTTCTTGCTGATATTTTTGATTTCGAGTTTCACCAAAACCTCTTAAAAGACCGGGGACGGAGGACCGAAAAAACTCGATCCGGCGTCTCCTGCCCTCGGGCATTATTGAATGGGCGCAAGATTTTTTTCCTTGAGCACCTCGTTTAGCAATTGCAAATCATAAATGGTATCCAGGTTTGGCATCGTATCGCCGAGAAAACCCAATTTGAACGCGGCTTCAGCGGAACCCAGCAACGAAGCCCGAATCGGATCATAGGTAACCGTTTGCCGCGACCACGCATCGTCCAAAACTTGTTGGGGCAACGCCGCGCCGGTCAATCGTTCGATTTCATGGTTCAGCATTTGTTTGGCGGTGGCGGGATCCGCATTGATGCGTTGCGTCAACTCGACGTGCGCCGCTAGAAATTTTTTGACGAGATCGGAATGCGCTTTTAAGAATTTCGTGCTGACGATCACGTGCGCAGTCACAAACTTGCCATCTTGCCATAAATCGCGTTCGTCGAGAAAAATCTTGCCATCCGCTTCGCGCACCAACCGTGCGCCCCAAGGTTCTGGTACCCACGCGGCATCAATTTCTTTTTTGCGGAACAAGGTCAAGATGTCTGGGTTGGCAACGGGGATCACCTGCGTATCGCCACCCTGTTCTTTGAGTTTGAAACCTTGTTTTTGGAGCCACGCTCGCAAAGCCACATCCTGGGTATTGCCCAATTGCGGGCTGGCAATTTTCTTGCCGCGAAAATCAGCGGCGGAGTTGATGCCGGCATCGTTACGCACAACCAGCACAGCGCCGCCACTCGTGGCACCCGCGATAATGCGCAATGCTTCCCCTTTTGATTTAACATAGCCGTTGATTGCTGGGTTGGGACCAATGTATGCCAAGTCAATCTGGTTCGCGAACATTGCCTCGATCACCGAGGGTCCCGCGTTAAAGATTTTGATATCCAACTTGACTTGATCACCCAACGCACGCGCAAACGTTCCATCCGCAAAACCGATAACAGCTTGAGCATGCGTGATGTTGGGAAAATAGCCAATACGCAAGACCAAGGTTTGAGCAGGGTTAGAAACCGAGCAGGCGACTAGAACCAAAACCAGGAAAACGAGGAGAGAAATTAATGAACGCATCAGGAAACCTATTGACGATGAGATTTGAGTGTGCTATAGTACTGACAGGCATAGACTGAGCCAAGTATAACACGCTCAATGGCTCTGGTCAAAAAATCAACGCTCAAGGAGGAGACCATGCTGGAAGAATTCAAAAAGTTTGCAATGCGAGGAAATGTGATTGACCTTGCGGTGGGCTTTATCATGGGCGGGGCATTTGGTGCAATTGTGTCGTCGTTAGTCAACGACATTATTATGCCCCCGATTGGAATGATTCTGGGACGCGTGGATTTCAAGGCGTTGTTTATTGACTTGTCCGGGCAAGGATTCAAGACCTTGGAAGAAGCGCAAAAAGCCGGCGCGGCGACGATCAATTATGGTGTGTTCATCAACACCGTGATCAATTTTCTCATCGTCGCGTTTGTTTTGTTTTTGTTGATTCGAGCGATCAACCAAATGACCGCGAAACCTGTTCCCGCTCCTGCCCCAGCAACCAAGGATTGCCCGTACTGCCTCTCTGCAATTCCGATCAAAGCCACGCGCTGTCCCCATTGCACATCGCAATTGTGAGTTCAACAATAAAAAACTTGCGAGGGTCTGTGAACCTTCGCAAGTTTTTTATTTGGCGGGTTGCATCATCACTCTTTGAATTAGGTACACCGCGCCAATCGCAATCAACACATCGCCGATACTAAAAATATTTGGAAAAGGCAAACTGCGTGGAATTGCAAAAATGTCGCCCAAAAACCACAGCTGTGTGTCTGCTCCCATCCCAATCGAATTGTTCGAGGTCTGCCCCGGTGCGAGCGGTGGCAAGCCGGCAATCGTCAAGGCAGACGGCGACGCCGGCATAAAGCCACCGTTCGCCGCAATCGCGATAGAGTTGGAAAGAAACCCTAATCCCAGCAGAACGATTCCCGGGATATGTCGGTTGAGGAGCAAAGCGATGAGCAACAACGCAAGCGAAGCCAGATAGACGAGCGGTGTGAACGGGCGTAATGTATTGTGAGTTTGCCAGAAATCCGAAAAGACCAAAACTTGGAGCAGAAAGCCGGCAATGATCACGCCGCTCCACCGAATTTCTAGTTCGGCAAATCGCATGAGACTACCGCCCCGGAATAGGGCGATCAGAATGGCGGCAAGGAGGATGAGAAAGATAAACATCGGAGATTTACAGTTTACCGTTTTTGCGTAACAAGCGAACGAAGACCTGAACCACCTGCGGATCGAATTGCGTGCCGCTCCCGGCTTGCAGTTGTGCAATCGCTTGATCGAACGTCAATGCCGGGCGATAAGGGCGATGCTCGGTCATGGCTTGAAATGCGTCCGCGACCGAAATGATCCGCGAACCAAGGGGAATCTGTTCGCCGGCGAGTCCGTCTGGGTAACCGGTGCCATCATATCGCTCGTGATGATGCTTGACCAACAACGCCCCTTTCTCAAAAAGCGGAAACTTGGAAAGCAATTCCGCCCCCACCTCGGCATGCCTCTTGGCGTGTTGCAACTCATTGGAATTCAATTTGCCATTCTTAAAGAGTACATCGTCCACCATTCCCACTTTGCCTAGATCGTGGAGCAAGCCGGCTTCCGCCAATACCTCGACTTCTTCTTGATCCAAACCCAATTCCTCGGCGATCATTTTAGCGTATTGTGACACTCGCTCCGAGTGATCATAGGTATGATGATCGCGTTCGTCAATGACCCGCATCAAGGCGCGCAGGGCATCGTGGGTTTGTTGTTGCATTTGCACGGCAATCTGATAACTGTGCCGAATAATCAAAAAGATAACGCCGATCAACAGAACGCTGAGCGGATGAAAATTCCAGAGGATTGCCAGAATAGCACCGAGAACGGGATGGCTAAACTCATACCAGCCCACTTGGCGAATAGTATCTTTCAGGATATAGAGTAAAGCAGTCTGTGACACAAAACTAATCACGAGAGAGAGCAGCAGCAAATTCACCAAAACTGGCACAAAACCAGCCAACAAAAAAGCCAGAAGATTTTGCAGAATCCCCCAAAAATCTGGTTGCGGTATTAAGAGTGCTCTAAAGATAATTGCGACCAGACCATAACTAACCGTCAATTGCGCTATATTAAAATATTTTTTGACCGATGGGCGACTCTGGGTTTGTTCGCCAATTAGCGTACCCAAAAATGTACCAATGATCGTGACCGGCGCAGGAAATACCAAAATGGAGGCGATCTTGACGGAACTAGAAAAAGTGACCTCGACCTTTTCACCGAAAAGGTCCACTGGAATAGCATCTAGAAGAGCGATTCCGCTGGTAACAACAAAGACAGCAAACCACAGCGACCAATCGCTACCAATTTGGAGCGCAGAAAATAAAACCGCGCCCACCGCGAGCGCGACCAGGAGGAGAATATAGATTCGTGCAGCGAGAGGAAGAGAACGCATTCAACATCCAATTATTCCAACACCATGTCGTAGAAAGGCGTTGGATAGGGTTATAAGAGGCATACCGGCGAACCAATCGAGTGGATTAGTCCGAGTTAGTTCCACTTAAAGTCAGCCATAATGGCTAACAGCATGCTCGCGATGGTCGCCAACGTCATCAGAACCTGCGCGACGCGCCACTTCACTCAGACTCACTTCCTTTCTGTAAGGGATTGACCGCCAGAGGTCGTGGTTCCCTTCGCTTCGCTCTTCCTCGCACAGGTTCGCCGGTTGACATTATTTTAACACAGTCTCTCTAAAAACGCAAGAAATCGCGGTATCAATTTCCAAATTTTTAAGGTGAAACAAGTATAAAGGGCGAGATTCTGGCGATCTCGCCCTTCTCCCAAGAACAGGTGTGGCGCGACCTGCTCCTTTGGAAGTGAGTCTACCTTTAAGAGGGAGCAGATCGGCGATTTAATACAATCTTTACTAATTTTCTAACAAAGACGTGGGTTCGTTTTCCTTGGATGGCTCTTCGCGCGGAGATTGCAAGGTGAGGTTCTGAATCCGCCGATTCAGCGCGTCCAATGTCGCACGCGCCGCCGATTCGGCGTGACGCGTCCCAACAAAACTAGACCCCACAAATGACTCTTCGTTACCGTCAATCAAAGCCGTTACCACAATCAGAAGAACATCGCGTGCGCCCATCCGAAAGGTCTGGGCATCTTCCAAACGCACATCAATCGTATGGTTCACCAGTTTCTCCAACGCATTGATGGTCGCCTTCGCCGCCGTTCGAAATACATCGGGGTTATCCACTCGTTCATACGCTTCACCCACCGCGCTGCGACTTGCCCCATGGATTTTGACCGTGATTTTCCGCCGATCTCCCATCACCTCTTCGGTTACACTGCGAATTTCGGGCCGCGCCACCGGAAGGCGTAATAATTGCTCGTCAGGGATTTGCACCATACTAATCGTGCGATAATCAATCTTGATCCGATGCTTGACAAATAACATTGTTTCAACATCGCGGACGATTGATTTGGGCTTGCGTGCATCCGAGGCAACGATGTGAATTTCGCTCACATCCTGATTTTTATCGAGGATCACACACGAGGCATAAACACCGCGGATCTGATCAATCGTCAATACCAAATCATTTGCCGATGGCTTGGTCGTCGCCGTTGAACTCATCTTGGTCTCCTCGCTCAAAAGATTGTCCGCGATAAGAGTGGAGCAATGAATAGAAAAACAATTGCGTGTATTATAATCAACTTGACTAGAGTATCAAGCGTGGTTTGTCAGTTCATCGGTATCTTGATTCCATGCTGTCTCGCAAACGCGATGGCTTCAGGATAGCCGGCGTCCACATGCCGAATCACGCCCATGCCCGGATCGGAGGTGAGGACGCGTGCCAAACGTTTGGCGGCTTCGGGTGTCCCATCCGCAACGATGACTTGGCCCGCGTGAATGGAATAGCCAATCCCCACACCGCCGCCGTGATGAACTGAAACCCAGGTGGCACCATTGACCGCGTTGATGAGCGCGTTCAAGAGGGGCCAATCCGCAATCGCGTCCGAACCATCGCGCATCCCTTCCGTCTCGCGGCGCGGCGAAGCGACTGAACCGGCGTCAAGATGATCACGCCCGATGACAATCGGCGCGGAAATTTCGCCGCGTGCCACCAGTTCATTGAACTTTAATCCGGCGCGCGCGCGTTCGCCGTAACCCAGCCAGCAAATTCGCGCGGGTAATCCTTGGAATGCTACACGCTTTTGCGCCATCCGAATCCAACGTGCTAGATGTTCATTTTCCGGAAACAATTCCAAAATCGCTTCATCCGTACGATACAAATCCTTGGGATCGCCGGAGAGTGCGACCCAGCGGAACGGTCCCTTGCCTTGGCAAAAGAGCGGACGAATGTATGCCGGCACAAAGCCGGGATAATCGAATGCATTCTTGACGCCGGCATCGAAGGCGCGTTGACGCAGGTTGTTGCCGTAATCGAAAACAATCGCACCGCGTTTTTGAAAATCGAGCATCGCTTGGCAATGGCGTGCCATTGCTTCCATAGATTGAGTCTGATATTTCGCCGGATCAGAACGCCGCAATTCGATAGCTTGATCGAGAGGCATTTCGGGGACATACATCAACGGGTCGTGCGCCGGCGTTTGATCGGTAACCACATCCGGCACGACGCCGCGCGTGACCAGTTCCGGCAACACATCGGCAGCGTTGCCGATCAAACCGATTGAGCGCGCCTCTTTTTTCTCGAGTGCATCTTCCACGCGTGTCATGGCGTCTTCCAAGTTATCGGTCAACTCGTCGAGATAACGTGTTTCAAGCCGGCGTTTGGCGCGCGCGGGGTCCACTTCAACGATGAGTGCGACACCTTCGTTCATCGTTACTGCCAGCGGTTGCGCACCACCCATTCCACCCAGCCCGGCGGTCAAGACAAATTTTCCTTTGAGTGATGGCCAACCTTGGTGTTGTGCCAGCGAGGCGAGTGTTTCGTAGGTGCCTTGCAAAATGCCTTGCGTGCCGATGTAAATCCAACTGCCCGCCGTCATTTGCCCGTACATAATCAAACCAGCGCGTTCCCACTTGTCGAAATTTTCTTGCGTTGCCCACGCGGGCACCATATTTGAATTCGCGAGCAAGACGCGCGGGGCATCGGGATGAGTTTTCAAAACGCCCACCGGTTTGCCGGACTGGACAAGCAACGTCTCATCGGTTTCCAATTCTTTCAATGCGCGAACAATGGCATCAAAACATTCCCAGTTGCGCGCAGCTTTGCCGCGTCCCCCATAGACAATGAGTTCGTCCGGTTTTTCTGCCACATCGGGATCGAGATTGTTCATCAGCATCCGCATTGCGGCTTCGGTGAGCCACGATTTGCATGTGATTTGTATACCGCGCGGCGCGCGGACGGTACGAGGCATAGACATCGTCGTCTTCTCCTTTTGCATTCTGAAACGATTATAGCCCGGCGGATGAGGCGTGTCAAAAGGGTGGGAGCATCCCAAGTCATTCTAAAAGCGCATTTGAACATTTAGAGATCGTGAGGCAAATTTCCAAATTTGCCTCACAAAAAATCGCCCGCCTCCTTGGGCAAAAGAGACGGGCACACACCGGTTCAGGGACCCACAAAAGGTAAGAACAGCAAATTCGAAGGTGGGGGGTCTTCCGGGTTTTCTTGCAATTTTCTTCTTTCCCATTCTTTCCAATCCGGCACATCGTCAATATCGTGAATGATGCGTGCGTCCACCAGACCCGCGCCAAACGCTTCACGGCTTGGAATGGGCGCGCCGCCCAAATGACAATACCCGGTCAAGCAAGGAATGCCGGACAGATCGCCGGGCGAGGTGTCGGTTGCGCTCAAGCTGGGCGTCGCGTTGTCGCGCAAACGTTGCGCGCCAACTTTCAAGATCATCGTCATTATCCAGGGAAAGTGTCGCGCGAATACATTGCGGCTAGCAATGAGTGCGAGCGTGGCAGAAACATGCGGCACCGCCGTTGAAGTGCCTTGAATGGTCGAGTAACATTGATTCTCCGGAAACTCTTCGCCCAAATTAAAGTAGCATGGCATCGCTAATGCCCAGTTTGAAGTAACGCTGAAATCTTCCCACGCGTTGAATCCATCAGCAGTGGTCACCGGATAACCGGGCGTCCCACCTCGATCAGCGTTGGGGAGATTGAATTTGCGCGCACCACCCGGCGCGGCAATATCAATCCGGGGACCATAGTTGCTATAGTACGCTAATTGATTTTGTTTACCCACCCCAAAGGGTTGATGCTTATCCGAGACCGGCTTACACGTGGCGTTAGGAGTGTTTGCTGATTCCGGCGTGCAAGAGGCCGAAGCCGCGTTGACCACATTGCTGGTCGAGGAGACCATAATCACACCGGGCACCCCGCCGGGCACTTGCCACATTCCATAGTAATCAACGAGTGGATCGCCCGGGATGGTCAGCCCACCGTGACTCGTTACTTGACCATTCGCGCCGATCCGCACGTGTTCATTGCCCGCGGCCGCAACTATCAGCGTACCTTTTCGCCGCGCATAGTTCACCATCTCGACGATTTGCTTGTACAACAAGTCTTGGTCAGGGTCGGTACGATCCAAGAATGCCGTGTAGGAAATGCTGACGATTGGAATCCGATTGTTCGCGGCGTACCGGAACGCATCGAGCATCGTAGAGATATATGCCGAGCCACACCATTGCCCGATCTTGAGGGCAACCAGTTTGATTCTCGGGGCGATTCCGTTGATGCCTTGCTCATCCAGCGCAGCGGCGATGTTGCCGCCGATCCAACTCCCATGACCATTCCAATCGGTTGTGGCGGGTCCGCCATAGATCGCCGCCATATCTTGATCGGAATAACCGTACAAGGTCTTGCACAAGGGAGGATTTTCGTTTACCGTCAGATCAACCACACGATCCACTTGGGTTTTGAGTTCGGAATGTGTAAAGTCCACGCCGGTGTCTGCCACAGCGACTCGGATTGCTGGGCTGCCCGCACTATACTTCCATGCTTCCGGCGCACGAATGCGGACGATATTCCACAATAAACCGGGCAAGGAAAAAGCGGGGTCAGGTGTGATGCGCTTTTTCTTGAATGGTTTGCCCAGATCAATCCGGACACGTTCGCCCAAGTGGCTGGCATTGAAAAACTCGCGTTGCTGACTGGGGTGGATCAACTGGAGCGTGGCATCTTTGACGACGCCTTCGACCAACGGGTTGGATTGGGCTCGCGCTCTAAAATCGGCAGAACCCGATACCACCAACGTACGTGTCTCGGGCATTTCGTTCAGCACCCGTGCGCCCAGCCGAATGGCTTCGGCACGGAGATTGTCAAAATCGTCATCGCTCTTGGCGACCATAAGCCAGCGATCGCGTGGATCGGCGGATTCGACCTTGGGCGGATTAGGATTGAACAACAATCCCAAAACAATCAGCATTGCCACAAGCGGAATGATTCGTGCGGGCATAACGCGCATAACGATCTCCTTGATGGGTTATCTTGCGCGAACGTAGGCAAACAAAAAGCCGACCGATGACATACAACCGGTCGGTTACGCTACTTGCTACTTCTAGTCCAAGCGTCCAAGTTCCAGATTGCTCTGGCAGACTAGAGATCAACGCATCCGTTGTAGTATAGGTTTGCTGTTGCCGGAAACTTGCCGTATTCTACCGCGTAGTACAGTCACTGTCAAGCCCTTTTCTGGCCCACTCTCTACTGATCAGTCCACTCTTAG
>JBBITT010000017.1:0-67839 GCA_037440625.1 Chloroflexota bacterium
GAATGAAAATTGCAGTATCTGGTAAAGGCGGCGTGGGCAAGACGACGCTGACCAGTTTGTTAGCATACGCGTTCGCCGATGCGGGCTATCAAGTGATGGCGATTGACGCTGACCCCGCACCGTGTTTGGGCGATGCGCTCGGCTTCCCGCGTGAGTTGGTGCAAGGACTCACCCCGATCGCGGAGATGCACGAGTTGATTCACGAACGCACTGGCGCGCAACCCGGGACGTACGGCGGCATCTTCAAAATGAATCCGCGCGTGGATGATATTCCGGACAAGTTTTCGGTGATGCATCGTGGCATCCGGTTACTTGAACTGGGCGCGGTCAAGCAAGGCGGTTCGGGTTGTATCTGCGCCGAAAGTGTTTTGCTCAAACAACTCGTAACCACGATTCTGCTTCAACGCGACGAAGTCGTGTTGATGGATATGTACGCTGGCGTCGAACACTTGGGGCGCGCAACCTCAGATATGGTGGATGCGTTGCTCATCGTCGCCGAGCCGACGGCGCGCAGTTTGGGTACCGCGGCGCAAATCAAGCAACTCGCCAAAGACATCAAAATCGAAACATTGTACTTGGTGGGCAGTAAAGTGCAGAGTCAAGCCGATCGCGATTTTATCGCCGCGCATTCGCCGGGCTTGCCGGTGATCGGTTACATTTCTGCCGATCCTGCCGTTTTGCAAGCCGACCGTGAACACAAATGCGCGTATGATTTATCGCCGACCTTGGTCAGTGAGGCACAGACGATTGTGGATGGGTTGAAGAGCAAATCAAAATAATGGCGAAACCCTCTCGCGGATTTTTTGAAAAGACCCTCAACGACATCACCAGTGTTCTGGAGCAAACCCTCTTTGCCGAAGAGATCGCGCGCCAAAACGGTTTACTGCAATCGCTCGACCCGCGCGCCAAATTGATCGGCACGCTTGTTTTGCTCATCGCCATCAGTGCCTCGCCAAATCTGTTGATCCTTTTGGCGCTGTACCTGCTCACCCTGCCGATGGCGTATGCGTCGCACGTGCCGATGGGATTCTTTCTCAAACGGGTCTGGGTTTTGATGCCGTTCTTTACCGGCGTCGTCGCGCTCCCTGCTTTGTTCAGTCCCTTTTCACCGGGCACGCCACTCATCACGTTGATTGATTCCACCTCGCCCAAAATATTTCTGGCGATTACTCAACCCGGCGTGGCGGCGGCGGCGTTCCTCTTGATGCGCGTTGGGGCATCGGTCTCGCTGGCTGTGCTCCTCGTGCTGACGACACGTTGGGCAATGTTGCTCAAAGCGATGCACGTTCTGCGCGTACCGCAAGCCTTTGTATTGATTCTTGGGATGACATATCGGTAC
This sequence comes from Chloroflexota bacterium, assembly GCA_037440625.1. Classification (GTDB taxonomy): domain Bacteria; phylum Chloroflexota; class Anaerolineae; order UBA4142; family UBA4142; genus DAOTXS01. Next base: position 1,340 of record JBBITT010000017.1, read on the forward strand.
ATCTATGTTCTCTTGCACGCCGCGAACAATATTTTTCTTGCGCGCCAAAGTCGTGTCGTGGGGCATGTGTCCGGCGCAGATCAGCGCCGCTGGCTCACGGCGAGTATCGGTGTCCTGTTTGCCAAATCGTACACCTTGAGCGATGAAGTTTATCTGGCAATGCAATCGCGCGGATTTCGCGGCGAAGCGCAGGTGATGGAACTGATGGCGTGGCGGGCAAGCGATTGGCTGTGGCTGACAATTTTTGTCGGTGTCGCAGGAATTGCAATTCTTTTGGGAAGATGATAAGGACGAACGACGAATGACGAACGATGACGTAAATAAACCGGCGTTTCAGCTCGATCACGTCACTTTTTCATACAACAATCAAGTTGCACTCAAAGATATTTCGTTGACTATTCGCGCAGGTGAACGTGTCGCGATTCTGGGCGCGAATGGCTCGGGCAAAAGTACGCTCTTGAAAATTCTGGATGCGTTGTACTTTCCGCAAACCGGTACCGTGCACGCGTTTGGTGAACCCTTAACCGAAGCGGCGATGCAAGACCAAGCGCGCGCGTTTGAATTTCGGCGACGGGTAGGGCTGGTCTTTCAAGACCCAGACGTGCAACTCTTTTCGCCAACGGTGTGGGACGAGGTAACCTTTGCGCCGTTGCATCTAGGCTTGCCAAAAAATGAAATCATCGAACGCAGCGAATGGGCGATGGACTTGTTGGGGATCACCAAACTACGCGACCGTGCGCCGCATCGCCTGAGTGGCGGCGAAAAGAAAAAAGTCGCGCTGGCTTCGATTTTATCGCTCCGTCCCGATGTGTGGTTACTTGATGAGCCGACGGGGTCACTCGATCCACGCAGTCAATCGCGTTTACTCGACTTTATTGGCGAGTTGACCAAAGAAGGCAAGACGATCATCACGGCGACGCACGACCTGGACATCGTTGAAGAGATTGCGGACCGGGTGGTAATGTTTTGCGAGGATCACGAAATTACTGGCGAGGGCGCACCGCGCGAGGTCTTGTCCGATTACGATCGGCTCATCGAATGCAACTTGATTCACGAGCATCGCCACAAACACGCCGACACCGAACACGTGCATCATCATTTGCACAAACCACCGCACGAACACGAACATTGAAAAAGGGCTTGGAGATTCCAAGCCCTTTTGCTTACTCTTCCGTTTTAGATTCAGTGGCTTCCGTTGGTTCGGCGGTTGCGACGACGCGCTTTTCACGCAGGCGAGCGGCTTTGCCGTGACGTCCACGCAAATAATACAACTGCGCCCGTCGAACGTGAGTGTGTCCCAACACTTCAATCTTTTCGATGCGCGGCGAATTGAGCAAGAAGGTGCGCTCGACACCAATGCCGTGCGTCGCAATGCGGCGCACCGTAAAGCGACCATTCGCACCCTTGCCTTTATTCAGACGCATCACCACACCCGGGAAAACCTGAATCCGTTCGCGATCCCCTTCGATGATACGCGTATGCACTTTGACACGATCGCCCGGTTGCAAATCGGGTAAATTTGATTTGAGTTGAGGTTTGGTCAGAGCCGAAACGAGATCCATCGCAACAACCTTCCTTCTAGATGATTCCTGTGAAACGGGCGCGATTATAACACGGAAACCCTAATCACGCAAATACAAACCTCAGAGCGACACGACTCTGAGGTCAGTGCCGAGCCAGGGACTTGAACCCTGATGGACTCTCGTCCACACGCCCCTGAAACGTGCGCGTCTGCCAATTCCGCCAGCTCGGCGTTCAAGCGCATTGTATTCTAAATATCCGATTTGTCAAACCTACCGTTCCTAAAAACAAAGAAAACTTCCCAAGAATCTGGGAAGTTTTGCTCTTGTGCTTGGGATGTTCCATCAATTAGGATCAGTCTACAAAATCAAAATTCCCCCAAGGAGGAGAATGTGAACCAGCAAAAATCATATTGGCTCGGAGCAATTGCTATCATTGCGATAGCGATGCTCGTGCTGACGAGTGCATGTGCACCCACCCCCACGCCGACCCCCGTGCCGCCCACGGCCACAGTCGCGCCGGCGATTCCAGAGGTAACGATCAACGCCGCCGATTTTAGTTACACGGCGCCTGATTCGATCAATGCCGGTTGGGTCCGCATCAAATTGACCAACACGGGGCAGGAACCACACCATGTCCAGTTCTTACGTTTGAATGACGGCGTAACGCTCGCCCAATTCCAGGACGCTTTGAAACAAGGACCTGGTCCCGCTTTGGCGATTACAAAAGAGATGGGCGGCGTAGGCGCGATTGCACCGAATGGCACCGCTCAAGTCGTCATCAACTTGACGGCGGGCGACTATGTGATCTTGTGCTTTGTTGAATCGCCAAGCGATCATTTGCCGCATCTCGCAAAAGGTATGATCAAGCCCATTAGTGTCAAAGCCGGGACTGGGTCAGCCAACGAACCCGTCGCGACGACGACATTGCGATTAAAAGATTTCCAATTTGAGATGGCGGATACCTTGTCCGCCGGCAAGACGGTGATCAAAGTAGTCAACGAAGGCAAGGAAGGACACGAATGGAATATTCTCCAACTTGCCGAAGGTAAAACGTTACAAGACGTAACGCAATTCATGTCCAAGCCGGCAGGTCCGCCCCCCTTTGTCCCGGTGGGAGGAATGAACGGGTTGGCACCTGGTGGGGTGGGCTATGCCGAACTCGATCTCAAGCCCGGCAAGTACGTGGCGATCTGCAACATCCCCGAACCGAATAGCGGCAAAGCCCATTCAGAATTGGGAATGATCAAAGAATTCACCGTGAAATAGTTCGCTTATACATTGCTTTTGCGCGCAAGACCCGAAGGGTTTAAAAGCCCTTTGGGTCTGCTACAATCGGATATGCCATTGTAAAACCTATCTACCTATGGTATCCTCTTGGCCACGTTAACCCCAACGGTATCGTTGAAACGAAGCTGTGGGATTTCAGGAGTGGCATGTGCGTGTGAGGCACTTTCGTGTTGCTGGATGGGTGCTGGCGCTTTCGATCGTGATGCTGTTTCTGGCGGCGATTCGCGTATGGCGCGTGGTTGCTCAGCCATCCGATGGCGCACGGTTGGACTATGGGGACTCGCCGGTCATTTGGACACGCGAAGGTGTGGTCATCGTCCCGATCGAGTCGCAACCCGATGGATTGCACCGGAACGATATAGTGACCGCGCTAGATGGGCAACGTTTGGAAAATTGGGCGCGTCTCTTTTTTCAACCGGCGCTCACCGACACGCAATTCGATTTTAATCAAACGGTGGCGTACACGATTCTGCGCAATGGACACACGCTGAATCGAGCCATAACATTGGGCGCGTTTCCACTCGGAGCGTTTTTGGCGCAGCAGTGGGGAAATCTGCTTTTCATTTTGCCCGCGCTGGCGATTGCCGGGTTCGTCTTTGCCCGTCGCCCTAACGAACTTGCCGCTCAATTGTTTCTGCTCTTGGTGACTTGCCTTTCTTCCGCCGGCGTGATTTGGGTTTTGGGAACCGGCGTGCCGGAATTTGCCGCGCCATTCGATTTCTGGTTTTTTCGATTGACATCGTACGGGCTTGCCTTGCTGTTGCCGGGACTCACACTTCACTTTGCATTAATTTTTCCGCGCCCACATCCCTTCCTTACTCGTTACCGTTTTATTGTTCCCCTGGGGTACGCGATGCCTTATCTGGTGCTGGCTCTGCACTTGGGCGCAATGCCCAGAGGCGAGGGACAATGGCTGGAATGGCTAGGCGGATGGGCAATCGCCAGCGACCGGGTCAATGCCGGATATTTGGTTTTAGCGATTCTGGGCTTGGTGTCCAACTATCGTAACATCCGGCACGATACGACGGCGCGTTTGCAGGCACGCTGGGTCGTGTTGGGCTTGAGCATCACTTGCGGATTATTCTTGATGCTGACAGTTCTCCCCAAGTTAGTGTTGGGTTATCCACAACTTGATCGGACGCGCTTTGGACTGCTCACGCTGCCGGTCCCAGTCTGTATGGGAGTTGCCATTTTGCGTTCTCACTTGTTCGACCTAGACCTGATTATCAACCGAGCGTTGGTCTATACCGCCCTCAGTGCCGTCACGATGGGAATGTACATCGCGATTGTTGGCGCGCTGGGGATGGCATTCGAAGCAAGTGGAAGCCCCCTCGCGTTCTTTTTGGCGACTGGGGTGGTCGCGGTGCTGTTCCAACCGATTCGCGAACGCCTTCAGCGCGGGGTCAATCGTCTGATGTACGGCGAACGCGATGATCCATACGCGGTGCTGGCGCAATTGGGGCAACGCTTGGAAACGACCTTGGCGCCGGACGCCGTCTTGCCTACCATCGTTGAAACAATCGCGCGCGCCCTCAAATTACCCTACGTCGCGCTCGCGGTGCCAACCTCCGAGGGGAATCTGCAAACCGTCGCGGAATTCCGGCAATCGCCAAGCGCAAACGAGGCTCCGGCGGAATTGAAATTACCGTTGACCTACCAAGGCGAAATGGTCGGACAACTGGGTCTTGCCCCGCGCGCGCCCGGCGAATCGTTCTCTTTTGCCGATCGGCGTTTGCTGGACGATCTGGCACGCCGAGCCGGCGCGGCGGTGTATGCCGTGGGCTTGTCGCGCGATCTGCAACGTTCCCGCGAACGACTGGTTCTTGCGCGCGAAGAAGAACGGCGCCGTTTGCGTCGCGATTTGCATGATGATCTGGCACCCACCCTTGCCTCACTCGGTTTGACTGCCAGCACAGCGGCTGATTTGATTCCAACAGACCCGGCAACAGCGACGATGCTGGTCCAAGAGTTACACGCCGAGATTCGTGCAGCCGTTGGGAACATTCGCCGGCTGGTGTACGATCTGCGCCCGCCAACGCTCGATGAACTGGGGTTGCTAGCCGCCGTACGCGAACGCGCCGCTCACTATTCGAATGCGCCAGGCGGTTTGCGCGTTACAGTGGAGGCATCTGCCGAATTGCTGTCCTTGCCGGCGGCGGTCGAAGTGGCGGCCTATCGCATTGTGCAAGAAGCCTTGGAGAATGTTGCCCGGCATGCCCAAGCGCGCCACTGTTCCGTTCGATTCGTGTACGATGATGCGCTGGAAATCCAAGTGAACGACGATGGCATCGGATTGCCGCTCCACTTGAAACCGGGGGTGGGTTTGCGTTCGATGCGTGAGCGTGCAGCAGAATTGGGGGGGAATTGTGTGATCGAACGCGGCGCGAACGGCGGCACCATGGTGCGCGCACGTTTGCCGTGTTGTGGAGATTACGATGGAACCGTTATGCGTATTGATCGCGGATGATCATCCGCTTTTTCGTCACGGCTTGCGCGAGTTTTTGAATCTTGCGCCCGATATTCAATGGGTTGGCGAAGCCGCCAGCGGTGAGGAAGCGATTGCTCAAGCCGAAGCCCTTCAGCCCGATGTGGTTTTGATGGATGTCAAGATGCCGGGCATCAATGGCATTGAGGCGACGCGGCGCATCTTGCACGATTCGCCCCATATTCGCGTTCTGGTCGTTACCATGTTCGAGGATGATGGCTCGGTCTTTGCGGCGATGCGGGCCGGTGCACGTGGATACATTCTCAAAGACGCGGAGAAGGAAAACATCCTGCGCGCGATTCGTGCGGTGGGGAATGGCGAGGCGATTTTTAGTCCAACGATTGCAACGCGCTTGATGGATTATTTTGCTTCGCAATCGTCGGCGCTGCCCAAAGAAATCTTTCCATCGCTCACGGAACGCGAGCGCGAAATTCTCCATCTCATCGCGCGCGGTCAATCGAATGCCGAAATCGCACGCGAACTCGCACTGAGCCCCAAGACGGTGTACAACTATGTCTCGAACATTCTGAGCAAACTGCAGGTGGCGGATCGTGCGCAAGCCATCATTCGCGCGCGTGAAGCCGGGTTGGGCAAGTAGCTTCCTCTTTGCGGTGGAATGTTCTAGACTGTGTGCGCCAACTTATGAAAATCGTTCTTCGACCCACGGGTCACCGCGCATGTGGTATCCGTATCCTTCCCAGAATCCCGGCTTGTCGTTCGCCATAAACTCGATGCCGCGCAGCCATTTGGCGGATTTCCAAAAATAGAGATGCGGAACCAACAAGCGCAATGGGTAACCGTGCTCCGGCTCCAACGGTTTGTCGTCGTACTTGTACGCGAGCATGACGTTGGGCTTGAGCATTTCGTCAAGCGGAACGTTCGCGGTGAATCCATACTCGCAATGCGCCATAATGAATTTCGCTTCAGGTTTTGGTTTCGTGTTTTCCATCACCCACGACCACGGCACACCTTCCCACGCCGTATCGAACTTGCTCCAGCGCGTAACGCAATGAATGTCGGTTACCACACGCACGGTCGGTAATCTTAAAAACTCTTCCCAGGTGAGCCGAATTGGGTTTTCCACCCAGCCCCAGATTTTGAAATCCCACGTCTTGGGATCGAACGGTGGCACACTGCCGTAATGCAAGACCGGAAATTTCTCCGTGAGGTATTGACCGGGCGGAAGCCGTCCGCCCTTGGGATCAAATGGGCGCGAGGGATTGGCGCGTTTTAATCGCAGAACTTTATCGAGTGGATTATCCATCGGTTACTCCTGAAAGAAAATAGGTTCGTCGTGGCACAATTCATCGCGCTGTCTGAATTGGCGATAAATCGCTACAAACCAAACGCATTTTTCGCCGCACGGCGAATGAACAACGCTGGCTATCACATTACGCACCAATTATAGATTTTGGTTTGTCCTTGTCAATAGGTTATGGCTTTTGGCGGGATTGTTGTATAATGATGCCATGCACCCAGTCCTGATTGGCGTGGCCGGTGGTTCCGGCTCTGGCAAGACCACTGTTTCGCAAGCGATTCTTGATCAAGTGGGGCGCGATCGCATTGCGTACCTTCAGCACGATGCGTACTATCACGACCGCAGTCATTTGCCGCTTGAAGCGCGCGCCCAAATCAATTACGATCATCCCGATTCGCTCGATACCGATTTGTTGATTGAGCATCTCCGCGCGTTGCGGGCGGGGCAACCGATTCAAGCCCCGGTGTACGATTTTGCGCAACACGTTCGCAAAGCGGAAACGCGCCGCATCGAACCTCGACCGATTATTCTGCTCGAAGGCATTTTGATTTTTGTGGATCGCACCTTGCGCGAACTGTTTGATATTAAAATCTTTGTGGACACGGATGCCGACATTCGCTTTATTCGCCGTCTGCAACGGGATATTACCGAGCGCGGGCGCACGATGGAATCGGTGGTGGCACAATATCAAGCCACGGTCCGCCCGATGCACCTTGAATTTGTCGAGCCGAGCAAACGTTACGCCGATATTATCATTCCCGAAGGTGGCTTTAACACCATCGCGATTGATATGATTGTCGCGCGCATCAACGCGATGCTGCGCGAACGCTAAGCCTCGCTTTCGTACCCTCGCCTGACCAATAAGAATGGGCGTGCCTTGAGCGGCTGGGCTAGCCACATTGCCTATTTGACAGCGCAGGTGCGAAATCTAGGCTAAGAGCAAAGCGAGTTGTCAACCTCATCTGCTGTGACACCGGAATCCCCTCTGGCTCACCGAGTTGTTCGGGGTGGCTTGGTGGTTGCCATCGCATCCTACGCGACCATTGTCATCGGTTTTATCGCCACGATTGTTATGGCGCGCCTGGTTGCCCCGCGCGATTTTGGCACGCTCGCCATCGCCTCTTTTTTGTTTGGCATTCTCAATGTACGCACCAAGATCGGCATCGGCCAAGCCTTTGTTCATCATTCCGAGACGAATGAACGTACCGCCGGCACCTTGCTTACGCTCGATCTGGGGGCTGGCGCGCTGAGTCTGTTGCTTGCTCTCATTGCCGCGCCGATTCTGCGTTGGCTGGGTTACGCGGATGAGGTCGTCTGGGTGACGCTTGCCCTCGCGCTGATCGGGATGATGGATGCTGGGGCTGGCACGCCCGGCATTCTGCTCGATAAAAATTTGCGGCTGGGTCAAACGACAACGGTGACAGCGTTGAGTCTAGCCCTCTCGTACGTGCCAACATTTTATTTAGCGTGGCGCGGGTGGGGGGTGTGGAGTCTGGTCGCGCAATCTGCGCTCCAAACCTTTTTGATCTTGCTGGGCGTTTGGTGGCTGGTACGCCGACATTTGCCGGCATTAGTGTGCGTGCGTTGGAGATGGGACGCGCCGCTCGCCAAAACGTACCTGCGTTTTGGTGTGATTGCCGGGAGTGCGATGATTGCCGGCTTTCTCACGACCCAGTTTGATAATTTTCTCGTCGGCACGTTCGTCGGTTTGACGACGCTGGGCTTTTATGATCGCGCGTACCGCTTTGCGTCATGGCCCAACTTGCTTGTCTCGAACGTGGTGGCGCGCACGTCGTTCTTTGCGTACGCACGGCTGCAAGACGACCGCGCGCGTTTATCGAAAACGTTGGAGATGACGTTGTGGATCATTACGACGCTGGCATTGCCGTTGGCATTGGTCATCTTTGTAACCGCGCCTGACCTCATCGTTTTTTTGATTGGTGAACAATGGTTACCATCCGCCATCTTTTTGCGTTTTCTCGTCATCTTTTCGTTGATTCGACCGTTGCAGGATGACATTGGCGGACTTTTGATTGCGCTCGGCAAGCCGCATCTCGTTTCGATTTCGGCGTGGTTTCAATCCTTCGTGTTGATTATCGTCGCAACGATCTTGACCTGGATGTTTGGCGCAGTCGGCACAGCGATTGGCGTGGGCGTTGCGTTTATCGTGGGGTGTGCGCTGTTTTACGTTTGGGTCGCACGCGCGGTGGATATTCCCTGGAGACGCGCGCTCATTCGGCCGATAGGGATTACCGTATTGACCATTGCGCTGTATCTCTGGGTTGTCGCATGGCTGGATTGGAATGCACTGCCGTTAATCGTTCGGCTTGCACTCAAAACGGGTTTCACGTTGCTTGTGTTCTATGGCTTGACGTTGCTCACGCAAGCGAAATTGTTTTTTGAACGCGTGCGCTATGTGTGGCAATTGGCGCGGGGATAGAATGAGGGCAATGGTTACTCCCAAGGATTGTTGCGTTTGTGCGATTATTGCGACCTTCAATCGGCGGGAACTCTTACGCCGATTGTTGAACTCGTTGGCGGTTCAGACCTTTCGCGATTTTGATGTCGTAGTCGTGGATAATGCTTCGACGGACGGAACTGCCGAGATGGTTCGTCGGGATTTCCCAGCCGTGCATCTGATCGCACTTGATCGCAACACTGGCGCAAGCGGCGGGAATAATGTCGGCTTGCGTTACGCAATAACGCAAGGTTATCGCTTTGGGTGGCTCTTGGACAATGATGCGGTTACCGAACCGACCACCCTCGCCAAACTGATCGAAGTTGCCGAACACTATCCTCGCGCTGCGATGATCGCTTCCAAAATTCTGGTGTTGGATGGAAATGGGGCTTTAACTCAATGCATTCATGAAGTCGGCGGAGCGATTGATTGGTGGCATGGGGCATTGATCTCGTGTGGTAACGGCCAACTGGATGACCTAACATGCGCCAATACCTTCATCAATGCCGAATATGTTGCTATGACCTCGTTGTTGTTGCGGAGCGATATGTTGCGCCAGCATGGCTTGTTACGTGACGAGTTCTTTGTGTTTGGTGAAGATGTGGACCTCTCATTGCGTTATCGCCGGCGGGGTTATCCGGTGGGGGTTGCTTCCGCCTCGCGCGTCTGGCATTTACAAGGTGCGCACAAATCCACCACACCCCTTCGCGAGTATTACACAGCACGCAACTATTCGTTTCTCTTTTGGGAAGCGGCACCCGGTCTATGCAAGATTCCCAGTTTGTTTCATCATCTCCGGCGCAGTCTCAATCTGATGTTCACTTTTTGGCTGGATGGTCAGCTTGAATTTGCGCTGGCAATTTGGAATGCCATTGCCAGTTTTTATCGTCGTCAATGGTTGCCCTATCAGCCCACGTGGACCAGAGCCCAACCCAAGCGTACGCGCTTATCCGATTTATCTTTTGCAAAACAGATTTTGATTGTCGCGCGCAGTGGAATTCCCCAACTCACTGAAACATTATCACGCGCACGCGCCGCGTTTCCGCAAAGTACGCTCGACGTTTTGTTGCTCCATGATTTTGGCGAACAAGTTGACTGGACAGCTCAAAGAGTCCGTCGTGTGTGGCGACGACCATCCGATTGGCGCGCCCAACTGTACCGTGTCTGGCAATTGGCACGCCAGCATTACGATCTGGCTATCCCTACCGATCCCGCCTTGACCTTGCTTTACGAGTCCACCGCGCGCTACATTCTCGAATGGCAGACCGAGGAATGGCAGATTCGGCAAGTCCATTGGGCACGCAAACTGAGCGAACGTGTTTTGGCATCCTTGACAAGTTATCTGATTGCCATCGTGTTGATGCTCGCTCTTCCGTTGCGTGCGTTGCCCTCCCCAATACGCCGGTACCCCCGGCGAGGAGTGTGGCAATGAACAAGGCATCGCAGCGGGACCAGCGTGTGACGCCCCTCCGCGTACTGGTCATTGATTTGGGATGTGGGCGCCAAAAAACGCCGGGAAGTTTTGGGGTGGATCAAGCCCCGTTGGAAAATGTTGACCTCGTGTGGAATCTGCTCGACTTTCCGTACCCTTTTGAATCCAACTCGGCAGAGCAGATTATCTCACAACACACGCTCGAACATTTTGCGCCAGACGATGTGCTACGCATCCTTGCTGAAATCTACCGCGTGCTCAAGCCGGGCGGCACTCTGACCTTGACATGTCCTCATGCTTTTAGTGTCGGCGCCATGCTCGATCCTACCCACAAATCATTTTGGACCTTTCGTTCCTTTGACTATTTTGATCGGCGCTATCCATATAGTTATTATGCCACAGCAGGATTTCATTTTGAGACGGTCGCACGCAAAGCATTCATCAACTTGTGGTTTCGCTGGGATCGCCCGCCGCGATGGAAACAATGGATCAATGCGGCGCTCAGTCGAATGTTCAACTGGCTGCTTGCCCACAGTGAGACCTTGCCTGACGTACTCATCAAAGTGTTGCCTTTCTATCGCGTGGATATTTTTGTTACGTTGAGAAAAGGGGGAGATGACTAACCCGCTCGTCTCCATTGTCATCATCACGCGCCAGCGTCCGCATCTCATCGGCAATTGTGTGCAACACGTCTTGGCGCAGGATTATGCACCATTCGAAATCATCGTCGTGGATGCTTCTGAGGATGATGCCACAGCGCGCGCGCTCTCCAACGATGCACGCGTACGTTATGTGCATCTGGAAAATGCCGCGCATCAAATTCCGCGCTCGCGCAATGAAGGCATTCGCCACAGTCACGGCGACATCATCGCCTTTATTGATGACGATAGTCTGGTTCAGCCCGGCTGGTTGCGACATCTCGTTGCCAATTACACCTCGCCACACGTTGGCGGCGTGGGCGGCTTGGTGTTGGCACCGGGCGAAGCGGTGCGAACAAGTGGCACGCTTCCACACATCACGCCTACCGGCTCGGTGCTGGGCGATTTCAACATTCAAACCAAGCCGGTACCGGTGGGTCATTTACGCGGATGCAATATGTCGTTCACACGTCAAGCGCTGGAGGCAGTCGGCGGCTTTGATGTTCGGCTCGATCAATCCAACTTTCGCGATGAAACGGATGTGTGTGTGAGCGTTCGCCGCCTGGGTTTTCAACTCCTTTACGATTCAAAGGTTGCGGTGATCCACTTGTATTCGGCGAAAGATGGTTTTCAACGCGACGAGTGGCAAGACCCGTCACATTATTTTTCGATTACCAAAAACATCACCTACTTTCGGCTCAAACATTTCTTCTCGCTCCAGACTTTGCTGGCTGTGTTTATCGGCGCACCCATTCTGACAGCAATCACCAACGTGCGTCGCTATGGCGCGCGCGGCGGCTTGTTGATCTGGAACGACTGGCGCGGGCGCCTTGCCGGCTGGCAAACTTTTTTCGAATATCGTCGGTCAAAGCACAATGCCTAAACGCGCATTCCTCTCGGTGGTCATTGCCACCTTTCAACGTGAGACGCTCTTGCGCGAAACCATCGCCGATGCGTTGGCGCAAGAGTATCCGGCTTTTGAAATCATCGTCGTTGATCAATCGCCAACGCCGATCACCCATCTCGACGCGCGCGTACGGGTGATTCCAACGCAACCGCCGCATCTGCCGCGCGCGCGCAACCTCGGTGTGCGTGCCGCGCGCGGCGAGATGGTTGTGTTGGTGGACGACGACGTGGCGCTACCGCCCAATTTTTTGGCGATGCACGCGCAGTGCTATGCCGATGCGCGCGTGGGCGGTGTGGCGGGACGCGTAATTCTCGATCCCAATCCGGCGCGCCCACTCGTTGCGCCGCCAGCCACCGGGATTGATTTTGATCGCGCGCAACCCGGCAACGTTCCTTTTGCGCGCGGATGCAATATGTCGTTTCGGCGCGCGGCACTGCACCAAGCCGGCTTGTTCGATGAACATTTTTCGGCGATTGCGTGGAGCGAGGAAGAAGATCTGTGTTTCGGCATCCGCCGCCTGGGTTTTCAGATTCGATTCGAACCACGCGCGTGGCTCATTCATCGTCAAGCCCGCACGGGCGGAATGCGTACTCAGAGGCAAGCACCAGCCGACCGCGCCGATTTTTATCGCGACCGAGTTTATTTCGCGCTCAAAAATGTCGGCGGATCCGATTTTTGGCGCGTGTTGGGGGATGCGTATCGCCATGCATTGCCGCCGCGCGCGCACGGCGCGCAAATTGTCCAACGTCAATTCACATGGCTGCGTGGTTCGTTGAACGGACTGGTTCACTTTGTTCGCTATGCTAAACGCCAACGCCCGTTGCCGTATCGGATCGAATAAAAATGAAGCCACGTCTCGCCATCGTCAGTACCGGCATTCGCGGCGATCTGATCGCGCCACTGAAATATTTTTCCCAGTTCGATCTCGTTCATCTCTATCGCTTCGCCGAGTATGGCGATCTTGCCGATGCCGATTTCGATGCTACGTTGCGGCAGTATCACTCGCCGCGCGATCTCTATCGTCAACTCATTGCGACGCATGCAAATGTGATTCAAGGCGTCGAACCGTTTTCGCTGGCGCTCCAACCGTACTTGTGGGCGTGTTATTTTGCGGCGCGCAGAATCGGCGCACGCTTGCTTGCGGTAACGCTCGAAAATCGCCCGCTCGAAATTAAATTCGGCCGTGTTCTTGCCGTTGCGTTGCGCGCGCTGTTGCGCATCTATTTTGCACGCGCGTGCCTCATCATCGTCTTGAACGAAGGTGCGCGCCAAAATGTTTTATCTTGCGGTGTCGCGTGGCGTCGCATCGAAAAAATGATGTGGGGCACGTGGGGCGTGGAGGTCAACGAATTTTCGCCGGGCGCACGCGCGCGCTCAATGCCCACCATTCTCTTTGCCGGGCGACTCCACGCCGAGAAAGGGATTTTTGTTTTGCTCGATGCGTTCGCGCGCGTGCGCCCGCAGATGCCCAATGCGCGTTTGGTGATCGTGGGTGATGGTCCCGCACGTTCACAAATCGAAAAGCGCGCGCGTGAATTTGGTGACGCCATCACGCTCACCGGCGTTGTCAAACATCGTGCGATGCCGGAAATTTTTCGCGCCGCCGATGTGTTGGTGATGCCTTCGCTCACCACGCGCAAATGGGCAGAGCAAGTGGGCATGGTGGCGTTGCAAGCGCTGGCATCCGGCGTGCCGATTGTTGCTACCCAAAGCGGCGCGATTCCGGACTATGTGCCGGCAAATGCTGGCGTGCTTGTGCCGGAAAACGATGCGCCCGCCCTCGCCGATGCGCTGATTGAAATGTTGCGCAACCCAGAGCGCCGTACACCGTTCAGTCGCGCCGCGCGCGAGTATGCGGTTGAACATTACGATGCGCGCAAAAATATCGCGCGCGCCGAACAGGTTTTGTTGGAGCGGTGTGGTGCGAATCGCGTTTGATGCGAGTTCGATGCGCGGCGCAAAAACCGGCATCGGCGTGTACACCGAGAATTTGATTCGCGCCTTGCGCCGCTTTGCGCCCGAGATCGAAATGATTGAACTGGATGATGGGACCACCGCGCATCAGCGAACTGATCGCCGCATCATCCGCGAGCAAATCGGTTTGCCGCGTCTTGCGCGCCAAGCGCGTGCCGATGTGTTGCATCTGACCGGTTTTGCTGCGCCGGTTCGCGCGCCGATGCCGGTGGTGCTGACCGTGATGGATTTGATTGGGGTATTGTTTGCGGCAAACTTTCCGCCGATCGCGCGTTTTTACTGGAGTCGTTATCTGCCGTTCACGTTGCGTTTTCCGGCGCATTTGATTACACTTTCGGAACACACACGGCAAGATATTGTGCGCTTGACCAAGATTCCGGCGGCGCGGGTGTGGGTCATTCCGCCGGGACGCGATGAAAAATTTCGGCCCATCGAAAATGTCCGCGCCAAGGTGGCGTTGCCGGAAAACTTCTTTCTCTTTGTCAGCACCCTTGAGCCGCGTAAAGGCGTGGACACATTGATCGCCGCGTTTGCGCGCGCGGCAAACACCCTTGCCGAAGATTTGGTGATTGTGGGAAAACGCGGCTGGGACGCCGAAAAATTTTTTGCCCAAGTTGAACGCGAAGGATTATCCGCGCGCGTACATTTTCTCGATTATGTTGCCGATGAGGAAATGCCAGCGGTGTACAATTTGGCGCGTGCGCTGGTGTTTCCTTCGCGGTATGAAGGGTTTGGGTTGCCGCTGCTCGAAGCGATGGCGTGTGGGACACCGGTGATTTGTTCCAACGCGGCGTCGTTGCCGGAAGTCGTGGGCGATGCCGGGGTCTTGCTTACGCCAAACGATGTGGATGGCTTTGCTCAAACGATGGTGCGCCTCGCGCGCGATGAGTCTTGGCGCAACGAATTGCGCGAACGGGGTTTGCGCCAAGCGCAAAAATTTTCGTGGGAGCATGCGGCGCGCAAGATGATAGAGGTGTACGCCCAAGTGATGACGTAGGACAAATTTGTCCTACCTTTTCGAGAGAGCCGAACTTGCAAATCTGTTTCGATATTTCGCCCGCCGTGCATCGCCATGCCGGGTTGGGACGGTACGCGCACGAACTCTTGTCCGCGTTGCTGACCCAGAATCAGACAAACGAATATATCGCGTTGTACAACTCGCCGCGGGCCGATCTGAGACCGGCAGCGCCACTGGATCGCTTGCCAACGCAACGGGTTCCGTTAGACGCCAAGCCGTGGCGAATGAGTGTGTGGTTGGCGCACGTGTTCAATCTTGGAATGGATCGCTGGTTGCCGCGTTGCGATGTGTTCCACGCCACCGATCATCTCTTGCCACCTTTCAAACACGCCAAAACCGTGTTCACGTTGCACGATTTGATCTTTCGCTTTTATCCCGAATATCACTTGCCGCTCAATCGGTGGTTTCTCACCATGGCGGTTCCACATTTTCTTCATCGTGCGGATGCGATCATCGCGGTGTCGGAATGCACCAAGCGCGACGCTGTGCGTTTGTACAACATCGCGCCGGAAAAAATTGCGGTCATTTACGAAGGTGTCAACCCAACCTTGCAACCAGTAACCGATTCGAATCGTCTGGCTGAGATACGCGTGCGCTATGCCCGGCAACAACCGTTTATCCTTTTGGTCAGCACGATCGAACCGCGCAAAAATATTTCTGCGCTGGTGGACGCGTTGAAAATTTTGCGCGCGCGCGGTTTGCCGCATCGTTTGTTGATCGCTGGGCGCAAGGGGTGGCTCTATCAACCCATCTTCGATCACGTCAAACAAGCCGGGATGAGTGAGGCGGTGGATTTCTTGGATTTTGTGCCGGATGATGATTTAGCGGCGTTGTTATCGGCGTGCGATGGGTTTGTGTTTCCATCGTTGTACGAGGGCTTTGGCTTGCCGCCGCTCGAAGCGATGGCGTGCGGTGCGCCAGTGATTTGCGCCAACACGTCATCGTTGCCCGAAGTGGTGGGCGATGCCGCATTGTTGGTCAACCCGCGCAACATCGGCGAGATGGCGAATGCGATTGAGCGCGTGATCACAGATTCGATGTTACGCGACACATTGCGCGCGAAAGGTTTAGTGCAAGCGAAAAAATTTTCGTGGGAGCGCGCGGCGCGCGAGACGCTCGCCGTCTATGAACGTGTGATAGTACCTTCCCACTTGAATCAGTGCACAAAAACCAAGGGTTCTTCATCCACGAAGGACACGAAGGTCAAGAAGAAGAAAACTATTTTTCGCGTTTCTTCGTGTGCTTCGTGGAAAAAAATCTGTTCAGTTTCGGCTTGTCCGAGTTAGGGATAAGTATGTTGCGAATCGTACTCGATGCGCGCTGTGCGACGACGCACTTTCCCGGCATCGGACGCTATATCGTTAATCTGGCATGCGGATTGCACGCGCTTGCGCCGGAACTGGATTTGTGTTTGCTCGTGGATTCATCGGCGCGCGGCGGAATGCCTTTGCCGGCGTTGCCGCAAATCGAATGCGATGTCTCGCCGTTTTCGCTTAGCCAGCAATGGCGTGTGCCGCTCGCTTTGCGCCGCGCGGGCGCGACCCTGTATCACAGTCCATACTATGGGATGCCGTACGCGCCCGGCGTGCCATCGGTTTTCACGTGCTATGATTTCATCCCCTTACTTTTGCCGGCGTACTTTTCCGCCGCGCAACGATTCATTTATCGGTTGGCACATTGGCTGGCATTGCACGCGACGCGTGGCGTGATTACGATTTCAGAAACCACCCGCGCTGACCTCGCTCGCTTTTTCGATTTGAAGCAACGCCGTGTAGTTGTAACGCCGCTCGCGCCCGATTCACATTTTGCGCCACCCACGCATTCGGCGATTGAGGCGGTGCGCCAGAAATATAATTTGCCGAATGAGTATGTGTTATACTTGGGCAGCAACAAGCCGCACAAGAATCTGCCGCTGCTGGTCCGGGCATTTGCGCAATCGGCGATTGCCCACCAGACGACGTTGGTGATTGCCGGTCAATGGGATGTCCGTTATCCGGACGCGCAAAACATCGCGGCGAAAACCTCGGCGCGGATTTTGTTTTTGGGTGCCGTTGCGGAGGCTGATTTGCCGGCGTTGTACGGCGGCGCAACGTTGTTTGTGTTTCCCTCGCAGTACGAAGGATTTGGTTTGCCGCCGCTCGAAGCGATGGCGTGCGGTACGCCGGTGGCGTGCAGCCACATTCCCAGTTTGCACGATGTGGTGGGCGAGGCGGGCGCGTTTTTCGATTTGAACGTGAACGCGGTGCAAACCACCTTGGAACATCTTTTGAGCGATGCTGGCTGGCGCAAACGTTTGCGCGAGCGTGGTCTAGCACGCGCGGCGCAATTTTCATGGGAGCAGACCGCACGCAAAACGTTGCAAATTTATCGAGACATCCTAGGTGAAAAATGAGCGAACAAATTCGATTTGGTTTGATTGGTTGTGGACGGGTCTCCCCTCGACACGTGCAATCTATCGCCGAGTTAGAGGGCGCGCGGCTGGTTGCCGTTGCCGATGTGATTGCATCCCGCGCCGAGCGAGTTGCCAAAGAGCAACGCGCGGAAGCGTACACGGATTATCGGCGAATGTTGGAACGCAACGATATTGATGTGATCAATATTTGCACGCCGAGCGGAATGCACGCGCCAATGACGATTGAGGCACTCCAAGCCGGCAAACATGTCATTGTGGAAAAACCGATGGCGTTGAATTTGCCCGACGCGGATCGGATGATCGCCACCGCGCGCGCAACCGGGAAAAAGCTGTGCGTGGTGTTGCAAAATCGCTACAATCCGCCGATGCTTGATCTGCGGCGCGTGGTGGATGAAAATCGGTTGGGCAAACTTTTGCTGGGGAATGCCACAGTGCGTTGGTATCGTCCGCAAGAATATTACGAGGATGGCTGGCACGGGACGTGGGCGATGGATGGCGGCGCGCTGATGAATCAGTCTATTCATCACATTGATGCGTTGCAATGGTTGATGGGCGAAGTCGAAAGTGTGTTTGCGTACACGGCGACGCTGGCGCACAAAATGCAAGCCGAAGATATTGGCGTCGCAACGCTTCGCTTTGTAAGTGGCGCGCTCGGTGTGGTAGAAGGTTCGACCGTGACGTACCCGGAAAATTTGGAAGGGTCGGTGGCGTTGTTTGGTGAACGCGGCTCGGTGAAGGTGGGCGGCACGGCGTTGAATCGCAAAGTGTTTTGGAAAATCGAAGGGGAGTTGGAACACGAACGCGAATTGTTGACCCGTGATCAGGTGGATCCGCCCTCGGTGTATGGGTATAGCCACAAAGCCGTGATTGCCGATATGCTCCAAGCCATCCTCGAAAATCGTGAACCCAAGACGAATGGCTACGCGGCACGCAAATCGGTGGCGTTGGTGTTGGCGATGTACGAATCGGCGCGGACGGGCAAGCCGGTGAATATGCGTGATGGGATTTGGAACGGCGCGGCTTAAACGGCAAGTCGCAAATCTACCACCGAGGACACAGAGAACCTTTTTCTGTGTTCTCATTGGCTAAAATTCCTTGAATGAAAATCCTCCACGTCTATAAAGATTATTTTCCGGTGGTTGGCGGGATTGAAAATCATATCAAGATGCTGGCAGAAGCCCAAGTGGCGCGCGGACACACAGTCAGCGTGTTGGTCACCAGCCGAGACCATCACACGCACATCGAGTATCTCAACGGCGTGCGCATCATTTTTGCCTCACGCCTTGCCACAATTTCTTCTGCACCCCTCAGCCTCGCCTTGTTCGATTTAATTCGCCGCGAATCGCCGGACGTAACGCATTTGCACTTTCCGTACCCGCTCGGCGAAATGGCAAACTTTTTTTTCGGACGTGCGCGCAAGACAATCCTCACGTATCACAGCGACATTATTCGACAAAAATTTTTGCGCGTGCTATATCATCCGTTGATGGAGCGCATGCTTGCGCGCGCGGACCGCATTATCGCGACGAGTCCAAACTATATCGTCTCGTCGCCGGTCTTATCGCGTTACCAAAACAAATGCGTTGTCGTGCCGCTCGGCATTGATCCTGCTCCGTTTGAAAATGGGGTGCCAGCCAAATCACGTGTTATGCCTCACGCCTCACTTTTGTTTGTCGGTCATTTGCGCTATTACAAAGGCATCCACTATTTGCTTCAAGCGATGCGTGAGGTTCCGTGCGCGCACTTGACGATTGTGGGTACGGGACCGATGGAACGCGCGTGGCGCGAGTTGGCACAACGTTTGAACGTGAGCGACCGAGTTAGTTTTGCCGGCGTGGTGAGCGATGCCGAGTTGCCGGCGTACTACGCGGCGGCGGATCTTTTTGTGTTGCCAGCGTCGGAACGGAGCGAAGCGTTTGGCGCGGTGCAACTCGAAGCGATGGCAGCAGGCAAGCCGGTCATCTGTACCGAACTGGGAACGGGAACTAGTTTTGTGAACATCCACGAAGAGACCGGCTTGGTTGTGCCGGCACGTGATGCACACGCGCTTGCAGCGGCGATCCATCGGTTGCTGGCTGACCCGGCGTTACGCGTGCGAATGGGAAACGCCGGGCGCGCCCGCGTGCAATCCGAATTTACTTTGGAAAAGATGGTTGAGCGAGTGCTGGAGGTGTACCAAGCCGTGCTGTGAACTTGCTTTATGGCGAGATGTGTGCAATCAAACTAACGTTCGATGAAAAGGAAGGTTCGTAGTACGGCGATTGATCGCCACGTTGATGCAGCGCGATGAATCGCACGACTACAAACCTGAAACTTGCCCCTAAACTGAAATGCACCCGTCATCACTCGCAATTTGAATCTACGGTGTGTTTAGGGTAAAATTAAAGGGACAAAGGTGCTTGCCATACTTGGCGTTGAGTCGCAACAATGTTCTTGGAGGAAATTGTGCAGCAAAACATCCGGCAAAAATTCTTCTCCGTCTTAATTGCGCTCATTCTCGGTTTGGCTTGGCTCGGTATCGTTGCGCCGGCGCAGGCGGTTACAGGTGGCACCGGCACAATCCGTCTGACCGGCTTGGGGATCACGTACACACAAAATTTTGACACGCTGGCTTATACGACGCAAACAACTCATACGCTCTCGATTGAAGGGTGGTATTTGGACGAGACGAGTACCAATGCAAACGGCTTGTATGCAGGCGGGACCGGCTCTGCCACTACTGGCGATACGTACAGTTTTGGAACGAGTGGTAGCACGGAACGCGCTTTTGGGACATTGTTGAGCAACTCGCTCACGCCGATGATTGGCGCGCAATTTACCAACAACACCGGACAAACCATCACAACGCTGTCCATCACCTACACAGGAGAGCAATGGCGATTAGGACAAAGCCGGGCAAGCCCGCCCGATCGCTTGGATTTTCAACTCAGTACGACGGCTATCACGATCACGGCGCCCATTACTTACTGGGTGGATTACGACGCTCTCGATTTCTCTAGCCCGGTCACAAGCGGCACGGTGGGCGCGCTGGATGGGAATGCCGCCGCCAACCGCACGACTCTCAGTTACACCATCACGGGCTTGAGCATTGCCAATGGGGCATCGTTTTGGATTCGCTGGGTGGATTGGAATTTGAGCCCGGGTGCCGATGATGGACTTGGCATTGATGATTTTTCGCTCACGCCCAACAACCCAACCGCTGTAACGCTCTCTAATTTCAGTGCAATTCCTCTCGAAACCGGAGGGCTAGGATGGATTTTGGGTGGCTTGGGCGTGGCAGGATTGATGCTTGTGATGCGCCCGGTTGTCCGTCGTGAGTGACTGTGCCGAGTCGCATTGACAGAGACCTATTTCCTCCGCAGAGATAAACACCCGGTTGGCTTGACCACGCCGGGTGTTTGCTTTTCCGCGATAATTTGCGCGCCGTTGGCAACCGTCGTATAATGGCGCAAACTTGTTTGCGGGAACGTGAATGGGAACTCGTCTCTCAACTTTTTGCGATAAACTTTTGGAAGCCGGCTGGCTGGTGGCGCTCATCGTTGCGCCGCTCTTTTTCAACATCTATTCTAGCCGCGTGTTCGAGCCGGACAAGATTACGCTGGTGCGCTCGCTGGCATTGGTGATGGTCGGCGCGTGGCTCATCAAACAAATCGAAACCGGGTTGCCACGCGGCGCACTCCCCGATCTTTTCCGCGCTGTGTGGCAAGCCAACCCGCTAGTTCTGCCCACCTTTGCCGTCGTGATCGTCTATCTCGTTTCAACGATTTTGTCCGTCGCGCCGAACGTGAGTTTGTGGGGATCGTACCAACGTTTGCAAGGAACGTACACCACGTTTTCGTACATCACGATCTTTTTCTGCGCCGCGAGTACGCTACGCACGCGCGCGCAACTCGATCGTGCGATCAGTGTCATCATCGCAACGAGTTTTCCGATTGCGTTGTTTGGCATCCTCCAACATTTCAAACTCGATCCGCTGCCGTGGGGCGGCGACACGACGGAACGCGTCGCCGCCAATATGGGGAACTCGATTTTTGTTTCCGCGTACCTCATTATGATCGTACCGCTGACGCTCGCGCGCTGGATCGAAACGCTCGGTCGCCTCACGCGCAACCAGCCCCGCCGCTTGACATTCATCGGACTTGGTGTGGTCATGTTGTTCGTCCTCCTCGTGGTATGGGCATTCAATTTTGCGTTCGGTATCGGTTTGGCGATTGGATTCATTGGGCTAGCATTGATCGCTGGTTTGATGCGCCGACTTGTCTTGCGTGAAGCGTTGCTCGTTGCCACCCTAACGGTGATTCTTGCCACGCAACTGTTGACCATTTTCTTTTCGCAAAGTCGCGGTCCGTGGCTAGGCTTGGGCGCAGGTCTGTTTGCGTTTGGTCTGCTCGGCGCGTTGATGATTATGCATCGCTTGCCCCAACGATGGCGTGTGGTTACGTTGAGCGGCATTATCGGACTGGCGGTCTTGGCGATGGCGTTCCTCGTTGTCTTTAACTTACCCGCCTCACCACTCGAATCGCTCAAGCGGGTGCCGTATGTGGGGCGGCTGGGTCAAATTCTCGATCCCAACTCGCCGACGGCGCGCGTGCGTGAACTCATTTGGCAAGGTGCGCTCAAACTTGTTTTGCCGCACGATCCCTTGTGGTCGCCGGTCACGGGCAATGACCCCTTTAATCTCATTCGTCCGTTGGTGGGTTATGGACCCGAAACCATGTATGTGGTCTATAATCCCTTCTATCCGCCGGAACTGGGAACGTTGGAAGCGCGCAACGCCTCGCCCGATCGTTCGCACAACGAGACCTTTGATTCGTTGGTCATCACTGGCTTGTTTGGCTTTGGCGCATACATCTTGGTGTTCGTTTCGATTTTTTACTTTGGCTTGAAATCGTTGGGGTTTATTACCACGACGGCGGAACGGAATGTGTTTGTTGCCTTGTGGCTCGTCACCGGCTTTGCCTTTGCGATTTTCTTTGGTGCGTGGCGCGGTTGGCATTGGATCGGCGTGGCGCTCCCCGCCGGTATGATCGTGGGCTTTCTCATCTTTCTGGTCGCGGAGGCGGTGCGCCGGTATCGCGCCGGCGGCGCGGTGCCGGAAGCATGGCGATCCTTATGGCTGAGCGCGCTGATTGCCGCGTTCATCGCGCACTTTGTCGAGATTCACTTTGGCATTGCCATCGTTTCGACGCGCACATATTTTTGGTTTTACGCGGCATTGTTGGTTGTGATTGGAATGAATCACATCACCGAACACGCCACCACACCCGCCGCGCCCGAAGAATCGCCGCGTTCAATCGCCACGCGTCGTCGCTCACGTCGCCGCCCCAGCGAACACGCGAATGCATCCGCCCCCGCGTCGCGCGAAGTTTCACCCGCCCCGGTCGTTGTGTGGACGATGATCGCCACACTCGTGATGATCACGCTCGCGTTCGAGTTCATCACCAATCGCACCGGCACACCCAGCCCCATCGAGATGATCAAAGAGTCGCTCTTTTACAAAGACAATCAAGTATCGTACGGCATCTTGGTGTTGTTCGTGCTGACGTGGGGTGTTACCGGCATCCTGGGTTTGGTGGAGCGTGCCTCAAAAGAGACGTGGCTCTATGATGTGTTGTTGTATTTGATCTTGTCGCTCACCGCGTTGTTGTGGTTTGTGTTGTTGCAAACGCGCTTGATCACCACCCCCGGCGATCTCACCGAAGCCTTCATCGCGTTGTTGGGCGAGTACTATATCGCCTTGTTCTTGGTGGTTGCCGTGCTAGCTTTGGCATTGTGGTTCGATCTGGTTCCGCGCCCCACGCTCGCGTTTCGGTCTGGGCTTGGCGCCGTGTTGGTACCAATCCTAGGGATCGGTTTGCTGTGGGGCGCGATGGTTACCAATTACGATGGCATCAAAGCCGATATTTTGTACAAAGCCGGCACCAACTTGGATGCGTCGGGGGCGTGGAACTTGAGCGCGCAAGCGTACAAACGCGCCTTCGAGCTACAGCCCGCGCAAGATTTCTATGCCTTGTTCTTGGGGCGCGCGTATTTGGAAAGTGCGCGCACGAGCACCGATGCAACGCAACGTCAGAAATTTCTTGCCGAGGCAGAAAGCACTTTGCTGCGCGCGCAACGCCTCAATCCGTTGAATGCCGATCACACCGCCAATCTGGCGCGAATGGAACGGGTCGTCGCTACGTTGATGGACAAGCCCGCCGATCGCGCGGAACATTTCCAACGGTCATCCAAATATTACGCCGATACCTTACGGATCAGTCCTTACACCGCGCATCTGTGGAATGAATGGGCGTTGACGTTGATGCAAAGTGGCGATCTGCCGCAAGCGTTGGAAAAGCTCAATCAATCGCTCCGCATTGATCCAACCTTTGTGCAAACGTACGTGTACTTGGGCGATTATTATTTTTTGGCGCAAGACCCAGCCCATGCCGCCGAAAATTATTTCAAGGCATTAGAACGTGATCCCAACGCGCTCTCGGACGCAAATGGTGATTTGCAAGCCAACCCAGCCGCGCTCTTCAAGTTGCCCGAGTATGCACCGCGCGCCATCGAGACCTATCGCGTGTTGGCAACCAAGTCTCCTTCCTTGTATCGCATTCTTGCCCAGTTGTATAAACAAAATGGCCAATTGGACTTGGCGCGCCAAGCGTTCGAGCAAGCCGTGCGGAGCAACCCCAACGATTGGCTAGCCAGTCTCGATCTGGTCAACTTTTTATCCGAAGTCGGCGATATTGATGCGGCGGTCAACGCGATGAAACATTTGATGACCTTGGTGCCGCAGAATCGTCCCGATTACGCGCGCTTTCAGGATTTCTACAACCAGTTGTTGGCACTGCAACGCGATTTGCAAGCCGCGCAAAAATCACCCAACGATGTGAACGCCCAACGCACTGTGGCGGCACGTTGGAAAGCACGCGGGCAACCCCAATTCGCGGTACCCGCCTATCAAGCCGTGGCGCGCCTTGTCCCCAACGATTACGATGCGCAAAAAAATCTCGTGTTGCTGAATTTGCAGTTGAATCGTTTGGAGGAAGCG
Organism: Chloroflexota bacterium; assembly: GCA_037440625.1. Classification (GTDB taxonomy): domain Bacteria; phylum Chloroflexota; class Anaerolineae; order UBA4142; family UBA4142; genus DAOTXS01. The sequence continues at coordinate 25,769 of JBBITT010000017.1, forward strand.
CAAAACGCGTTGACGGCGGCAGTTGCGCTTGCACCTGAGAGCGACAAACCCTTGTGGCAAAATGTTCAAGTTGCGCTCAATGCCCACAAAGCCGGCAAGTTTGCCGAAGCGCAACAAGCAGCCCAGGCCGTCCTTGCCTTAGCCGCAGATGCAGACAAGCCGGTGGTGCAAGCCTACCTTGCCTTGTTACAAGAGAAAGCCAAATAGGATGACCACGCTCGTACTCATCTTTGCGACTGCCCTCGTCTTTGCCATAGGCGCAACGCCGATCGCGCGCCGCATTGCTGTGCATACCGGGATGATAGACCAACCGAATGCGCGCAAAGTCCACACGACCCCCATTCCCCGTTTGGGCGGCGTGGCGATCTATGGCGCATTTATGCTCGGGCTGATTTTGTTCGCCGATCGGTTTTACATTCCCCAGTTGATTAGCATCATCGTTGGCGCAACGTGGGTGTCGTTTCTAGGATTGTGGGATGATCGCGTGGGCTTGAATGCGTGGATCAAACTGTTGGGCCAGGTCTTGGCCGCCGTGTTGCTCATTCTCACCGGCGTTTCGGTGGATTTGGTTCATCAACCTATCGTGGATGCGGCGATTGCGCTTGTTTGGATTGTGGGCATTACCAACGCGATGAACTTGCTCGATAATATGGATGGCCTCTCCGGCGGCGTGGCTGCCATCGCCTCCGGTTTTTTTCTGTTGATCGCCTGGCTCAACGGCCAGTATCTGGTGGGCAGTTTGTGTGCAGCACTCTTTGGTGCGTCCATCGGTTTTTTGATTTACAATTTTAACCCCGCTTCTATTTTTATGGGCGATGCGGGGAGTCTCTTTCTCGGCTTTGTGTTGGCGGCGGTTGGATTGAAATTACGCTTTGTCACGCAACCACTGGCAGAAACCTGGTTCATTCCGATTCTGGTGCTGGGGCTTCCTATTTTCGATACGACTCTTGTCTTTGTCTCGCGTTTGCGGCGCGGGTTGAATCCGTTGATGCATCCCGGCAAAGATCACATTTCGCATCGTTTGGTCGAACGCGGGATGACGCGCCGCGAAGCCGTCTTGCTCTTGTATCTCGTGGCGTGTGCCCTCGGCATCATTGCGATGTTTAGTGTGCGGATCGGGACGTGGCAGGCACAAGGAGTATTTGCGCTGGTCATCCTAGCGGGGCTCGTTGCCTTGTACGAATTTGAATTTCGCCGGGTGTGAGGGAGGATGGTGTGACACTGGAACAACGCATTGCTCAAAAGACAGCGCGCCTTGCCGTGGTGGGCTTGGGGTATGTGGGTTTGCCTTTGGCAACTGAATTTGCGCGCGAAGGTTTTTCGGTGGTTGGCATAGACATTGATGCGCGCAAAGTGGAGAAACTGAATCGTGGCATCAGTTACATTCCCGATGTCGAAACCCGGACGGTCAAGCACTTGGTCGCCCGCAAAAAATTTTCCGCCACAACCGATTATGCCGCCATTGCGAATAGCGATGTCATTTTCATTTGCGTCCCCACCCCGTTCGATGAAATGAAGGCACCCGATCTCAAACCGGTGATTGCAGCGACCCAGAGTATCACGCCCCACTTGAAGCAAGGGCAACTGGTCATCTTGCAAAGCACAACCTACCCGGGAACGACGGAAGAAGTCTGCCTGCCGATTCTGGAAACCAGCGGCTTGAAAGCCGGCAAAGATTTCCATCTTGCGTTTTCACCGGAACGAATTGATCCGGGCGCGACAAGTAGTCAAGGTTGGAACGTCAAGAACACGCCCAAGACCTTGGGCGGACTCACGCCGAAATGCACTCGTTTGGCAAAAGCGTTACTTGTTCATCTCACACCTCAGGTCTTTGCCGTCTCTTCGCCGCGGGTGGCGGAGATGAGCAAACTTTTGGAAAACATCTTTCGCGCCGTGAACATCGCCTTGGTCAACGAATTAGCCCTCTTGTCCGAGCGAATGGGGATTGATTTTTGGGAAGTGATCGAAGCGGCCAAGACCAAGCCGTTTGGTTTTATGGCGTTCTATCCCGGTGCGGGGGTCGGTGGCCATTGTCTAGGCGAGAACGAATTCCTCTTCGTCAAGAATGGGCGTGGACTGACGAGCGTCCGCGTCGGCGAGTACTTTACAGAGATACAGCAACAACAGCCGACCACGGCGCGGCAAGTTGGCGAGGTAACGCTGCTGGAGCCAGAGGGCATCCATGCGCTTTCATTTGATCCTGAGCGGCAAAAAGTTTGTCTCAAACCACTGGTGGCATTGTCGCGTCGCACGTATCATGGAACGCTCGTGGATGTTACCACCATTGATCGTCGTCGCCTCATGGTGACAGATGGTCATCCGATGGTCGTATGGAAAGAAGGCGCGCTACACGTCCAGCGCGCGGATACGCTCCAAGTCGGCGATGAGTTGATCGTGGCAACGCATTGGCTTGACAGTACGGCCACCCCCACCATTGATCTGATTCCTCATCTGACGCCAGAGGAAATTGCCAAGATTCGCGTCATGCCCCAGCACGGGCGTTTCGCTGACTATCGCGAGCAGTTCACACCGGGTCTCAAGGCACTCGGTGTTGATCCTCACCAAGTCTATCGCTCGAATCGGATGCCGCTGGCAATTTACTTGGCGCTGGAGAAGCAAGGCATCACGCCGTTCTCTCGTCGCGATATCGTGTTGCGGACTGGGCGTGGTCCATCGTGGAATGCGATGCCCGCCGTGATCGTTGTGGACGAAGCATTCGCTCGCTTGGTTGGTTACTATCTGAGCGAAGGGTGCATTACGCGAGACAAATCGTTGCGGACGCGTTGGACCTTCAACGCCGATGAACGCGAGTATCTTGACGATGTTTGTCGCATCCTGAGCGGGCTGGGGGTCCGCTTCTCCAAGCGCAAGGATAGAATTTGGAATGCTGTCCAAATCAAGGTGTCCTCTCATTTGTTCGCGCGTCTGTTGCGTGATGTATTACAATGCGGCACACGCTCGACCAATATGCAGATTCCCGGCATCTTGATGGAAGCCCCCGCGCCAATCCGCCTGGGCGTGCTGGCAGGATTGTTGCGCGGCGATGGCGATGTAAATTTGGAACAGCGTGTCCGGCATTATTATCACCAGAAGAAGCGGCGCGCCTATGACCATCATATCAACGTCGCAACGGTCGGCTATTTCTCGAGCAGTCCACACCTTTTTCAACAGACCGTTTTGCTCGCGCAAGGACTGGGTTTCGTTCCAACGTTCAAGCAAGGCAAACCGTACTTGCGATTCTACGGCGAGCAGCAACTGGCGCGCCTCTTGCCGCTCTTCGAAGGGGATAAACGCGCCGCCTTGAAAAAGTATGCGGAGGGACGACGGAAGCGGATGCCCACCAAGAGCTTCGGCGCACACCGCAACTTGGCAACAGTCAAGGTGGCAGCGGTTTCGCACCAAGTTGGAACGCACACCGTCTATTCCGCCGAAATTAAAGATACGCACACCTTTGTCACCTCCTACGGCATTGTCACACACAATTGTATCCCCGTGGACCCGTACTATCTTTCGTGGAAGGCGCGCGAGTACGATTTTTATACAAAGTTCATCGAACTCGCCGCCGAGATCAATCAAGGCATGCCGTATCACGTGGTCAAACTGGCGCACGATCTCTTGAGCCAACACGGCAAAGCGATCAAGAACGCGCGCGTGCTCGTCTTGGGGGTGGCGTTCAAACCGAACGTGGACGATGCGCGCAACTCACCCGCCGAGCGCGTCATTGAATTGTTGCTCAACAATGGCGCGCAGGTCCGTTATCACGATCCGTACGTGCCGACGTTTCGCGTGGGGAACAATGTGTTCTTGCGCGAAACCATCGAATTGAAATCCGTGCCACTCACACGCGACGAATTGCGCCGCAACGATCTCGTCGTCATTGTAACCGCGCATCGCAAGGTCAACTATCGTTGGGTCACACGCCATGCGCCATTGATCGTGGATTCGGCGAACGCGACCAAAGGATTGGGCGACCCCGCCAAAATCATTCGTGTGGGCGCGCCCTTTGCTAAGAAAGGCAAGCAATGACTGAATTACCGATTCAACTTCCCCAACCCCCTCCGTTACTCATCGTCGTCTCGGGTCCATCGGGCGTGGGCAAAGATGCCGCCTTGCGCCGGATGCGCGAGTTGAACTATCCGTTTCATTTTCTGGTCACCAACACCACGCGCCCCCAGCGCCCCAATGAGGTGGATGGCAAGGATTATCACTTTATCACCAAGGAACAATTTGCGGCGATGGAAGCGCGCGGGGAATTTTTGGAACGCGCGGTGGTCTATGGTTACGATTACGGCAACTCACGCCGCGAAGTGCGCGAAGCATTAGAACGTGGGCAAGACGTGATCATGCGGATTGACGTGCAAGGCGCGGCGACGATCAAACGCATCGTGCCCGAGGCGGTGTTTATTTTTCTGATGCCGCCCTCAATGCAAGCACTCGAAGCCCGGCTACGCCGACGGCGTACCGAGCCCGAAGACTATTTGCGCTTGCGGCTTCATGCCGCACGCCTTGAGATGAACGAGTTTGAAAAATTCGATTACGTGATTGTGAATGAGGACGATCAGTTGGACGATACCGCCCAATTGATCCATTCGATCATTCGAGCGGAAAAGTGCCGGGTCAAGCCGCGGCAGATTATTTTGTGAGCCGCACCCAAGAAGGCAGCCGCTCTTTTTGAGCGACTGCCTCGTTTTTTAGCAACCATTTTGCGCGATCACATTGGCGTACCACTCGCCGCTGTCTTTGATGATACGTTGTTGCGTTGCAAAATCCACATAAACGATTCCAAAGCGTTTGGAGAAACCGTACGACCACTCAAAGTTGTCGAGCAAGGACCACACAAAGTAGCCGCGCACATCCACGCCATCTTGGATCGCACCGTGCAACTCGCGCAAATGCTCGCGCACATAGTTGATGCGACGCGGATCATGGACGCGCCCATCCGCGCTCACCTCATCGCGGAACGCCGCTCCGTTTTCGGTGATGTAAATCGGCGGCAAGCGATACGTGCGCTGGAGGCGACGCAACAATCTGCCTAACGCCGGCGCGTGAACTTCCCAGCCCATTTCGGTGTATTCAGAACCGGGGACGGGATGAACACGCACCCCATTTTGGATCAATTGCCGCGAATAATAATTCACGCCGAGAAAATCAAGGTGTTGCGCGATCAATGCAAAATCGCCCGGCAAAACGCGCGGGGTATTCTCGCCAAGGGTTTGCCACGTCTCGGTTGGATAATTGCCGCACAACACCGGTTCGATAAACCATCCCGTGCCCATTTGCCACGCCTGCCTGGCAAGCGCGTGATCCTGCGGCGAATCGGTGCCGGCTTCGGTGGGGAACATATCGAGGACGATCCCGGCGTTCACCGGCGGTGCGATGGCGCGAATCGCTTGCATGCCCAGCCCGTGCGCGATGAGCAAATGATGGGCGGCTTGGTACGCGAGTTTTTCATCCATGATTCCCGGCGCGTGGCGGCCCTCGCGATAACCAATGAACGCTGCCACCCAAGGTTCGTTGAGCGTGATCCAGTTTTGGACGCGATCGCCTAGGCGGCGCACGACGATGGCGGCGTAATCGGCAAAATAGCCCGCTGTATCTCGATTCAACCAACCGCCGTCCAACGCTTGCGGCAAATCCCAATGATACAGGGTGATGTACGGCGTGATGTTCGCGGCGAGCAATTCATCTACCAAGCGGCTGTAAAAATCGAGACCGCGTTGATTCACCGCCCCACGCCCATTGGGCAGAATACGGGTCCACGCCATCGAAAAGCGATACGCGCGCAAACCCAGTCGGCGCATCAATGCCACATCCTCGCGCCAACGATGATAGTGATCGCAGGCGACATCGCCGGTATCACCATTTTCGATTTTGCCGGGCGTGTGTGAAAAACGATCCCAAATGGATTCGCCCTTGCCATCCTCGTTCCACGCCCCTTCGATTTGATACGACGCGGTTGCCGCGCCCCACACAAAATCTTTGGGAAAAGTCAAGGTCATTTTGTCCGCTCCTGAATTTGTTCAAGAGTTTGTACGTGGGTGTGAAATTCCCACGTCTCCGTATGCGCGACGCTTTGTTGGGGTTCAAGCCATTGCAGCGGCGCCAATGTCTCTAGTTCAATAAATTCATCGTTGCAATACACCTCGGCGTTGCAATTCAAATCTGGGTGCAGCGCGCTAGGATGTGGTGTAAATCGTTTAACGAAAAGAATTTCGTTGCGCCAGTATGCCATCCATCCGGCGCGATTCAAGTAACCGATTTTGCACGGTGGCAGTTCAGCGCGCGCGTGAATGCGAACAACATCGTCGCGCAATTCGAGACGTGGGTCATTGACGCGGGTATAGCGCCACAAAACCAAATTGCGATTCGGGAGTAAACCGTGTTCATCCACCGGCTCTCTCGTTTGTGGCAGAATAGCGACGCCGCCCAGTTTCAACATCGTCAGTGACCAGGGGGCAAGTTCGATGCTTTGCGTGCCCGTGTTTTCGAGCGAGTGTGTTAAGGTGAGTGCAGCGTGTCCGGCGCGTAGATGAATTTCGATGTGTTTGCGAATCCCGGTGAGTGGTTCGGGCGATTGGTGCAACCTCACGCCGTCTGCCAGTGGTTCGAGGCGGATCGGTGCGTTATCGGGTTGGTAGGTTTGGGGTATTTTTTCCGGCGCGTACCACAAACGATGCCCGCCCCGGAAAAAATAATCGCCGAGCGGTGTGGCTATTTTTTTCTGCGGCACTTCGGCAAACCAATTTTCTTCCGAACCGCGCAGGAACAAGCGCACGAGGCGTGGACCCGCCTCCACCAGAAATTCCAATCGCAGAAAATCATTTTCGAGGCTGCGTGTTGCGAGTCCGTAATAATCGTTGCTCATTGCAGTGTAACCTCGACCGTGATGTGTGTGCGGCCATCGGTGGGAAGCGGCACCAGATTGCCCTCGATCGCTTTGCCTTCTACGGTGAGGGATGCGTGATTGCCTTCTCCTACTCGTTCAACATCAATGAGGTACGTTACCCCGCGAAAGAGGCGGGTGGCGCGGAACCTTTTCCACGCGCGCGGAATCACCGGCGCAATCTGCAAGCCATCGTACGTAGGGCGAATGCCTAGGATATACTGTGTGATGGCAATGTAATTCCACGCCGCTGTGCCGGTGAGCCAAGAATTTTTGGCTTCGCCAAAGGTGGGCGCATCGCGTCCGGCAATCATTTGGGCGTACACATACGGTTCGCACCGATGCACCTCGCTGAGGGCTTCGCGCACGGAAGGATTGATGCGCGCGTAATAATCGTGTGCACGGTCGCCGTTGCCCACCAACGTTTCGGCGATCATGATCCAAGGATTGGTGTGGCAAAAAATGCCGGCGTTCTCTTTATAGCCCGGCGGATAGGATGAAATTTCGCCCAAATGTAAATAATAGCGCGAGAACGCCGGCTGTTGCAAAATGATTCCGTGCGGCGTCGCCAAATATTTTTCCACCGAATCGAGCGCGCGTTGGGCATAGCCATTCTTCAAGCCAACGCCTGCCATCACACACCACCCTTGCGTCTCGATAAAAATTTTCCCCTCTGGATTTTCGCGCGACCCTACCGGGCGTCCCAGGTCATCGTACGCACGCAAGAACCATTCGCCATCCCAGCCATGCTGTAAAATAGTCGCGCGCATTTTTTCTGCGGCTTGGCAATACCCCGCATCGTTGCCGGTGTATCGTTGGGCAATTTCTGCCATCTCTGTCGCTGCCACGACAAACAAACCGGCGATCATCAATGATTCTGCAATCTTGCCATCCTTGTGGGTAGTGGTTTGAAACGATTCGCCCGGTGTGGCGGAGAAACAATTGAGATTGAGGCAATCGTTCCAATCTGCCCGTCCGATGAGTGGCAAACCATGCGGTCCCAAGCGATCCAACGTGTATTGCATACTGCGTTGCAAATGATCGAACAAGGGCTGTTCCGTACCGGGATGTTGATCGTAGGGCACCGGTTCGGCGAGGATGCTCCAATCGCCGGTCTCTTTGAGATATGCGGCAACGCCCAGCACGAGCCACAAGGGATCATCGTTGAAATTCGAACCAATGTCATTATTGCCTTGTTTGGTGAGGGGTTGATATTGATGATAGGCACCGCCATTTTCCAGTTGCGTCGCCGCCAGATCAAGCAGGCGTTCGCGGACGCGGGCAGGCACCATCTGCACACAACCCATCAAGTCTTGATTCGAGTCTCGAAAACCGATGCCGCGTCCAATCCCGGCTTCATACAACGATGCCGAGCGCGCGAGGTTGAACGTCACCATACATTGGTACGCGTTCCAAATATTTACCATTCGATTGGTGTGGGCGTCCGGCGTTTCGATGTGCAAACGCGCTAGCCATTTGTCCCACGCGGCGCGCAACTCGGCGAAGGCGGCGTCCACGCTTTGCGGATTGAGATATTTTTCGATGATGGGCTTGACCGTGCGCTTGTTGATGATCTGGGAATGCGGCGGATCGAATTTCTGGTCGGGCGGGTTTTCGTGATACCCCAACACAAAAATGATTTGGCGCGATTCGTTGGGTGCCAGTGTAACCCGAACATGATGCGAGCCAATGGGCTGCCAGCCATGCGCCATCGAATTGCACGATTCACCGCGTTCTACCACAATGGGCTGATCCCAGCCGCGGTACGCGCCCAGAAAATCGTCGCGTTGTGTGTCAAAGCCAGCCAGCGGCTCGGAGCAAGCAAAGTACGCAAAATGATTGCGGCGTTCGCGGTATTCGGTCTTGTGGTAGATCACGCCTTGATCCACTTCGACTTCGCCCGTGTTCCAGTTGCGTTGAAAATTGGTGGCGTCGTCTTGCGCGTCCCACAAACAAAATTCGATGGCAGAGAAAATGGCGCATTGGGCGGGCGTAGAGCGTTGATTGGTCAAGGTGAGTTGCCAAATTTCTAGATTTTCATCGAGCGGGACGAAATAGCGGATGGACGCGCGAATCTGTTGATAAGTTGAGGTGATGATCGTGTACCCAAGTCCATGCCGACACGTGTACTCTGCGAGAGGCGAGCGCGTGGGTTGCCAAGTGGGCGACCAAAAGTGATGGTTAGCGTTATCGCGCAGATAAAGGTAGCGTCCGCCTAAATCGAGCGGGGCGTTGTTGTAGCGATAGCGAGTGAGCCGGCGCAAGCGCGCATCGCGGTAAAAGGAATATCCCCCGGCGGTGTTCGAAATCAATCCAAAATACTCGCGCGTGCCAAGATAGTTGATCCAGGGCAAGGGTGTGTTGGGTTGCGTAATGACATACTCGCGTTGTTCGTCGTCAAAGAATCCGTAACGCATAAAGGTCCTTGAAAACGCAAACTCTATTTCCCAGGCATCGTCAAAAGGGTCACCGAAGTTGGTGGCATAGTATATGAGAATTCAGAAGGAATGTCTATGGGTGATTCTTCCGTCGCGTTGTGTGTTGGATCGAATAGGCGCACGGTGGCGCGCCCAATCGGTGTCCAATGATCGAGAGTGAGTGGGCGGGTTTGGATTTGATCACTCAGGTTGATGAGCATCAAGGTCAATGCCTCGCCTTGGCGCGCGGCGTAAATCGAAATTTGAGAATCGTCTGATGAAGCATAGACCAATTCATTGCCAAAGCGTTTCCACATTTGGTACGTGTAGTACGCTGGGCGCACCGTGTCGCGCGCGAGCAAACCATAGCCGCCGATATTTGAATTGCTTTGCAAACTAAACTGTGCGACGATGTCTACGCGTGCATGAATCAAACGCCCCAGCACATCGGCGAGCCACAGCGCATTGTTGAACGTATCCATCCCCGTTTCGCCTCCCATCGTGCCCGACCAACTCGAATTGAATTCGGTGATGGCAATGGGCAGATCGCGTTTAGCGTGCTCGCGCACGACGGCGCGTAAATTTGTGGCGATGGTATCCCAGCGTGCGGCATCGGCAAAGAGTTCAGCCCGCGTGGGCCGGACACCCATTTGGGTGGGAAACGGATAGCGATGCACGGCAACCACATCTACCAGATCACCGTTCGCTTTCAGAAATTCACGCAGCCAATCGCGCCCGGCGGAATCTTTGGGGTCCATATTCGGTTCGCCGGTGAATTGATGGATGTCGGGTCCGACGAGCAGAATCGAGGGATCAGCCGCTTTCATGGCTTGCGCAAACGTGCGCCACTCGATGTTGTATTTTTCTGCATCGTAATCTTTGTAGAGTGAAGGTTCGTTGCCAATGCTCCAATATTTGATGCGATAATTTTGTGCGCGCGCATAATGGATGAGCGCCACAGCTTTTTCGGGTGTGCCGCCGCGCAAGCGTACACTGACGAGCGGCTCGGCATTGATTTGGCGTGCCTGTGCAATGAACAAATCGAATTGCCATGGCTCGATGTCATTTTCATCGCCCCAGTTCCCGCCGGGAAATCGAATCAGCGTGATACCCGAAGCGAGAAATTCCTTTTGCACATCTTCGGTGATGATTGCCCAGGGTCCGTGATTCGTCCCGAGCACCAATCGGCTGATGGTGCCTAGGTTGCGTGTTGTATCAACATACAAGCCCACCGGTCTCGGTGTGGCGGTTGGTGCCAAGCGCGTGGAGGTGGGACTCGCCGCGTTTTGCGGCGCCACGCAAGCGGCGAGTCCCGATATAAGGAGAAGAAGTGGTTCAAGCGGTATGCATCGTTTCATCGTGATTTTGCAAAACACATCCGAGTCGCAAGACTCGGATGCCCGTCGAGGTGTGTTCCCTTCTTGAAACCCAGGCGTGTCCAAGCACAAACTATTTTTCCACGCCGGTAATCACCACGCCGCGCATAAACTGGCGTTGTGCGAAAAAGAACATCAACGCGGGCAGAACGAGCGTCAATGCCGCGGTCGCCGCGGCGCGTCCCGGGTAGATGGTGTAGGTCTGCACAAAGCGAGCGATGCCGACCGAGACCGGGAACAACTCGTCTTTGCCTGCCAAATAGACCAGCGGTTCAAAGTATTGATTCCAACGATAGAAAAAGTGAAAGAGCGTTACGGCAGTGATCGCTGGGATGGCTTGGGGCACAATGACCGAGACAAGGATGCGCAGTGGGCTGGCACCATCAATCATTGCGGCTTCGTCCATCTCGCGTGGAATAGTCATCAGGTACTGCCGTAGCAAAAAGACATCGTAGGCATTGGCAAAGAAGGCGGGTACAATCAAGGGAAGCCATGTGCCCGTCCACCCCAGTTTGTTGAAAAAGATGTACATCGGGATGATGGTGGCTTGGGGCGGCAGCATAATTGTTGCCATGAGGATAAGGAACATGAAATTCTTGCCGGGAATCCGGAACCGTGCGAAACCGTACGCGACCAGAATGCAGGAAGCCAAGTCTCCAATCGTACTCAGGATCGCAATCGTCAGAGTATTGCGGAAGAGCAGCGTAAAGTTGACTTCATTCCAGGCTTTGATGAAATTTTCGAGGGTGGGGGAAAACTGGTAAACGGGATTCCACGTGCGCCACCGTCCTTGGATATTAAAGATGCCTGCTTCCGGATTTGCCGGATCGAGCACATCGCTGTCTTCACGATAGGGATGAACCAGAACTAAGCGTTTGATACCTTGTTCGGTGGGAACATCGTACAGGGGATAGTCCGTACCTTGATAGTTATACGTAACCGCCCGGGCGGGCCACAGCGGCGCGTTCTGTGCCGAAAGTTGCGCATCGAGTTTGAAAGCGGTGGCAAGCATGTAACCCAACGGCATCAAGAATAAGAGCATCGTTGCCAGCCCCAAACCGGTCACGCCTATGGTTGCGCCGAGTTCGCGCAGAAAACGACGTGGATGAAACGAGAATCTTGTCATAGTTTCTAACCAATGCTCAATCGGCGCCGGCGTAGTACACCAGGCGTTGCACAAAAAAGAACAACAATCCCGTTGCGATCATCGTAACGACAAAGATCAACAGTGCCAATACCGAGGCGTACCCCATCTCGCTAAACGAGAACGCTTCGCGATAAAAATGGAGTGGAAAGAAAAGTAACGATCGTTGGGGATCGCCATTCAATCCGCCAATCAACATAGCAGGCACAAAGTACTGGAATGCGCCAATCACTCCCAGCGTAACATTGTAAAAGATCACGGGGGAAATCATCGGAACGGTGATGTTGAAAAACTTGGTGATGGCGTTTGCGCCATCCACCGTTGCCGCTTCATACAGCTCGGTGGGCACGCCTTGGAGTGCGGCAAGCAAAATCAACATGGCATTGCCCACGCCCCAGATTCCCAGGAGATTGAGTGCGGGCACTGCCCAGAACGGATCGCTGAACCAGCGAGGCGGGTCTTCAATGCCGATGGCTTTGAGGGAAAGATTGATCCAGCCGGATTGTGCGTTCAGCACGCCACCAAAAATAATTGTCCCCGCAACGACCGGGATGACGGTGGGCATAAAAAAGAGGGTGCGGAAAAGATTTGAAGCGATGAGATAACGCGAATTGACCAACACCGCAAAATAGAGGGGAACAATGAGACCCAGCGGAATGCCGATGAGTGCAAATTTGAGTGTGACTCCCATCGCCGGGACGGCGTAGAGATCGCTGAACAAGCGCGCATAATTGTCCAAGCCCACAAAGTTGAAATTGCCCGGCGCAAATTCTTTGGTCCCGGTATAATCGGTGAACGATAGAAAGATGGTCATCAGGATGGGCAACAATTGAAAACCGAAAAAACCGATGATCCAAGGGGTGAGGAATAGAAATCCCCAGAACACTTCGCGCCGGCGAAGCGCCGAAGTGCGAACCTGACGCAACCGAAAAGGAATCGCGATGACTTTGTCTAACATTAGCCCGCCCCCAATGCCTCCTTGCGCCGCCGAAGTTTTCGTACGGCGCAAGGAGGTCAAGCCCAACGCATCCTAGGGCGCTGCCTTGAAGACGGCGTCCAAGTCTTTACGCAGTTTCTCGATTTCTTCATCCATGTTCAGGTTGGGGGTTTGATCCATCTTGGTGCGGAACGCCGTGAACAAGTCGTTGGCTTTGATCATGTTGGGGAGCCACGCTTCGTGGTTCGGCAGATCGGGATACTTGAGCATTTCTTCTGCCACGCTCCAGTTAATCTTGTTCGGTGCGGCTTTCTTATCTAGCGCGGCGAAGAACGCCGGCCGATCTTTCGGATCGGCGGGCATACCACCGTAAAACTCCATCAAGCCTGTGTCGGTAACCATCTTGGTCAGCACTTTGAAGGCAACCTTCTGATTCTTGCTGGCTTTCATAATGGCAAAGGTATCGCCGTGCAGTTTAGCCGTCACTTTGCCATTGATCGTCGGCAAGACCGCAATGTCCCACTTGGTCTTGCTCAGATCAAAACAGCAGGTGTACCACGTATGACACCACCACATGGCCACGTTGCCAGACGAACCGGGGTTGCCTTTGGCGAGCAGGTCGCTGTTTTGATAGTCGGCGTTCGGCATAAAATAGTTCTTCCAGACGCCGTCATAGTACCATTTCCACGATTGTTTCCAGTGCTCTGGAATGACCGCCGTCTTGGGATCTTTGGGATCGTACGGCAAACCGCCGCCAAAGAACACGGCAACGCCGCGCGCATCGGTCCATTGCTCAAAGAAACCAAATTGCTTGATGTTCTTGGGATCGAATTTGGTACTCGTGGCATCGTTACCGTTCTTGTCCACCGTGAGTTTCCGAGCCAGTTCGGTGAATGTATCCAGATTCCAATCCTTGCCCTGATATTTTTCGCCGACTTTTTGCGGAGGATAGGGCAATTTGGCTTCATCAAACAGGGCTTTGTTGTAGTAGATCATCGAAGGGAACAAGGCAAACGGGATACCGACGAGCACGCCTTCATCCTTGGTGAACTCGAGCAAAGCAGGATCGTACTTGGCGAGATCAAAGCCGGCTTCTTTGGCAAGCGGTTCGATGTCCGCCCAAGCACCTTGGAAACTGGCGCGGCCCATCTTGCCCACCGGTCCCACAATGTCCGGTGCATTGCCAGCCGCGATCATCGCCTTGAGCGCGTCGTACGAGTTGGTGCCGGTGTTGTAGACGACGGTCAAGACCACGCACGCTTCGGTCTGTGATTTGTTGAATTTTTCAGCCCACGCCTTTTCGACCGGAATCTGATCCGGTTGCGATCCGGTGCCCAGCCCGATGTACCAAACGATCTTGGTTGAGCCGGGAGCGCAGCCTTCCGTGCTGGTTACAACGGTAGGCGGAATGGTGGGGGTTGGAACAGCGGTAGGGGCTTTGGTGGCAGTGGGTGCCGGCGGCTGGGTGGGTGCTGCAGCAGGCGGTTGCGTAGGTGCCGGCGTTGGCGTTGCGCAGCCCGCGATGATCAAAACCATCACCACAACGAGCGTGCCCAGAGAAAACAACTTGCGCATGGTAATCTTCTCCTCTCTCAGAAATCCAAAGATTGTTAAACCATCAAACGGAGACCGGTAGACGTTTTTGAGTTTGACCACCTCCTCCAGAGTAACTGCTCAGCCCTTCTCAAATTACCGCAGAGACGCCGAGGGCGCGGAGAAAAAAACAAAATGAAACTCGGCGTTCTCTGCGCCTCTGCGGTGAGTAGTTACCTCCAGAATCCCATGGCAGAGCGTTGCCAGGGAAGAATCACATTACATTTAAGTCGGTTGATGCACGAACGATCAACTGGGTAGGCAAGATAATATGACGCGGTTGCGCTGATGGGTTGGCAATCAGTTCGATCAACGTTTCCGCCGCCGTGAACCCGGCTTGATAGGTTGGTTGATGCACCGTTGTCAGGGGTGGATCGGTGCGTTCGGCAAATGGCATATCATCATAACCTGCCAGCGCAATGTCTTGTGGCACTTGCAAGCCCGCCGCGCGAATCGCGCGAAGTGCGCCCAATGCCATCGCATCGCTGGCAACGAACACGGCGTCCGGTTTCAACGGAATCAACTCTTGCATCCGAGCATAGCCGCCGTTCTCAGAAAAATCGCCCACCACGATTAGGTTGGGATCTATGGCAACCCCCGCATCGCGCAGCGCTCGTTTATAACCCTCCAAACGATCTATCCCGGCAATCATATTGAGAGGACCGGTGATCGTCGCAATCCGCCGATACCCCCTCGCGATGAGATACGCCACCAATTCGCGTGCGCTGTTGATATTGTCAACATCCACGTAATTCACGCGCGGATTGGTGGGGTGTCGCCCGACCAAAATAAACGGCAGATCGCTTTCGATGAGAGACAACATCAACGAATCGTCCACCAACATCGAAGCCATGATCACGCCGTCAATCAAACTATTGTGGAGAACTTGCGAAATCATCCGGCGTTCATATTCCGGCTCTGCCAACCAGAGCATCACCGAATGATCATGTGCATTACAGGCGGAGGTAATCCCTTGAATCAAAATGGGAAAGTAGGGATCGCTAAAGAGGCCCGTAACACGTTCAGGGATAACGAGACCTAGGATGCGGGTGCGTCCGGCAGCGAGGGAGCGAGCGGCGAGGTTGGGGTGATAATTGAGTCGCTGGACGACTGTGAGGACACGCTGGCGTGTCTCATCGCTGACACGCGGATCGTTATTGATCACGCGCGACACCGTCGAGCGAGATACTTTGGCGCGCTTGGCAATCTCTTCCAGGGTTGCCACTGCCACCTCCGTCCCGGGCGTTTCGAATACTTTTGTGGGAGCGCTCCCAAATAATTGCGCCATTTATGGATGAAAAAGGTATTTTGGGGAGTTTTCTGTGGGAGCGCTCCCATTATACGATGAAATGGTGTGCTTGTCAAGACCTTTTCTGAATTTGCCGGCACAGACGAATTGAGGCATAATGTCGCTTGAAAATTTCTGATGATTGGAGATTATTTATGCCTAGTCCTAAACCGATCGTGCCCAGCGATGGTGCCAAGATTACGATCCAGAATGGCAAATTGAATGTACCAGACCATCCCATCATCCCTTTTATCGAAGGGGATGGGACGGGCCGGGATATTTGGCGCGCTTCCGTCCGCGTCATTGATGCGGCGGTTGCCAAAGCGTATCAAGGCAAACGCCAGATCAAGTGGATGGAAGTTTATGCCGGCGAAAAGTCGTTCAATCTCTTTAACACGTGGTTGCCAGATGAAACGGTCGAGGCTTATCGTGATTTTCTGGTAGGCATCAAAGGACCATTGACTACGCCGGTCGGCGGTGGCATTCGTTCGCTGAATGTAGCGTTGCGTCAATTGCTTGACCTGTATGTGTGTTTGCGCCCGGTGCGCTGGTTTAAGGGCGTTCCTTCGCCGGTCAAGCATCCCGAAAAAGTAGATATGGTGATCTTTCGCGAAAACACGGAAGATATTTACGCTGGCATCGAATTCGAAGCCGGTAGCCCCAAGGTCAAGAAATTCCTTGCCCTGTTCAAAGAAGCGTTCCCCGAAGAGTACGCCAAGATTCGTTTCCCAGAAACATCCGCCATTGGGATCAAGCCGATTTCACGCGAAGGGAGCGAGCGTCTCATCCGTGCGGCGATTCGATATGCTATCCTCAACAAACGCAAGAGTGTAACGTTTTCGCACAAGGGAAACATTATGAAGTACACCGAAGGTGCGTTCCGCAATTGGGGTTACGAGTTAGCTGAACGCGAGTTTGGTGATTACGTTTACACATGGGAACAGTGGAATCGTACCAAAGATGCCAAAGGAGAAGACGCCGCGAACGCAGAACAAAAAGCTGCGCTAGCGGCAGGTAAGATTCTGATCAAAGACGCCATCGCCGATATTACCCTTCAACAAGTCCTAACGCGCGCCGACGAATTTGATGTGATCGCGACCATGAATTTGAATGGCGATTATCAATCTGATGCGATTGCGGCGCAAGTGGGTGGGATTGGCATTGCGCCCGGCGGCAATATCAATTACGAAACCGGCCACGCCGTGTTCGAAGCCACGCATGGCACAGCACCCAAGTATGCCGATCTCGATGTGGTCAATCCCGGTTCGGTGATTCTTTCCGGCGAGATGATGCTCCGCCATATGGGCTGGACCGAGGCGGCCGATTTGATCATCAAGGGGATGGATGGCGCAATTGGTGAAAAAATCGTGACGTACGATTTTGCTCGTTTGATGGAAGGAGCCAAAAAAGTCAAATGTAGCGAATTTGGCGACGCCGTCATCGCGCGGATGTGAAATGAATCCGCCGATTCCTCGACCAGGAATCGGCGGATGTTTTTTGAGGGCAGAGCGAGGTTGGGTTATGGATGCGTAATCACCGGCGTGCCGATCTCTGCCCAATCGTAAAACCATTTGGCGTCGGCAATCGTCAGGTTGACGCAACCGTGGCTCATCGGCTTGCCAAAGTTGTGATGCCAGTACGTCCCGTGAATCGCATACGCGCCGGTAAAGTACATCACCCACGGGACGCCGGGCAAATAGTACGCGCTGGCACCGTACCCACCACTCATCGTTTGCGAGGGAATCTTCATATAGATTTTGTAACGCCCCACCGGGGTGGGATACCACGAGACCCCGGTGGATACCAAAACGGTTTTGAGCGGTGTGCTCCCTTGATACGCCGTGATCGTTTGTGAACCGATGTCAATATCAATCCATTTGCCATCTAGCGCAGTTGGCACCGGATTGGGTTTGGGCGGTGGGTTCTTGCTTGGCGCGGTTGCCGGTTGCGGTGCGGGCAGCGCGCTCTTGCCGGGAATAGCGAGCCGTTGCCCCGTGTAAATGAAATTAGGATTGTAGATACCGTTCGCGCGCATCAACTCGCTGGTGGTGGTGCCAAAGCGGGCGGCAATCGTTGCGAGTGTGTCGCCACGCACAACGATGTAGATACTCCCGGTCGTGGGGGCAGGGTTTGCCGGCGCGTAATTGAGCGTGGGCAAAGCGATGCGCTGACCCGCGTAAATAAAGTTGGGATTGGGGATATTGTTCGCGCGCATCAAGGCATCCACCGTTGTGCCATAACGCGCGGCGATTTTGTAGAGTGTGTCGCCGTAGCCGACGACAACAAAACTAGGACTCGCGGCGGCAACCGGCTGAACGAGTGTCAGCAGAGTTGCGGTCAGGACGATCAGTATAAGAACGCGGAGATACTTCATCGGACACTCCCTTGAAAATGTGGGACAAATTTCAAATTTGTCCTACGCGTGGTTCATTTTCATCCGACCGCTGGTGCGCCAACGGCGAATGAACAACTCCTTAATGGGTCTTGTGTTACCAATATCATCTTAGCATAGTTGCCCACATCCATCAAGCCCCGCCAAATCGCTTGCGCAAGAAATCGAGCACCACGCGATCAATGCGCGCACCCTCTAGCAAACGATCCTCCACATTCTCGACGCCGGCAAATTCGCGGAATGCTTTTTGCGTTGCCTCGTCCCACACGCCATTGATCGCGCCCGCGTAATAGTTCAGACGTTGCATCATCGTTTGCAATTCCCGCGCGATGTTCGCATCAATCGGCAAAACATCGGCGGGATTGGTCTTGCCCAAATACAAATGATGCAGATCGAGCAAGCGTTTCAACTCATCAATCGGGGTCGGATGATCGTCCACGCGCAAGTCAATGTAGCGATCGTTGAAACCGCCATAACCGCCCTTCTCGCGGACGATGAGCAATACTGCGCTCTCCTGTCCGCGCCGATCGCCGCCGGCGGCTTGCCCGGCGGCAAGCGCCGCGACCAATCGTTCTGCCAAGGTGCCGCTTGTTTTCTGAAACGTGTTTGCCAACGCCTCAACGACCGCCGCACCAGCCAGAATATTTCCCTGCGCCGCAAAATTTTTTCCGATGACGCCACCCGCCCAATCGAAACATCCTTTGCCGGTGTACGTGAACGCACGCCCTTTGGCATCCACGATGCCAAATTGACGTTGATGCGCGTTGGGATCGGTGGCGATCAACTTGGCACCCACTTGTTTGGGTGTCAATCCTTGCTTCAACATTCGCAAGCCGCGTGGACCATACGATGTGTTCGCCCACGATTGCGTGGCAATCGCGCCGACGCCGGCTTGCGCCCACGGCACCACCGCACCCACCGCCAGAAATTTCGATTCAACGGCAACGCCGAGTTCTTTGGTCTTGGGATCGAATGCCACAATCGAAAAAGTGGAAAGATGACTCATCGTTGATCTCCAAACGTGATGCGCGTGAGCGCGGTGAAGAGAAATGCGCCCATCGCAAAAAAGGTAATCATTGCCGGTGCGCGTTGTTCAGCAACGATCGCGGCAATGATCGTTGCCGTCCCTTGCACCGCGTACGCCGCAATCGGCAAACGAGGAAAGGATTGGTCAAAACGCCATTCGCGCGGGGCTTGAGTTCTTTCGTACAAAAGATAGAGCAAGAATACGGTGAAGGTTGTGGCGAGCCAGCCCACAAAATTGCGCACCGGGATTCCAAAGTACGCGCCGCCTGCTGTCCAGACCCAATGCCCGCGTGCGACCATCTGCGGGTCCATCCCCAAGTCCCATGCCGTCATCGCCATCGCGCCGAGCAATGCCAGCCAGATGATTCCCAGGAACGATTGCCGGGACATACCGGCGAATGCGCGCACAATCGCATACGAAGCATAGATCATCATAAACCACGCCAGCGGAATGAGGAGCGGCACCACGCCTAGTTTGAGACCTAACCGATTGGTGTAATAGTAGGGTCCATAAATCAGCCCCGTGAGCACCCCAATCGTTTCAAAGATAAAACTCACGCCGAAAGTGATCCCAAGGAACACCAGCATCGAACGCGCACCGAGTTGCACGGCGGCGTGACACAGCGCAAAAAGGAAAAACAACAACGTGGTAGATGAGAGCATCCAATGCGGCGGTTCAATGCCAATGAGAAGACTGGCGATTGTATAAGCGACGCTGACGGCGTACAAGATGAACGCGATGATGGCGATGCGTCTGGCCCATACCATTGCGTCTGCGGCGCGGGTCATAGTTTATATCCAAACTTGCGCAACAAGCCCTTGCGCCATTCCACGCCGGCTTCATCTTCGATGCCTTTGGATTTTGCACCGTCAATGACTCCGAGGATACCGCGTCCTTGTTCCGTTTCGGCAAGAATCACTTGAACGGGATTAGCCGTGGCACAAAAGATATTCACGACTTCGGGGACATTTTTGATGGCGTGCAAAACGTTGATGGGGAAAAACCCGGCGCCTAGGAAAACGATGAAAGAGTGTCCCGCGCTTAGCGCAAACGCATTCTTTTTCGCCAATTCGATCAACGCGGGGTTCGTGCCGCTCGCCCGTACGAGCGTGTGCCCCGAGGCTTCGCAAAAAGCCAATCCAAATTGGATGCCGGGCACGGCGGTTACCAATGCCTCGTGCATGTCTTCCACCGTTTTGATGAAATGTGATTGACCGAGAATCACATTGAGCGAATCAGGATTTTCGATCTGAACCAATTTGAGTTCCATGTTTGCCTCCCACGTTGCCGGGAATCTTTAGGTTGGGACGGCGCACTAGGGTAACACTCGGCGCGTCCATTCGAGCGGGTCCACGTACTCGCCGTTGACCCACATACTCCAATGCAGGTGATTGCCGGTGGACAAGCCGGTGGTGCCCACCTTGCCGATCAATGTTCCCGGTTGTACCATCTGTCCCACCGTCACATTGATTTCGGATTGATGATAGTATGCGCTGAACACGCCCAAGCCGTGATCAATCACCGTCAAGTTGCCGCGCACTTGAGTGAGTCCCGCAAAAACCACTTGGCCGCGCGCCGGCGCATAAATCGGCGTGCCGCCCGGCATGGCCAAATCTACGCCTTCGTGTCCGCACGCGCCAACCGGTCCGCCGTTATAGGATCGCCGCGTGCCGAAAAATTCCGAGATCGTGCCGTAAATCGGTTGGCGAAATGCGCCGCTCCACAAACGGGTGGGCGTGTAATGCTTGACGATTGCCGCGAGTTCCGCGGCTTCGCGATTGATCAACGCGGTGTCTTGGAGAATGGTAACTTTGGCGGGAGGCAAATTGATTGCTGTGATGGGAAACGCCGTAGCAGCGATGTTGACGTTCGCGTTATCGCTGGAGGATTGTCCCTGGATGTCGAGCATGGTCAACGTGAGAGGCGTGTTGCCAAGTTTGGCACAGCGCGAGATACCCACGAGGGCGTACCAATAACCCGCCGCGCGCGTGAACGTAATCGGCTTGCCATTGAACAAGCCGCTCACTGAAGTCAGCGCAGGGCGCGCCACTTTGATCATCAAGGTCCCGCCTTGGCGTGCGCTCGGCGGGTCCAGAATCAAGCCGGGCTTGCTCACCGAGGCACTCGTTGGAATCGCGAGCGAATCGCCAACATAGATCAGGTTAGGGTTGGGAAGATCGTTCAATTGCATCAACTCGCGCAGGGTGATGCCGTAGCGCAACGCAATCGAGTACAGCGAATCGCCGGGTTGAACGATGTACGAGGTTGATTTGACGGTTGGGCTGGCGGCTTCGGTGGGGATGAGCAGTTTTTGTCCGACGAGTATCGTATCGGAGGTGAGTTTGTTCAATTGCTTGATCGCGGCAACGGTGGTGTTGTAGCGTAACGCAATCGAAAACAGCGTATCGCCGGCTTGGACGACGTAGGTTTCCGGGGCAGCGTGGGGGGGTGCGGCTTCAATCGAAATCGGGGCGAGGGCGAGCGTGAGTGCACCCACTACTACAAGCAAGAAAGCCAATCGCATGCTGTTCTCCTTTCGCTGATCACATTATAGCATTTTTCGGAAACCCAAACAACCCAACGGTTGCCAAAACAATCCCGTTTGAGTAAAATTATGGCGAAGGGTGCAGGATGGAGATCCAAGACCTGATCCGCAAAATTCAATCCTATAATCCCAACGCCGACATTGAACGGATTCGGCGGGCGTACGCTCTTGCCGCGCAAGCACACCAAGGGGTGATGCGCTCGACCGGCGATCCGTACATCACCCATTGTCTCGAAGTCGCCAATATTCTGGCGGACCTCAACCTGGATGATGACACGCTGGTTGCCGCGCTCTTGCACGATGTCCCGGAAGATACCGATGTCTCACTCGAAACGATTCGTCAAGAATTTGGCGACAAGGTCGCAGAATTGGTGGATGGCGTTACAAAACTTTCCGGCTTGCGTTTGGGGATGGAGCAGACGCAAGCCGAATCTTTGCGCAAGATGTTTATGGCAATGGCGGAGGAAATCCGCGTCGTCATCATCAAACTCGCTGATCGGTTGCACAATATGCGCACGCTCTACGCGCGTCCGCCGGACAAGCAACGCAAAATCGCGCGCGAGACGATGGAAATCTTTGCGCCACTCGCGAATCGCTTGGGGATGTACAACATCCGCCGCGAACTCGAAGACCTCTCGCTCAAGTACCTTGAACCGGACGAGTATCACAAAATCGAAACGCTGCTTGCGGATGACAAGGACGATAAACAAGCCTACATTCAACAAACGATTGCAATTCTGCGGGAACGCTTGGCGCAAGAGGGGATTCAGCCGATCGAAATCAGTGGGCGTCCAAAGCACATTTACAGCATCTATAACAAAATGATTCGCAAGGGGCGCGACTTTGATCAGATTTACGATATTCGTGCCATTCGGGTCATTGTAGATTCCGTACGCGATTGCTACGTGGTGTTGGGCATCGTTCATAGTTTGTGGACGCCCATCCCCGGCGAATTCGACGATTACATCGCCAAGCCCAAAGAAAACTTGTATCAATCCTTGCATACGGCGGTCATTGGTCCCGCCGGCAAGCCGGTCGAAATCCAAATTCGCACCGCCCAGATGCACGAGATTGCCGAGTTTGGAATTGCGGCGCATTGGCGCTACAAGGAAGCCGGCGCCAAACACGATGCGGCTTTGGAAAGCAAAATCAATTGGTTGCGTCAATTGATGGATTGGCGCAAAGACATTGCCGATGCGCGCGTGTTTGTGGATTCGCTCAAGACCGATATTTTCCAAGACCAAGTGTACGTCTTTACGCCCAAAGGTGACATTATCGAATTGCCAGCCGGTGCCACGCCGATTGACTTTGCGTACCACGTCCACACGGAGATTGGTCATCGTTGTCGTGGCGCCAAAGTGAACGGCCGCATCGTCCCGCTCGATTATCGCTTGAAAACCGGCGACCGCGTGGAGATCACGACGGCGAAAAAAGGCGGACCCAGCCGCGATTGGTTGAATCCCGGTTTGAATTTGGTGCATACTGCCCGCGCGCGCGAAAAGATTCGCTACTATTTCAAACATCAAGCACGTGAACAAGCCATCGCCGAAGGGCGCGCGTTGTTAGAAAAAGAATTGCACAAACTGGGTTGGGATCAACGCAATTGGGACGAACTCGCCAAATCGTTCAACTATAAAAACACCGATGACTTTTTAGAAGCCATTGGTCACGAGGACTTGTCCATTCAAACCATCATCGTCAAGTTGTTGGAAGCCGAACGCGCCAAGTCGGAGACGGAAGAAGCCGGCGCACAACCGATTGCGCCGCGTATCCCGGAAACTTCGGCGACGGTGCAAGGCGTGGATAACTTGATGGTGCGGGTGGCGCGGTGTTGCAATCCCTTGCCCGGCGATGCCGTGGTGGGCTATATCACGCGCGGGCGGGGGATCGTCATTCATCGTCGGAATTGCCGCAACGTGGTGAACTGGGAGGAGGGCGATGAACGCGCGCGTTTGATTGAGATTGATTGGCGGCAAACCGAACAGCAGACGTATCCGGTGTTGGTGCAAATCAAAGCCTTTGATCGCGCCGGGTTGGTGCACGATATTTCCGGCATCGTTGCCGCCGAAGGCGTGAACATGTCTTCGACCAGTGCGACCTCGGGCCGCAAAGATCACATTGCGATGATTATGGCGACCTTGGAAATTTCCAGCGCAGATCAATTGACGCGCATTCTCAACAAGATTGATCATTTGCCTAATGTCATCGAAGCGCGCCGGGTAACCTCCAGTTCTTAATCGCGCGCTGCGATTTCAACGATTTTCAAAAAACCCCAGACCAAGCCTACCAATCCCATAAAGCCGGCAAAGCATCCCAGTGCCACCAACAACGCCGGCACGCCCCAGATCAACGCAATCAAGCCACCCCCGATGACCAAACCAATCAACGTGCCCCCCAGAATCAATTCGCGTTCCAAGCGTCCGCGATATGTGCGTGAATCAAACGAGCGTTTCGGCTTTGGCGTCATAAATCCTCCTCGCCAATTATACCACTATTCGGAATTGTCAATTCAATTTTCTTGCGGTAAAATAACACTACGGAGGAAAGCCGTGGCACGCTGGTTAAGCCCTGACGATTTATTTGCCATCAAACGCCTGCAAACGCGCGGCGTCCAACTTGATTTTGAACGTGCGGTATTGTGGCCCCACAGCGCGCTGCAAGCCGCGCTCTATGCGCACATTCCGATTAGTGCGATTGGTGCGGAGACAATTGTGTTGTACCCCTCCGCCACTCATCGCGCGAGTGCGGTGGGGTTCTTGCAGTTGCGTAGTCGCCGCGGCAGACCGGAAGCCGATATTGTGTATCTTGCGCCCGCCTTGGACAGCGAAGAGGATGCCGTCGCGATTTGGTATCGCTTGCTCGCCGAAGCCGCGCAGGAGATTGGCGCGCAAGGTGTGCAACGTTTGTTTGCCCAAGTTACCAGTGGCAATAGTGTTGAGCAAGTATTTGCGCAAGCTGGTTTTGGCGCCTATTCGCGCGAAGAAATCTATTGCCTCCCCAAGTTGCCCGCCGATATGGCGCATCCGTCCCTGTTACGTCGGCAAACGACGCGGGATGGCTGGAATCTGTTGCGGCTCTACACCGAATTGACCCCGCGCCCGGTCCAGATCGCGGAGGGTATGTTATCGCCAGAAGGACAAGCCGGCAAGATGGGCGATTGGTGGGATCAATCGCGCGAAGCCGGCTTTATCCTCGAAGTGGAGGGCGAACTCGCCGGCGCGGTGCGCATTCGGCGAGGCAGCGCGGCGTACTGGTTGCGTTTTGGTTTGCATCCGCAAGCGCAAGAACACAGCGATCGTTTGTTGCAAGGCGCGTTGGTTTTGCTGCATTCCATGCCGCCTCATCCGATCTATTGCGCCGTGCGCGATTACGAAAGTGGAATGGCGTTGGCGTTGGAACGCGCTGGCTTTCAACATGTCCAAATGCGCAGTCTGCTCGTCAAACACTTGACGGTGCGCGCCAAAGAGCCGCTTCTCAAACTTGCCCCCGCTCTGGAGAAACACGCCAAACCCGCGGCGAGTGTCTCGCATCACATTTCGACATTCGTTGATTCGCGTTCTTCGTGATATAATTCCGCCGCCATGAATCGGCAATCCATCCATTCCCCCTTCATCGAACGCCTCGTGCTGGGGGCGATGCTCCTCCTTGCTTTGGCGGTGCGCCTTTATCGGTTGGAGGCGCAAGCCCTTTGGTGGGACGAAAGTCTCAGCGTGTATCGTGCGACGCGCGATCTGGGCACCGTTTTATCGAACACGATTCTCATCCAGAATTTGGTTACGGTGGATACGTTGCCCCAGTTGTATTTTGTGCTCCTCAACGTGTGGGTGCGTGCGACGGGCATTAGCGAATACGCGCTCCGATTTTTCTCCGTGTTTGCCAACGTTGCCACGCTTCCGCTCATCTACGCGCTGGCGCGCCGATGGTTGAGCAAATCGGCGGCGTGGGTGGCGATGTTGCTGGGCGCGCTCTCGCCATTCTACACGTGGTACGCCCAAGAAGCACGACCGTATGCGTTGGTACTTTTTTGGAGCACGCTGGCGATTTATGCGTTGACGCGTGCATTGGATTCGCGCTCGCGTGTTTGGCTGATAACCTATTTGCTCGCAGCCACGGCATCACTTTACACGCATTACTATTCGCTCTTTCTCTTGCCATTCCATTCGATTCTAATTGCAATGGCGTGGAGACCGAATATCAAGCGCGCGTGGATAGGGCTTCCCACGTTGCCGCTTCTCGGCGCGATTTTTTTGTTGCCGCAAATTCTTGCCAGCATGGCGGGCAACGTCAATTGGGGTCCCATCTTTGTCCCGCTCCCAACCATCTTGCTCGATCTGCTCAACTCGTTCAGCGTGGGCGTTACCGCTGATTTGAACGCGGTGTGGTGGATTGATGGGGCATTACTGGTAGTGTTCGCCATCGGTCTAAGTCTCAAACCTCAAATCTCAAATCCCAAATTTGAGATTTGGAATTTGCGATTTGGGATTTTGGCTTTCGCCTATTTGCTGGTGCCGGTACTTGGAGTTTTTGTCGCGTCATTCATTCGCCCGTTGTATCAAAACTCGCGGTACCTCATTTCGATTAGCCCGGCGTTTTATCTGGGTGTGGCGGCGGGTATCGTTGTCTTGCGGCGGCGTTGGCAATGGATGGCGATCTCGGTAATTGCCGTGTACCTGCTTGGCGCGATCATCTCGCTGAACAATTGGTATTTCAATCCACAGTTCGGCAAAGACGATCATCGCGGCTGGGCGGCGTCTCTGCGCGAGCGCGTGCTGCCCGGCGATTTTCTCATTCTCGATTCGCCGCACACCGAAGAGCTGTATCGCTACTATGCTGACGATCTCGTGCCGATGATTACGCTACCGATTTTGCGCGCGGATGGTCAGCCCTCGCCCCAAGCCGATTTGGACGCCATCCGCCAAGCGTATCGCCAGCACGCGCGCGTGTGGTTTTTGGCTTTGCATGTCCCGTTCGATGATCCGTACCAACGCATCGAAACATTGTTGCATCAAGAAGGAGTGTTGATTGACCAAGCCCAATTTGCTGGCACGAGTACCGCGATCACCCTAGCGTTGTTTATGCCGACAATGCCGGTCGCACAGCCCGGCGATGTTCCGTACCCACTCGATCTTGGATTTGCCGGCAATTTGCGTTTGCGCGGCTATGATGCGCCCACATCGTTGCGTACCAATCAACCCAACTTCATCAAACTCTTTTGGCAACTGGACGAACCGGTGGGCGAAGATTATGCGGTATCGTTGCGCGTGGTGGATGACGCCGGTCAAGTCGTGATGCAACACGATGCCGTGTTGTTGGGCAATCGTGCCGGCACATCCACATGGATGCCCAAGCAAATCCTGGTCGAGACGCGCGCCATCGTGTTGACGCATCCGATCGTTGCCGGAAAATATGCTTTGCAAGTGGTGCCTTATCACCTTGCGACCGGTAATGCGTTGGGCGAAGTGTTCACGCTGGCTGAGATTGAGGTACCGTGACCCGACCCGAAGAAATGTTGATGCACCCGGAGGAATACCGGGTGATGTTCCAAGTCGAGAATGGGTATTGGTGGTATCGTGGTTTGCGCAACTTGCTCAAGCAATTATTGCCACGTTACCTTCCGCGGGATGCCAACGCTCTCATCCTCGATGCCGGGTGTGGGACGGGCGCCAACCTGCAATTGTTGCAAACGTGGGGGCGCGTGATTGGGATTGATATCGCGCGTGAGGCACTCGATTTTTGTCGTGTGCGCGGCGTGCCTAGCGATCGCCTGCTTGCCGCGTCCGTAACCGCGCTCCCGTTCGCGGCGCAATCGTTTGACGTGGTCGTTTCGTTCGATGTCATTTGCAATATTCCGGATGATGTGGATGCGTTCGAACAGGTGGTGCGCATTTTGAAACCGGGCGGCTATTTCATCGTCCAGTTACCAGCGTATCAATGGTTGTGGAGCATGCACGATGTTGCCGTGGGGCATCAACGGCGGTACTCGTCGCGCGAGACACGCGCCAAACTGGAACGCGCCGGCTTGCACGTCGTTCGTGTGTTGCACACCAATGCGTTGTTGCTTCCGTTGGTGGCAATCGAACGTTTACTGCGCCGATATGCGATGGAGCATCACGCCCCAGTGGTTTCCGATCTGCAATTGAATGTGCCCGCGTGGCTCAATCAACTGCTTTCGATCATTTATCAAATCGAGATCGCGTTTGCCGCGCGCGTGGATTTTCCGATTGGACTATCCCTGATTGCGGTGGCGCAAAAACAAGTGTGAAATGAAAAAGTTTTGGCTTTTAGGATTGATTCTGCTTGCCTTTGTCGTGCGCATGTATCGGCTGGATGCCTTTGCCCTCCGCGGCGATGAATCGTTCACGGTGCTGTTTGTTCAGCGAACCTGGGAAGGATTATGGCGCGGGATTAGCACCATCGAACCGAATCCGCCGTTGATGTATCTCGCGTTGCGGGTCTGGGTGGCGATTGCCGGCACAAGCGAATTTGTTACGCGGCACTTTTCCGTGTTCTTTGGCATGCTGGGCGTGCCACTAATCTATCGGCTGGCGCGCGAAATGTTCAAATCACAGACGATTGCACTGACCGCCGCCGCGCTCATCGCGATCAATCCATATCAGATTTGGCATTCGCAAGATGTGCGCAACTATACGATGTGGCCCACGCTCAGTTTGCTGGCGTTGGTTTTCTTTTGGCAATGGTGGCGAAAGGAGACTACCGACTACCGACTACCGACTACCGACTACCGACTAGCGACTAACAACTACCGACTAACGACTAACAACTACCGACTAATTCTTTATGTGGCCGCCACACTCGCCAGTCTCTACACCCATTATTACGACGTATTCATCCTTGCCGCACTCAATCTGTTTGTGCTCACCTTTGCCAGCGTGGCGCGGCGATGGCAAACTTTGGTGCGATGGATTGGTGCGCAAGCGGCGTTGGTCTTGCTCTACGCGCCCTGGGTGCTCGTTGGAACGAATCGGATCACGACGTACAATGAAGCAAGTGCGGAGCAAAGCGTCTCTTTGCTCGATGTGTTCAGCCGCACGCTTGCCGCGTTCATCGTCAGCGAAACGGTCCCGCGCGATGTGTGGTCAATGGTGTGGTTGCCACTCTCGCTTGCCCTCGTCGCGATTCTGGTCTATCTCGCCAAACGAAATCACGAACGTGCGCTCTTTCTCGCGCTTTACATTGCGGTGCCGACGTTGGCGCTGTACATCATTTCGATGGGGCGCCCCTTGTTTTTGGAACGGTATCTCAACGGCATCGCGCCGGCGTATTATCTGGTGTTTGCGGTTGGTATCGCCGCGCTGATTCAGAGGCGCACCTCACTCGCCAAGGTTGGGTTGATCGTTGCCGCGCTGTTTTTTATCGGCACATCGGTGTATGCCACGTGGAATGCCAACTTTGATCCGGCGTTTGCCAAAGCCCCCCTATGGCGCGAAATGGCGCAAACGATTATCGCCCAAATGCGACCGGGCGATCTGGTCGTTCAGAATTTTACCGAGGTGTCGCCGTACTATTATCTCAATCCGTACGTACCCGTGTTTACGCTCCCGAAAGATTACTGGTTCACGCCGGCGGACGAACCACTCTTGCGCCAATGGACTACCGAATATCGGCGGATCTGGTTTATTCCAGCACAACCGAATCAGTGGGACCCGGATCAACAGGTGGAAAAATTCTTGGCGCACCATGCGGAACGGGTTTTCGAACGGCGGATGGGAACGTTACGCGTGCAACTGTATCTGACCCCGCGCGAGTTTGCTGCCAAAATCAATCCGCTGAATGCGCGCGTGGGTAATGCGACATTGACCGGTTATCACATTGAGCGCGGCAACCCGGTGCGCGTGGTGTTGTATTGGCGCGCGGAGCAACCGATCACCCAAGCGTATAGCGTCTTTGTGCATCTGGCTGATGCGCATAACCAGATCGTTGCGCAACAGGATCGTGCGCCGGCGTTTGGTTGGTATCCCACCACCGAGTGGCAACCCGGCGAATCCATTGTGGATGTGTACGAATTGACGGTGGATGCGCCGGGCACATTCACGCTCATCGTTGGAATGTACGATCCAAACACGCTTGAACGTGTGCCGGCGTTTGATGCAAACGGTACGCGATTCACGGATGATCGCATCGTCCTGACGCAAATCACAATTCCATAATGTCCAAATCTCAAACCTCAACCCCCCAATCCCAAATCATCAGTGATTTTGCTGCGCTGGTGTTCATCGCCGCGCTAGTTTTGCTTTTCTTTTGGCGCATCCTCACGCCGCGTTTGGAAGACCGCGCCGTCTTTCCGCCCGGCGATTTTACCGATCAGTTTTGGATGTTCCGTGTCTATGAAGCGCGCGCGTTTGCGCAAGGACGCTTGCCACTGTGGTCAGACAATTTCAACAGTGGGCATCCCTTCCTCGCTGATGTGCAGAGCGCGCTTTTTTATCCGATCGGTTTGGTGTGGACACTCCTTGTCGTTGCAACGCGCGGCGCAGATTTTACATTGTTCGATTTAGAAGTTGAAGCGATTTTGCATTTCATACTTGCCGGCGCGTTCACGTATTTGTTTGCCAAACGCTTGCTCGGCTCGCGCATCCCTGCGTTGGTGAGCGCGCTCACTTTTACGTTCGGCGGTTATCTCACCTCCTATCCGCCGCAACAACTCGCCATTCTGGAAACGGCAACGTGGCTACCGCTAATTTTATTGTTGTTGGATTACGCCCTCGAACGCGGCTGGCGTTATTACCTTGGGGCAGGGGTCGCGCTGGGCGTTGCCGCGTTGGCGGGGCATCCGCAGACATTGATGTTTGTAGGTTATGCGAGCGTCATTTATTTTGTGTGGCGCGCCCGACAAAACTCAAATTCTCCATCTGCCAGGAATTGGATTTTGAGATTTGGACTTGATTTATCACTTGTTCTTTTCATCGCCGCCGGCATTGCCGCCGCGCAATGGCTCCCCAGTCTCGAATATCAAATGGTCTCAACGCGTGCCGCCCTTTCGTGGAAAGATGCCGCCAGCGGTTTCCCCACACTCGATCCTCTGCAAATGATTTTGCCGGGCTATGCTAGCGCGTTTCAATCGCCGTTGTATATCGGCATCTTGCCGCTGTGGTTTGCGCTCTTGGCTTTGTTCATTCAGCGTTCGCGCGAGAAAATATTTTGGCTTGGACTCGCGCTCGGCGCGCTCATTGTTTCATTTGGTTTCTACGTGTTTGGGTACGCCTTGTTTTATCTCTTGGTGCCCGGCTTTGCGCTGTTTCGCGGTCAAGAACGACTTGCCTTCATCATTAGTTTTTCACTGGCGATCCTCGCCGGGTACGGTTTGCGCGATTTGATGCAAGCATCGTTCGATGGAAAACGGGCGCGCCGGCTGTGGGCATTGCTACCGGCCGGCATCGTCGTCAGCGTGCTGATGCTGTTCACGATGTACATCGCCGCGCGCGAGTACCAAACCGGCCGATTATTCTTTCTCACGGATCGCGCCGGGCTGATGGCGTTATTGTTTGGGCTGGCAAGTGTGGTCGCGCTGGTGCTGATTCAACGCCGGCAAGGGGCTTTGGGACTCGCGCTTGCGCTAATCGTCTTTGATCTGTTTAGCATCAATAACGCCCTGTATAACGCTGACCCCACGCCACGATTCCCGGCGACGCCCATCATCGAAACAATTCAAAACGATGCCGGGATTTTCCGGGTGGTGGATGAAGGGACGCAACCCGGGCATTTTGGCATTGCGTATAATCTCGAAGAGATCGGCGGGATTAGCCCGCTGCGCATCGCCTACTATAATCAATTGCTGGACGAGTTGCCCGCAGAAAATTTGTGGCGCCTGCTGAATGTGCGGTACGTGCTGACCCAGCGCCCCAGTTTGGCGCACGCCGATTTGGTTACCCAAGACGGCGAGGCGCGCTTGTTTCGTTTGCAAACCCAAATGCCACGCGCGTGGCTAGTCGGCACAGCGCAACTGGCGGACGATGCGAACGCGCTTGCCGCGATGCAAAATGATTCCTTCGATCCGCGCGCCATCGTTTATCTCGCCGAGGCGCCGGCATTTTTGCCGGTGCCCAATGCTGCGTTCACCCCGGTTACCTTTGAACAACGCGACCCGGAACATTTTACGCTGACCTTCAACACGCCCACTGATTCGATTTTGGTGTTGAGCCACACGTATTATCCCGGTTGGCGCGCGACGGTTGACGGCGACGCCGCGCCGATTCTGCGCGCTAACGTTGCGTTGCAAGCGATTGCCGTGCGCGCCGGCGCACATCGCGTTGAAATGAGTTTTGAGCCGTGGTCGGTGAAGGTGGGGATTGCGATTTCTATTTTGACCATCGGGGTGCTCGTGGTTGGGACCGTCTTGAAAGGTAGGAAGGCAAATGCAACTTGATCGAACTGATTCACGCGTGCGTAATGGGTTCATCGTCCTCGTTGCCATGCTGCTTGCCATTGCCGGCAGTGCCACCATCGCGTTCGTTCATCCACTTGTTCCGTTCGCGGTCATCATTGGCATGGTCATCGGCGCGATCATTCTATCGAACATCGAGTTTGGGATGTACGCCGTGATGGCCATCGCGGTGCTATTGCCGTTCGCCGCGCTCCCGCTCAATATCGGTTTCAATCCAACCTTTCTCGATCTTGCGCTTGTCGCGGTGTACGCGATGTGGTTTACACGCGTGATGACGCGTCAAGCCGAACATGGTTTTGTCGCCACGGTATTAGGTTTGCCTATCCTGACGTTTCTCATTCTCGCTATCTTTTCATTCATCGCCGGCACCGCGCACGCACCGATTACCACGCAGGTCTTGCGCCAGTTCGCCGAAGTGCTGGCGGCGATTGCGTTCTTCTTCGTGATCGTGAACACCGTGCAGACGCGTGCAATGCTTAGACGCTATGTGACCGCGCTCATCCTTGCCGGCTTTGTCTCCGCGTTCATCGGGATCATTCTCTATGTGCTTCCCCGTGACCTGACGATCATGTTGCTCTCGTTGTTGCGCGTGTTCAAGTATCCTTCGGGTGAAGGGGTTTTGCGTTTCATCGAAGATGATCCCAACAATCCGATGCGTGCGATCTCGACCTCGATTGATCCGAACGTGTTGGGCGGTTTGATGATTTTGGTTACCGCGCTCGCCGCGCCGCAACTCTTTGCCGAGAAACCGTTGTTGCCGCGCAAACTTGTGCTCGTCATGGTTGGCACGATGTTTGTGTGTTTGGTGCTGACGTTTTCACGTGGAGCCCTGTTGGGCTTGGTGCTGGCATTGACCGTGATCGCCACCGTACGCTATCGTCCGATGATCGCCTTGATTTTGCTGGGCGCGATCGTGTTCTTGTTCTTGCCGTTCACGCAAGAATATCTTGGGCATCTTTTGGATGCGTTCACGCTGAGCGACCGAGCGACCCAAATGCGACTGGGCGAATACAAAGATGCGCTCACGCTGATTTCGCGTTATCCATTTTTTGGCGTGGGCTTTGGCGGCTCACCCGATATTGACACCTACCTTGGTGTATCCAGTGTCTATTTGTTGATGGCAGAAGAAATGGGCTTGATTGGCTTGAGCGTGTTTCTCATCATTATGGGCACCTTCTTTTATCAAGCGCTCCAAGCGTGGTTTGCGCGGATTGCCCAAGACAAATTTCTCGCGCCGATTTTGTTGGGAATCGCCGGGGCGTTGCTCGGCGCGATGATCGGCGGTTTGGTGGATCACTATTTCTTCAATCTCCGATTTCCGCACTCGGTCGTCTTGTTTTGGTTGTTCGTGGGGCTGGGGATGGTGACGATTCGATTGAGCAACCCTAACGCTGACGAACTCCAATGAAGATTCCGCAGCGCGTTTGGGTCCCTGCAATTCTCCTCGCCGCGTTCGCCGTGCGAATGTTTCGGCTGGGCGCGGCAAGTTTGTGGTACGACGAGACGGTGAGCGTTTACCTTGCGCAACAGAATCTCGTCGAACTCACCTGCCACACCGCTGGCGATATTCATCCTCCGCTGTATTATTATCTCTTGCACTTTTGGGGCAACCTTGCCGGCTGGTCCGAATTGGCGATGGCGTTCGTCTCGCTCGGCTGCGATCTTTTGCTGATTGCCCTCGTTTATCGTGTGGCGCGCGCGTGGCTCGACAAACAGGTTGCCACCCTTGCCGCGTTTCTGGTAGCGATCTCGCCGTATCACGTGTGGTACTCGCAAGAAGTGCGAATGTACACGCTCGGCGCGCTGCTGGGACTGGCATCGGTTTATTTTCTTGTGCGGTTGATTAGTCGTCAGGCGTCAGGCACCACTCGCCAGTCCATTTTCTCGCGCGACTTGATCGCTTATGCGATTATCAGCGCGCTGGGTTTGTATACGCTCTACTATTTTGCTTTTCTGATTGTCTTTGAAAATCTTGTCGCCTTTGTTTGGCTTATTCGCCATTCAAGATCACGGCTTGATTTGCGATTGGGAAATTGGAAGTTGGGATTGGTAACTTGGGTTTTCTCCCAACTTGCCATCCTTGCACTCTATCTGCCCTGGGCGCCCATCGCCTTCCGCCAAGCCACCGATCCCCCCGTTCCGCCGTGGCGTTCCTTCACCGCGCTCCCGCAAGTTCTGCTCGAATCGTTTTCCGCGCTCACGCTGGGACAATCCATTGACCCGCTGATAGCATCGCCGGTGCTATTCATCGTTGTGGTCGTGATGCTCATCGCATGGTGGCGGAACCGCTTACTGCCGACTACCTACCGCCGACTGCCTACTGTGTTGTTCCTACTTGGTTATACCTTGATCCCACTTGCGCTCATCTATACGCTTTCGCTTTGGAAACCGCTCTACCATGTCCGCTATGTTTTCATCTATTCGCCGGCGTTTTACATCCTGCTCGCAATGGGTTTAGAGAAGATTCGCCATTCGTCATTTGCCGTTCGCCGTTTGCGTTTTGCGTTTTACGCTTTACTCTTTATTCTGCTCACCGCCTCTGGCTTTTCGATCTACAATTTTTGGTTCAACCCTCGTTATGCCAAAGACGATTTGCGCGGCGCGGTGAATTATCTTGCGGAACGTTGGCGACCCGGCGATGCGATTCTCCTCAACGCCGGCTACACCTACACCGCGTTCGTGTACTATTATGATCAACCGATCGCGTGGCGCGGACGATTGACTGCGTACACCGCGCAGAACGCCCAGGAGGGTGCAATCGTTTTGCAAACCGGCTCGATCGGCGGCGCACCGAACCTGGGCTGGGGCGATCCGCGTTCCGATTTTTACGCGACGACCGCTGACGAAACGCGTGCCGCGCTCGATCGAGTCTTTGCCGCGCACCCGCGCGTGTGGATGCTCCGCTTGTACGATACGGTGGTTGACCCGGCCGGTATCATTCGCGATTATCTTGCCACACGTGGGCGCCTCATTGACGATCAAGGATTCGCTGGCGAATCCTACGCGCGTGTGCAAGGTTATCTCACCTCGCCTTTGCCAACGACGACCTTGCCCTCCACGCTCACACGCCGCGATGTGTTGCTGGGTAATCGAATTGGGTTGCTGGGCTTTGAGCCGGCATCGTTGACAGTACACGCCGGGCAAACGATTGACGTGAACGTGTACTGGCAAGCCAAAGAACAAACGAATGTGGACAGCCATCTTTTCATCGGGGTGTACGCAGAAGATGGTGCGCTGGTTGCTTCAACCGAAGAAATTCCCATCGGCAATGCGCTAGGCACATCACGTTGGACTCCCGGCGAAATTTTGCGCCACCCCATTCGTATGCGTCTCCCGGTGCATCTGGCACCGGGTCTTTACAACTTGCGCGTCACACTATACAATCCGCTCACCAACGAACCCTTGAGCGCGCCGCCAAATGTTGCGGACGCAAGTCAAATTATGCTGACCCAGATTCGAATCGAAAAATGAAATTCGCGGAGGAACTATGAGCACCCAACCCCAAGCCGATCTTGCACGCATCATCGAATCCGCGCGCCGGCTCGGCATCGAAATGGATGAAGCCGATGCCTTGCAATGGCTCACCGCGATGGCAGCCGCGTCAAGCGGCGGCGATATTGTAATGGACACGCGCAGTGGTGTGTTTGGTCATAAAGTAACGATGCTCGATTTTAGCGATGAGCAACTTGCGCACTATCGCGCGATTGGTCGCTTGGTAGAGTTTGCCGATGTGCCCGGCGTCGTGGAAACCGCGCTCGCCTTGTCCGGCTCTGCCGCGCAATCCAAAATTCAAACCTATCCCGGCGATTGCGATTATTTCGAACGCATCAACATTATCGCCGCAACCCGCGAAAAGGCGTGCGAAATTCTTGCCAAGATTATGCGTGAGAAAGCGTTGAGCACGCTCAAAGGGGCAACGTATCAACTCATCGAAGTGAAATTTGGTTCGTATCCGTACGAGGTGGTGAAAGGCGAACAGAGAATCAAAGCCGGGTCGCCGGTGTCGTGGGCGCCCGCCGAAATTCAAGCGGGTCAGATCGAAGCGTTCACGCCCGATGGAAAACCGGTGACGATTCGTTGGGACGATGTGGCGCAAAACCCGGGTTGGTGCAAACTCGATTGGGTCATTGCCGATCCGGCGCGCGGGCAACTGGCCAACGCCTCGAATATGCTCGATGTAACCTGGGAGGCACCGGACGGAACGATTACGCCGCTCGATGGTTATCTCGATCCATACTTTCAAGAAGTCTATCTCGATGCAACCTCCGTCCCGATTTTTTCCAAGTTAGCCAAACACGTTTCGGCGGACGCGCTGGACGAGTACGTGGCGCAGTTGCAAAAGGAAATCAAAAAGTATTTGCAAAAAGAGCATCTCAACTATGGCAAGGTGGCTAAACGGATGTACAACATTTTTCGTTTGACCGGGCGTTACCAAGAAGCCGCGTTCGTGCGTGAATTGTTCGATGAGCCCGCCACGGTGTTGTACCAAGTTTGGTCGCTCATCCGCACGATTGACGATTGTTGCCAAGCCGGCTCGAGCATTTCCAGAGAAACGATGCTCGCGCAAACGGATCAACTCATCGTTCACGTGGTAGATGTGTTGGAAGGTGATCGGGAAGCCGAAATCGTCAAACGCCTTTTGCGTTTGCGCGATAGTTTGACACGCCAAGTGGCAGGGCAAGCATTGGATGCCCAAGCCGAAGCTGCCCGCGCCGAGGTGATCAACATCGTCAACAATTTTTTCTACGCCAAGTTGACTGCCTTGCCAACGATCAAAGAATATCTCGAAACGATGGGGCAATAATGTCGAAGCGCACCATCGCTCAAAAATGTGCTATAATAACTTACAAATCGCTTACCCTAGGAGGACACGATGAACATTAGTAAAACCATGCAAGATGCTTTTAACGAGCAAATCAAAAACGAGTTCTACTCCGCATATCTGTATCTTGCCATGTCGGCATACTTTGAATCGCTCAGTCTGCCCGGGTCCGCCAAGTGGATGCGCGCGCAGTTCGCCGAAGAGCAAACGCACGCGCTAAAAATGTTCGACTTTGTGAATGATCGCGGCGGGCGGGTAACGCTCAAGGCGATTGACCAACCGACCTTCGAGTGGAAGTCGCCGCTGGCGGCATGGGAAAATGTTCTCGAGCACGAACGCAAAGTAACTGACTTGATCAACAAGATGTACGCCCAAGCCGTCGAAGAAAAAGATTACGCCAGCCAAGCCTTCCTTAGTTGGTTTGTGACCGAGCAGGTCGAAGAGGAAAAGAATGCCATGCTGATGGTCGAGCGATTCAAACAAGCCGGCGAACACCCTTCGACGTTGCTTTTGCTGGATGGGCATTTTACCAAGCGTGAGGAATAAGAACGAGACCCGTTTTCCAAGCGAAAACGGGTCTTGAACATCGAGGCAACCATGACCCGCAATGAAATTTTGCAAGCCATCCAAGCACAGCACGCCGAACTGAATGCGGTGCTGGCGACGCTTCCGACGGAACAACTCCCGCAGCCGCTGGTGGCGTGGTGGAATGCCAAGGATTTGTTGGGGCACATCGCCTTGTGGGAGCAAGTCGCGCTCAAATTCATCCGCGAGTACAAGCACGAGGGTGTGCCCAAACAACTAGGCATTAAAGATG
Organism: Chloroflexota bacterium; assembly: GCA_037440625.1. GTDB lineage: Bacteria > Chloroflexota > Anaerolineae > UBA4142 > UBA4142 > DAOTXS01. The sequence continues at coordinate 63,412 of JBBITT010000017.1, forward strand.
ACGATGATCTGGATCGCTACAATAAACGCAGCGTTGCCATGCGCCGCGATCTGTCCTTTGACGTTGTGCGCGCCGAACTCGATGCCACGTACCACGATTTGATTGCCGAGATCGAATCACTCAACGACGCCGATCTCACCAAACCCTTGCCTGCACCTTGGGGTAAAGGGGCAACCTTGGAACGGTTGATTGCGGTCAACTCGTACCAGCACGTACCCGAACACATCGAACAAATTGCCGCGCTCAAAAGAGGGAGAGTGTAGAGTCAGGGAGGTTGACCAGAGCATCGAATTGATTACAATGAATGTAAACTCATCGAGGTGAGGCATCCATGAAAATTGCAATTATGGCAGCGGGCGGTCTGGGGAGTTATTATGGCGCACTCCTCGCCAAAGATGGACACGAGGTGACGTTCATCGCACGCGGCGCGCACTTGCAAGCGATCCGCCAAAATGGTCTGGTGGTCAAAAGCATTCACGGCGATGTAACGATCAAGCCGGCGCGCGCCACTGATAACCCCGCCGAGGTGGGGGTGGTGGACTGGGTGATCTTGAGCGTCAAGACGTACGATAACGCGACCGCCATCCAAGCGATTAAACCGATGATCGGGGCGCACACGACCGTCGTTACGTTCCAGAATGGTGTGGATAACCACGATCAAATTGGCGCGATCATTGGCAAGGAACACGTGATCGTCGCGCCCACGCAAATCGTCTCGAACATTACCGCGCCGGGAGTGGTGGAGCAAAAGAGTCCGTTCCGCATTTCGTTTGTGGGCGAGGTGTACGGGCAAGGTCTCACGCCGCGCGTGGAAGAATTTGTGACGATGCTCAAACGAACCGGCGTTGAGGCAACGGCGGTGGCGGATGGGCGCACGCCGTTGTGGCACAAGTTTGTGTTCATTGCATCCGCCTCCGGCTTGGCATCGCTCGCGCGCACCGCCCCGTACGATTTGTTTCAAATGCCGGAAGCGCGCGCTACGTTGCGCGCGGCGATGGAAGAAGTGTACGCGGTGGGCAAAGCGCAAGGCGTGCAACTCGACGATGATATTGTTGAGCGGCAATATCAGTTCGCGCTCAATCTCAAACCCGGCGCCAAGCCCTCGATGCAACTCGATGTGGAGCAAGGCAAGCGTTTGGAGATTGATGCGATGAGCGGAACGATTGTGCGATTGGGTGCAGAGAAGAACATACCAACCCCGGTACACCAAACGATTTACATCGCGCTCAAGATGCACGATGAACAGGTCAAGGCAAAAAAGTAAATGCAGCGAATGAGGGCACGAGAAAACTCCTGCCCTCAACTTTTGTACAACGTCTCACTCATTTCGCGCAGACGCGCGGCGGCCGTTTCCGGCGTAATGTCACGCTGCGGTTCGGCGAGCATCTCATAGCCCACCATAAATTTACGGATGGTGGCACTGCGCAAGAGTGGTGGATAGTAATGCGCGTGCAGATGCATTGCCGGATGCGCCGTGCCATCGGTCGGCGATTGGTGAAACCCCATCGAGTACGGAAACGAGATGCGAAAGAGATTATCATAGCGCGTGGTCAAGCGTTTGATGATGTCGGCGAGGGCGGCGCATTCCGCATCATTCAGATCGGTGAGCGAGCCAAGATGCCGCCGCGCGAGGAGCATCGTTTCAAAGGGCCAGATCGCCCAGAAAGGCACAATGACAACAAAGTGATCGTTCTGCACGACGATGCGTTCGGCGCGCGCCAATTCGATCGCCAAGTAATCGCAGAGCAAGCACGTGCGATGCGAGTGCCAATAATCGGATTGCGCGTGCAATTCTTTGGCGGGTTCGGTGGGAAGGTGTTCGGTTGCCCAAACCTGACAATGCGGATGTGGATTGCTCGCCCCCATCAACGCTCCTTTGTTTTCAAACACTTGGACGTAACTCACAAAATCGAGCGCGCCCAATTCCCGAGTTTGTTCACGCCACACCTCTATCACGCGGCGAATATCAGCGAGCGGCATATCGGGTAGCGTCCAATCGTGACGCGGTGAAAAACAGACCACGCGACAGATGCCGCGTTCGGATGCTGCGTGGAGCAGCGCATCGTCTTGCGGCAAGGGGGCAGAGAACGCCGGCACGAGCGCGGCAAAATCGTTTTCAAAAACAAACGTGGAATCGTACACAGGGTTGCGTTTGCCGCCGGCGCGTGTGTTGCCGGGACAGAGATAACATTGTGGATCGTACTGTGGCAACGATTCTGCCGGCGGCGCTTCGATTTGCCCCAGCCAAGGTCGTTGGGTGCGCTGCGGCGACACCAAGACCCATTCATCGGTCAACGGATTGTAGCGACGATGCGGTTGCGTCAAAAGATTCATTGGATCAGTTGCTCCGCCAGGGCAAGTGCGCCCCAGAGGGGTGCATCGTCACTAAACGCGGCGGGGACGATGTTCACGCGCATTTGGGGCAAGGTGTTTTCGCGTGCGGATTCGCGCACGATGCGCCACCATCGTTCGCCTGATTTAGACACGCCGCCGCCAATGACGATGCGTTCTGGATTCATCAACGTAATCGCCGTGCCGATCCCAAATCCCAGTGCGCGCGCGGCATCATCCATCACGCGTTGCGCCAGTGCGTCGCCGGCGTTTGCCGCTTGTGCGACGAGCGCGCCGGTGAGTGCGTTCAAATCATCGCGGACGAGTGCGCGCAAGATTGCACCGGCATTCGGTTCGGCAATCCATTGTGCGCGGGCATCACGCGCGATGGCAGGACCACACGCCATCGCTTCCACGCAACCGCGCCGACCACAGACACACGCCGGTCCGCGCGGATCAACAATCGTGTGACCGATTTCGCCCGCCATCGCATCGGCACCGTTAAAAATTTTTCCACCGATGACCCAGCCGCCGCCCACGCCGGTGCTAACCGTGATGTAAAACAACGAAGCGCACCCTTGTCCCGCGCCAAATGTGTACTCGCCCAGTGCGGCGACGTTCGCATCGTTATCCACGCTCACCGGCACACCGAATTCATTTTGCCACTGATCGCGCAAGGGCGTGTCTTCCCAGCCGGGTACGTGATGCGACAGAATCACGCGCCCGCGCGCGGCATCCACCGGTCCGCCAAAACTAATGCCGATGGCGGCGGGTGTGCGCCCGGCAAGCAACTTGCGTGCCAAGGCAAGCATCGTTTTTTGTTCATAGCGCGCATTGTGATCAGGCGGCGAAATGTGCCGTTCGACGGCAAGCCATTCGCGTGCGCCGCGATACGCAAGCGCGGCAGAAAGTTTTGTGCCGCCATAATCGAGTGAGAGTACCAAGGGGGTTTTCTCAACCATAAGTCTGCTTGGATTATACGCGATTAATCCACGCCAAGCAAAGTGTTCGCCGTAATTTTGACGCAAAAAATTTACGAATTATTAACTCGCTCCACGCGGCAAGTTCCCCGTGGGCTTGTATTTATTTGATTGGTTCGGTGCTCTATAAAGTGTAGAAAGGGCGCTGGAAATCCGCCAACCCCGGCTGTATAGGGAGAGCAATCTGGCTTGTCAACCACCAACAGCAATGGCGCTGTGCAATCCGATTTTCCAGACTAGCCCTGTGCAGAACCGGTTTTTGGGAGCGGATCAAGCATGCTTTGAAATGCAAAGGCTTGTTCTCAAATTGCAAACCAATTCAAATGGCACTAATAGATTAAACGCATTGGTCTTGCCAGAGGTGTAAAATACCCGGAGACTATTTTTTGTTCGCTAAAAAGGCAACCCTCTATGCATTCGAATGATGATTATGATCCCCCCAATTTGAATCTGGTGACTTCCGAGTTGAAATTTCTGCGTCCCGCTATCGTTGCGATGATCGAAGAAGCCCTGAATCAGGTAGGCACCTTTGGCGAAGTGCACTTGGTTGTGGAAAAAGGACGCCTGCGTTATATTCGTACGATCAAGAGTGAATCTATAGACCGATTCAAATCCTAGCGCCGAGTGAATCGTCATGCAATATTGGTACGCGCTCCACACCAAACCACACAAAGAACATCAGGTTCAAGCGTTGCTGACCGCGCGCGGCATCGAGACATTTTTGCCGGCAGTCCCTACACCGCGTCGCGGGAACAAGTTGGCGCGCAGCGCATTTTTCCCCTGTTATATGTTCGCCCATGTTGATCTGGATGAAACCGGTCTGTGGGCGTTGCACTATGTACCCGGCGCGCGGGGTGTGGTCATGCTGGGCGGCATCCCGGCGCGCGTGGATGAACAAATCATTGAATCGTTGCGCACACGTTTGGCAGAACCCGATGTGATCTATGCCAAAGGTGTTGCGCTCAAACCCGGCGACCGCGTGGTGATTACGTCGGGTCCGCTGGCAGAGTTGGCAGCCGTGTTCGATCGGCGGCTCACGCCGGCTGGACGGGTGCGTGTCTTGCTTGAGGTGCTTCATCGCTGGATACCGGTGGAATTGGATGTTCGCGTGTTGCGC